>NZ_JBVJLS010000006.1:0-353401 GCF_055584605.1 Nocardia sp. NPDC102475 | reverse complement strand
CCTCGGCCAACTGCTTGACGTTGCGACATTCGTGCATGGTTATTCCGCTCGGCATACACCTCATCGCAGCGGTCAAGCTGGCAGTAGCCGACCGATCACCTCGGCCAACTGCTTGACGTTGCGACATTCGTGCATGGTTATTCCGCTCGGCATACACCTCATCGCAGCGGTCAAGCTGGCAGTAGCCGACCGACTACCTCGGCCAACTGCTTGACGTTGCGGCATTCATGCATCGTTATCCGCTCGGCATACACCTGGGCGGCGGAGTCGCCGGTGGACCAGGAGCGGGCGGGTTCGGGATTGAGCCAGTAGGCGTGTTTGGCTCGGTCCGACATTGCTTGCAGGGCAGGGAGATTGGGGTCGGTGCGGTTGGTGCGAGCGTCGCCGAGGATCAAGAGGGAAGTGCGGGGGCCTAGAGCGTCGAGGTAGTTGTCGACGAAGCCCTGGAAGGCCTCGCCGTAGTTGCTGCTGCCGAAGCGGGCGACGTTGGTATGGCGAATGATTCGCGCGGCCAGGTCGGGGGTCGGGGGTTCGCCGGGGGTGAAGTGGGCGGTGATTTCGTCGCAGGTGTCGATGAAGCCGAAGCTGCGGACCCTGCTGAATTGGTCCTGCAGCGCCTGGACGAGTTGCAGGGTGAATTCGGCGAAACCCGTTACTGAGCCGGATAAGTCGGCGAGTACGACCAGGTCGGGACGGCCGTGTTTACGAGCGCGAAGAACCGGGTCGATCGGCACGCCACCGGTGGCCATGGATCGACGCAAGGTGCGGCGCATATCGATCTGGCCGCGGACCGCCTTGCGGCGGCGCGCGGCGAGGCGGGTGGCGAGTTTGCGGGCCAAAGGGTTTACCAGGCGGCGCATTTCGGCGAGGTCCTGGGTGCGGGCGCCGAGGAAGTCGATCTGGTCGGTACTGGATTCGACGCCACGGCGGGCGATGTACTCGGTGCCACGGAGTTGGGCGGAGCGCAGGCGCGCCTCGGTTTGGACGGCGGTGCGGAATTCACGCAGGCGACGGTCGGCTTCGATGGTGCGGACGGTGGCGTCGAGATCGGTGCCCATGCTCTCGACGATGCGATCGGTAAGTTCTTCTGGCCGTAGGGATTTCATGGTCAGATAGGAGGACCAGCCCGCACCCGATGCGGTGGTGACCGGGCGCGTGGGCTCGCCGGCGCCGACTCCCCCGTAGCCACCAAGTGCGGTGAGTGCCTGCCGGGCGAGTTCGGTGACAGCAGCGCGGTCGTCTCGAGCGAGTGCATCCACCAGGCGGTCGCGCAGATCGTCGATGGATTCGGACGTGGACGGGGTCACCGGTTGCTCGGCGGTGAGGAAGTAGAGATCGAAGAGCTGGTCGAAGACGGCGCGCTGGCCGTTGAGGCGCAGCAGGCAGGCGGCCATACCGGAGCGCAGGCGGTTGCGGTCGGATAGGCCGAGCGCGAGCATTGCCTCGGCGGCATCGATGGTTTCGCTCGGGCCCGCGGAGATGCCGTGCTCGCGCAGTAAACCGACGAACTCGACCAAACGATCGGTCATAGTGCTGGTGGGCTGCTCAGGGCTGCGCCGCCCGGGTGACGTCACCACTCGGTCCCCTTCCCCGGCAGCCGCACCCATTGTCGGGATCCCGAGCCGTTGCCTTGAAAGGTGCTGATACCGAGATATGGTGCGGCAGTTGATACATCGTCGCACCGCACCCAGAGCGGTTCTCCACTACACGCGCTCGCCCGCGTCCGTCGGCCCGATCGGCGCCGACCCGCCTCGCCCACCTGCCCCACGCGTCGGCGAGATCCGCACTCGTCGCAGACGCCCGCAAAAGATCCGGATAAACGGTGCGGCAGTTGATGGGCGACATATTCATGCGCCGTGCATCGCATGCACGTCCATTCGGGCGCGACTCGGATCGCGACAGCGGCAATCATGACGACCTGTGTTCGTGCGGATCGGCTGCGGGAAGTTCGAGGCGATCGATGGCTATGCGGTGGTCGGCCTGGTATTTGAGCAGTACGCCGAGGGTGGATCGGACGATGGTGCCGGATAGGTTTCGGGCACCCAGGGCTACGAGAGTTCTTGCCCAGTCGATGGTTTCGGCGATCGAGGGCGGTTTGCGGAGGGCGAGTTCGCGGAGGGCGGCGACGGTTCGCACTACCGGCTCCCCCAGAGTCTCGTCGAGCTCGGGGACCTTCACGCGGACGATCGCGCGCTCCAATTCCGCTGTCGGATAGTCGATGTGGAGGTAGAGGCAACGGCGTTTCAGCGCTTCGGAGAGGTCGCGGTTGGCGTTCGAGGTGACGAGGACGAAGGGCTTGCGGACGGCGGTCACGGTGCCGAGTTCGGGAATGCTGACCTGATAGTCGCCGAGGACCTCGAGTAGCAGTCCTTCGAGCTCGATATCAGCCTTGTCGAGTTCATCGATGAGCAGCACGGTCGGATGTGGGTTCCGGATCGCGGCCAGTAGCGGACGTTGCAGCAGGAATTCTTCGGTGAAGACGTGGTCGCGGGTGCTGTCCCAGCTCGCGTTGTCGGTGGCGGTGATGCGCAGCAATTGCTTGGCGTGATTCCACTCGTAGAGCGCGCGAGCCTCGTCGATGCCCTCGTAGCACTGCAGGCGCACGAGGTCGGAAATGGTGGCGGTGGCGATCGCCTTGGCCAGCTCGGTCTTGCCGACGCCAGCGGGACCCTCGATCAGCAGGGGCTTGCCCAGGTGACCGGCGAGGAACACCGCGGTGGCGATGTCGGTGGAGGGCAGGTATCCGGCGTCGGTGAGCCGCCGCGTCACCTCGTCGACCGAGCCAAAGAACTTACTCATCGGTAACAGTCTAGAACCAGCGGATTTCCGCTCCATCCCTGAGGCCGACACCCACCGCGTGGGGGACTCGTCATACCAAAGGATGAATCTCCCTGAAATCGTGTTCGCACCATTGCCATTCGACCGGTCGCGGCCGAGTGTGGACGTGCAAATCGTTGCGTCGCCGGGCATCCCCTGCATCCGGCGAGCAACGACGGCGTCCCCCGCGGACGCGCAGATAGAAAGGATCCACGGTGTTCTCGAGAACGACTCCCCGCCGATTGACCCGGGTGGCCATGGCCTGCGCCCTCGCCGCAGTCCCGCTGACCGCACTGGCCATACCCGCCTCGGCCGACCCGGCCACCAGCGAACCCGGCGTGACCGAGGTGCGGCACCCGCACAACAACGATTGGGATTGCGACCGCCCCGGCTTCTTCGACGACTGGAACCACAGCCCCGGCCGTTGGGACGACTGCGATCTCCCGGGCCGCTGGAACGACCCGTGGCGATTCCCCCGCCACCTGTTCCCCCGCGGAACATTCGGCAGCAGCTGATCGAGAGCAAACGGCCCGGCACTACAGATGCCGGGCCGTTGTCCTGCCGCCAGCCCCCTCAACACCGCCTACCTCTCCAACACCAGCCCGGCAGCTGTCGCATACCCCGTGCGTATCGCGCAGAGGCTATACGTGGGCGAAGTGCCTACTGGATGTGCGACGACCATGGCGCTGGACTCACGCCCGAGAGGCCTTGTCGGCAACCGACTTCGGATCGATTCGGCTCGGGGACACCCCCTACTCCAGGCCTATCGCGCCTCATACTTTCGACTGAAATCGCCCTGAATCTCGCTGCGGCAGGAGATTTTTCGGCACGTGCACGTAAGAGTGGAAGAATGACAATGACGCCCCGTCGGATGCTGGCCCAGGTGGCCGTGGCCGCCGCTCTCATCGCTGTTCCCTTGACCGCCTCGGCAATTCCGGCGTCGGCCGCACCCGCAACAGGTTCCGCCGGATCGGATGACTGTGAGGCACCCGAGCACCGGGACGAGTGCGAACAGGCGTGGCGGTACGAGCAGGACCGGCGGGACCGGGAGGCCCGCGAATGGGCGCACAACCTGAACAATCCGGCGAACCCCATGAGCCCACTGAACCCGAACAATCCGGCCAACCCGAACAATCCGGCCAACCCGCGATACCAGTGGGAGCACAGCCTCAATAACCCGGCTAATCCGATGAGCCCGCTCAACCCCAATAACCCGGCCAACCCGAACAGCCCGCTCAACCCGAACAACCAGCACAGACCGAACACCAACTAGCCCGCGCCGCGGTGGTCCGGCCTCAGTTAGTCCGGACCACCGCAACGGGAAGCCGCACCCCGGGCCAGCCGCTACAACCTGTCACGGCATCGGCACCCGGAAATGGTTGGGCTCGGCATCGGCGGGCACATCACTCGCCTGCGTGAACCGCTCCACCTCGGCACGCAATTCGATGAGATGCCGCGCATGCGCGTCGAGCGCCTCATCCTCCGCGGAAACCGGAACCCATTGGCGCACCGGCCGCGCCTTACCGTTCTCATCGACCGCGACAACAACCGCGAGACCGTGCGCGGCGAGCGCCGGCTCATCGGAATGCGTATCCGTCGACGTCACGTGCACGCTCACGTGCATACTCCGCGGCCCGGTGTAAATCAGCCGCGCACTCACCTCGACGATATGCCCGATGACAATCGGCCGGTAGAACCGGATCCCGCCGAAGTACGACGTAATCACGTGCTGCCCAACCCAATCGGCACCGCAGATATACGCGGCCTCATCGATCCACTGCATGGTGCGACCGCCGTGCACCTTGCCGCCCCAGTTGATATCCGAAGGCGCGGCCAGGAATCGCAGAATCGACGTCGGAGCTGTACCCGCCGCTGTGTAATGCTGCGCGGCCATCGCCTCCTCGATCCGCTTCCGAACCGAAACCCGCGCTCGCGCTTGCCGATGCCGCTCGAGTTCCAGAATCGACGTCGGATTCCATTGCGGCACTTCGACGGTCCGCCGGTTGTCGTCGATCGCGACGAAGATCGTCAGGCACTGCGCCGTCTGCACCGGCTTGCGTCGCGTGGGATCGGTCGAATAGACGCTGACGAGAATATGCATGCTGGTGCGCCCGGTGTGCACGAGATTCGCGTGCAGTTCGACCAATTCACCGACCGCGATCGGACGGTCCAGGTGAATATTCCCGACGTAGGCGGTAACGCAGTAGCAACCGCTCCACTGAGCCGCCGCCGCATAGGCGACCTTGTCGATCCATTCGAGTAGCTTGCCGCCGTCGACCGAACCGGCGATGCCCGCGTCGGCTGGTTTGACGAGAAAGCGGTGGATGGCCTCGGCACGTCGACCGGCCGATGCCGGGCTCGGTACGGAAGCGGGGACAAGTGTGGTGGATGAGATGCTCACGACTCGCGATCTGTTCGGCAGAAGTGGTTCCGACTCCGATGTCCCCGAAGACGATAGGCAACCGCGCCGCTACGGGCGAGTAGCCGGCTCCGCCGATGTGGCGGTCAGTGCACGTGTCCGGCGCAAGCGAGCGGAGATGCGGCGACGCCTCGTCCGAGGTTTGGTGTTGATGAGGGTGATATCACCGCCGTAATGGGCAAGGACCCGACGGTCCATGACCGCGCGCCAGATCGGCGGGACGGCGGCCAACAGGATCATGCTTGCGTAGCCGGCAGGTAGCTGCGGTGCCTGCTCAGAGCTGCGCAGGGTCTGGTAGCGGCGCCCCGGATTCGCGTGGTGGTCACTGTGGCGTTGTAGATGGAACAGGAATATGTTCGTGACCAGACGGTCACTGTTCCAGCTGTCACGCGGGGAGCAGCGCACGTAGTTGCCATTGCGACCGCGCGGGCGAAGCAGGCCGTAGTGCTCGACGTAGTTCACCGTCTCGAGCAGCCCGGCGCCGATCAGCGCCTGCAGCGCCAGAAACGGGATCACCGCGGGCCCGAAGAGGACGATCAGCGTGCCGAATAGCGCGACACTCATCGACCAAGCCTGCAGCAGATGATTGTCCAAGCAGAACCAGCGCTTTCCCTTGCGCGAAAGGCGATCACGCTCCAGCACCAGAGCCGAGCGGAAGCCGCCGAGCATAGTGCGCGGCAGGAACTCCCACAGTGATTCGCCGAATCGGGCACTGGCCGGATCTTCCGGCGTCGCGACGCGCACATGGTGGCCGCGGTTGTGCTCGACGAAGAAGTGCCCGTATCCCGATTGCGCCAGTGCGATTTTCGCCAGCCAGCGTTCGAGGTGCTCGACTCGATGGCCGAGTTCGTGGGCGGCGTTGATTCCGATGCCCGATACGAACCCGAGGGTCACGGCCAAACCCAGCTTGTCGGACATGCTCAGCGCCGGTCTGGCCCAGAGATATCCCGCGATGAGCAGGCCGACGAACTGTAGCGGCAGGAAAAGGTAAGTGCACCAACGGTAGAAGCGATCGTTGGACAAGGACTCGTAATCCTCGTCCCGCGGATTGCTCCCGTCATTCCCTATCGCCCAGTCCAGCAGCGGGATCACCACCAGCACGATGATCGGACCGATCCACCAGAATATTTCGAGGCCGGTATGGACCACGAGTTGTGAAGGAAGTACGGCGCAAGTCGGAGCGATCAACCCCAGTATCCACAGATACCGTTTGGGGTCGCGTCTTTCCGTATTCTCGAAGATCGACATAG
Source organism: Nocardia sp. NPDC102475 (assembly GCF_055584605.1). NCBI lineage: Bacteria > Bacillati > Actinomycetota > Actinomycetes > Mycobacteriales > Nocardiaceae > Nocardia > Nocardia sp. NPDC102475. The sequence continues at coordinate 346,915 of NZ_JBVJLS010000006.1, read as the reverse complement.
GTGCCTCGAGCCTCCAACAGAACAACACTGACAGGGGGTGGGGCCGCCGAAATCCGTTGCGGTAAAACTGTCGCTCCAGAATAGCTGTGCCCGCGCCGACTGCCAGCAATCTGCCGAAAACCACCTTCTGACCTAACGAATTTCCTGAGCCGAGGGGTGCATCGTCGCCGCGGCCGGGAGAATCGAACGCGGTACTCGATCAGCATGCCGGCGGCGGGTTTCGGCCTGAAACCGACCCGCCGCCGGGCATTATGCACCGGAAATCACCGTGCTACGGCAGCGCCGCGCAGTTGGATGGAGCGGGCATACCCGCGAGCCGATCGGTCAACCATTGCTGCGAGGCCACCAGTGACGGGAAGAAGGCAATCACGTGGGTGCCCACGAGTCCGGATGCCGGGGGAATTTCGGCGTTCGATTCCAGCTGAACCGGCACTCCGCCACCACACCAGCCAGCGGCCACGTCGCGCACCGGCACAAATGGCGCTCCCTGGTCGTTCATGGCCGAGGCGGCAAGTACCGGAATGGCCGGCGCGCGTGTGCCGATTCGCTGCTCGGCGAATGCCGACTGCAACGCCGGGGACCGATCGATAACGGCGGTGAGCGGTTCGCCGCTGGTGGTCCACTCCGCCGTATTCCCATGCTCCTGGGCAAGTCCGACCGGGACCGCGCATTTGCCCAGGGATTCCTGCAGGATCGCCTTGCCGAGGTCGTTGAGTTCGGCGTCCAACACCGGGCGAGTTTCCGGGTAGTCGGCGGCAATGCCGTTGAGTATCCAGGCGATCGACGGTGCGAAATCGGCGCGGCCGTCGTTGTATCCGATGAAGTATTCATCGTCCACCACCGGCCCACCGACGTAGGCGCCGCGCACATTCAGATCGGGGGCGTAGCTCGATTGCAGTTCGGCCGCGCCGGCGGAGGCCATACCGCCCTGCGAATACCCGTAGAGAATGACCGGCGTGCCGGGGTTTAGGCCGGAGCCGGGCAATTGCAACGCGGCGCGCGCGGAGTCCAGTACCGCGTAGGCCTGCGCTTTGCGGTTCAGATAGTCGTGCACATCGGGCGTGCCGAGGCCGTGATAGTCGGTCACCACTACCGCGATACCACGGTTGAGCAGCGAACGGATTGCCACCAGATCGTATTCGAAGATTATGTCCAACGGAGCCTGGGCCTGGACGATCTGCGTCATCAGCTTCGAGGGCGCGCATTGATCGCCCTGTCCCTTGGTACCGCCCGCGTACGCGACCAGAGGCCGCTCACCCGGGCCGGTCCACGGCACACTCGGCTGCAGATACGTGCCCACAACCGCCGTACGCGCATCGTGGGTATCACTACTGACGTACATGAGCCGCGTCGCCGCTGCGGGGACCAATCCTGGCTGCCCGGGTGCCGACATTGCCACCGCCGCCGGTTCAGCGCGAACGATGGTGCCCCGCCCGTCCGGAAGCGATGGCGGCGGAAGGTAGAAATCGGCCTCCGCGACTGGTTGCTCACCGGCCGGTTGCGTCCATGCATGTGGAGCAGTGACCGTCCCGCCTCCGACAACAATGAGGGTTCCCGTCAAAGCTGCGGCCAATCCAAATATTCGGCTGCGCACGATTTCTGATCCTTCCTGCGATTTTGGGAGTACCCATGGCATCTAGAATCGGATAGAGAGGTTATCTCCAGGAAGATCGGTTTTCCGTGAATCCCGACCAGAAACGCCGATCCGCGATACCCTCGAATCCCGCAAACACCGAGGTCCACTTCGGCGTCGGCCCGAAACGACAATGGCCCACCCCGACGAATCGGGATGGGCCACTGTGCTGTTCGCGCGTATTACGCGGTTTCGGTGATCGGCCGGTCGACCCAGCTCATCAGGCCGCGCAGCTTGGCGCCGGTGACCTCGATCGGGTGCTCGGCGTTGGCCTTGCGCAGCGCCTCGAGTTCCTTGTTGCCGCCCTCGACGTTGGCGACGAGGCGCTTGACGAAGGTGCCGTCCTGGATGTCGCGCAGGATGTCCTGCATGCGCTTCTTGGTGTCGGCGTCGATGACCCGCGGACCCGACAGGTAGCCACCGAATTCGGCGGTGTCGGAGACCGAGTAGTTCATGCGGGCGATGCCGCCCTCGTACATCAGGTCGACGATGAGCTTGAGCTCGTGCAGCACCTCGAAGTACGCCATCTCCGGCGCGTAGCCCGCCTCGACCATGACCTCGAAACCGGTCTTGACCAGCTCTTCGGTACCACCGCAGAGCACAGCCTGCTCACCGAACAGGTCGGTCTCGGTCTCTTCCTTGAAGGTGGTCTTGATGACGCCGGCACGGGTGCCGCCGATGCCCTTGGCGTAGGACAGCGCCAGCGCCTGGCCCTCACCCTTCGGGTCCTGCTCGACCGCGATCAGGGCCGGAACGCCCTTGCCGTCGACGAACTGGCGACGCACCAGGTGGCCCGGGCCCTTCGGCGCGACCATGCCGATGGTCACGTTGGCCGGGGGCTTGATCAGGCCGAAGTGGATGTTGAGGCCGTGGCCGAAGAACAGCGCGTCGCCGTCCTTCAGGTTGGGCTCGATGTCGTTGGTGAAGATCGACGCCTGGGCGGTGTCGGGGGCCAGCACCATGATCACGTCAGCCCATGCGGAAACCTCCGCCGGGGTGCCGACGGTCAGGCCCGCCTCTTCGGCCTTCGGCCGCGACTTCGAACCCTCAGCGAGGCCGACGCGGACCTCGACACCGGAGTCGCGCAGGCTCAGCGAGTGCGCGTGGCCCTGGCTGCCGTAGCCGATGACAGCGACCTTGCGGCCCTGGATGATCGACAGGTCGGCGTCGTCGTCGTAGAACATCTCGACTGCCACTGTAGGTTCCCTTCTTGTTCTTCTTGTCGAAAGTTGTTTAGTTTCAAGCGGTTCAGCTGGCCAGCCCGCTTTTTGGGCTGGCCCGAAGAACACAGCGCGGCCACCGCGGCGAGCGTTAGCGAGTCGCTGTGATCGACTTGGGTCCGCGGCCAACGGCCACCACACCGGACTGCACGATCTCCCGGACGCCATACGGCTCGAGCATCCGCAGCAGCGCGTCGAGCTTGGACCGGGTTCCGGTCGCCTCGACGGTGAGCGCGTCCGGCGAGACGTCGATCACCTTCGCCCGGAAGAGCGTAACCGCCTCGATGACCTGGGTCCGCACGCTGGCGTCCGCACGCACCTTCACCAGGATCAGTTCGCGGGCGACCGAGGTGTCGGCGTCCTGCTCCACGATCTTGATGACGTTGACCAGCTTGTTGAGCTGCTTGGTGACCTGCTCGAGCGGCAGATCCTCGACCGTGACGACGATGGTCATGCGCGAGATCTCCGGGATCTCGGTGCCGCCGACCGCCAGCGATTCGATATTGAAGCCGCGGCGGGAGAACAGCGCCGCGACCCGTGCCAGCACGCCCGGCTTATCCTCGACCAGCACGCTGAGGGTGTGAGTCGTACTCACTGTTCGGTCCCCTTGCTCTTGTCGTGCGACATCGCCTCGTGGATGACGGCGGGCTCGGCGGCCTGCTCGTCCTCGTCGAAGAGTGGGCGGATGCCGCGCGCGGCCATGATCTCGTCGTTGCTGGTGCCCGCGGCGACCATCGGCCACACCTGGGCGTCCTTGCCGACGATGAAGTCGATCACCACGGGACGGTCGTTGATGGACTGCGCCTCGCGGATCGCGGCCTCCACGTCTTCCTCGCGCTCGACCCGGATGCCGTGGCAGCCGAGGGCTTCGGCGAGTTTGACGAAATCGGGGATGCGCAGGGTGTGCGTGCCCAGATCGGTGTTGGAGTAGCGCTCCTCGTAGAACAGGGTCTGCCACTGGCGGACCATGCCGAGGTTGCCGTTGTTGATCAGCGCGACCTTGATCGGCACGCCCTCGACGGCGCAGGTGGCCAACTCCTGGTTGGTCATCTGGAAGCAGCCGTCACCGTCGACCGCCCACACCTCTTTGTCCGGCGCGCCCATCTTGGCGCCCATGGCGGCCGGGACGGCGTAGCCCATGGTGCCAAGACCACCGGAATTCAGCCAGGTGCGCGGCTTTTCGTACTTGATGAACTGCGCGGCCCACATCTGGTGCTGACCGACGCCGGCACAGTAGATGGCGTCGGGTCCGGCCAGGCGGCCCAGCGCATCGATGACGAATTCCGGCGACAGCGATCCGTCACTCGGCGTCGTCCAGCCGAGCGGGTAGCTCTTGCGGATGCCGTCGAGGTACTGCCACCAGTCGGTGAGGTTCAGTTTCGGCGCGCCGGAGGGGTCGGCCTTCAGCGTTTCGATCAGTTCGACGATCACCTCGCGGCAGTCGCCGACGATCGGGACATCGGCGTGCCGGTTCTTACCGATCTCGGCCGGGTCGATATCGGCGTGGATGATTTTCGCGTCGGGCGCGAAGGAGTCCAGCTGACCGGTGACGCGGTCGTCGAAACGCGCGCCGAGCGTGATCAGCAGATCGGACTTCTGCAGGGCGGCGACGGCGCCGACGGTGCCGTGCATGCCCGGCATGCCCATGTTGAGCTGGTGGCTGTCCGGGAACGCACCGCGCGCCATCAGGGTGGTGACCACCGGGATGCCGGTCAGTTCGGCCAGCTCCAGCAGCTGGGGCGAGGCGTCGGCCTTGATCACGCCGCCGCCGACGTAGAGCACCGGCTGCTTGGCTTCCAGGATCATCCGCGCGGCCTCGCGCACCTGCTTACCGTGCGGTTTGGTCACCGGACGGTAGCCGGGCAGCCGCATCTCCGGCGGCCAGCTGAAGGTGGTCTGCGCCTGCAGTACGTCCTTCGGGATGTCGACGAGCACGGCACCCGGACGACCGGACGAGGCCAGGTAGAAGGCCTCCGCGATCATGCGCGGGATGTCGATACCATCGGTGATGAGGAAGTTGTGCTTGGTGATCGGCATGGTGATGCCGGAGATATCGGCTTCCTGGAATGCGTCGGTGCCGATCAGGCCGCGCCCGACCTGGCCGGTGATGGCGACGATCGGAACCGAGTCCATCTGCGCGTCGGCGATCGGGGTGACCAGGTTGGTCGCGCCCGGACCGGAGGTGGCCATGCAGACGCCGACCTTGCCGGTGGCCTGCGCATAACCGGTGGCCGCGTGGCCCGCGCCCTGCTCGTGCCGGACGAGGACGTGACGGACCTTGGTGGAATCGAAGAGCGGGTCGTAGACCGGGAGAATCGCGCCGCCGGGAATGCCGAATACCGTGTCGACGCCGAGCTCCTCGAGGGAGCGGACGACGGACTGCGCGCCGGTGACCCGCTCGGGCGGGACCTGGCGGCGGTTCGCCGCGTTCGCCGGACCGCCAGCGGGCGCGGCCTGCTGATTCGCCGAAGGCGCCGGCCTGCGGGCCGCGGGCCCGGGCCGTGCGGTTGGTGCACTCACCGTCTTCGTTCCTAACTGTTCGTACTAGACCCCGGACAACTGTGCTTGCACGTGGTGCCTTGCGAAGCGGCCACATGCCAGGACTTTTGTCCCGAACACAAAAAAGCCCCCGACAGCGCATGGCTGTTCGAGGGTGGCGCGTCGCAACGCGAGCTGACGTATTCGACTCAGGTAGTCAGGCTCAACGCTGGACGCGCCGGCCGATTACGAGCAACTCGTTTCGATTCACGCGCATGACGGTATGTGTGCGCGAGTCGATCAGTCAAACAGGTCTCATTATGTGAGACCGAGCGGGTGCTCGAGTCCGTTCACCATGATGCGAGGATGGTGGTGTGTCATCACCGCATCAGTCCGTGCCACCGGCTAAATCGTCCCACACGCCCGCGGCGGGATCGGAGACGGGTAGTTCGCCGGAACCGACCGAGCCGACGCAGACGGCGCAGGTCATCCGCATTACGCAGATGGCCCACCTCGGTGTGCTGGTGCTGCTGTTCTGTGTCTTCTTCGCCTTCGTCGGCTGGCCGATCGGACTGTGGTGGCTGCTGCTGCTCCCGGTCGCGGCGGCGGTGTGGATCGAACGCACGCGCACCACGGTGTCCGAGGACGGGCTGGATCTGCGCACGGTTTTCAGTTCGCGGCACCTCGACTGGACACAGGTCGCGGGGGTCGGCATTCCGAAGCGCGGGTTCGTGCGTGCGCATCTCACCGATGACACCGAGGTGAAGCTGCCCGCCGTCAGCTATGACCGGTTGCGTGATCTGATCCGCGCGTCGAACGGTCGGATTCCGGATCTGTTCGCGGCGGAGGCGGCGGCGCGGGAGGCGGAGTACGAGGCGCGCGAGAGCGAGGACGAGGCGAAGTCGACCACGGCTGGGATTGAAGCCCCCGAAGCCCAAGCCAACGCGGAAGCGACCGAGACCGAGGCCAACGCGGAAGCGGCCAAAGCCACGGCGGAAGGGGCCAGCACCGACGTCGAAGCACCTGCCACCGCAATCGCGGCGCGCGACTCCGACACCGACGCGCGCGACTCCGACGCGTAACGATCGACGCGCGCGACTCCGACGACTAGCGGTTCGCCAGCGGCGGGGATAGGACCGCGGCCAGGTAGGCTCGCTGCCGGATGCGCGATCCGGTGACCGCGTCGGGCGAACAATCCCCGCCCGCCCGCACCGGACCAGTGGATACCGACGGTGCCGGAACCGACGCGGCCGATGACACCGTCCGCGCCGACGACCACCCTCGCGGCGACACCATCCCGAACCACACACCGATCGCGATCAGTGCCGTCGACCGCCCCGAAATCCCCGCCACGCGCAGGAGTAACGTGGTCGGTCGCTGAATTCGCTCATCGAGCGAACTCCGCGCAGTCGCACATCAGCCCCCGCGACCTCCCGAGGATTTACATGCCACCGCTTCGTTCACGGACAACCACCATCGGCCGCAATGCCGCAGGCGCGCGCGCACTCTGGCGCGCCACCGGTATGACCGACTCCGACTTCGGTAAGCCGATCGTCGCCATCGCGAACTCCTACACGCAGTTCGTACCGGGCCACGTGCATCTGAAGAATGTCGGTGAGATCGTCGCGGACGCGGTGCGCGCCGCGGGCGGTGTACCGAGAGAGTTCCACACCATCGCGGTCGACGACGGCATCGCGATGGGCCACGGCGGCATGCTCTACTCGCTGCCCTCGCGTGAAATCATCGCCGATTCGGTCGAATACATGGCCAACGCGCACACCGCCGACGCGCTGGTGTGCATCTCCAATTGCGACAAGATCACACCCGGCATGCTCAATGCCGCTATGCGCCTGAACATCCCGGCCGTCTTCGTTTCCGGCGGGCCGATGGAGGCCGGTAAGGCCGTGGTCGTCGGCGGTGTCGCACAGGCGCCGACCGATCTGATCACCGCGATCGCGGCCAGCGCCAATATGAATGTCAGCGAGGACGGTCTGTCCGAGGTCGAGCGCAGTGCCTGTCCGACCTGCGGCTCCTGCTCCGGCATGTTCACCGCCAATTCGATGAACTGCCTCACCGAGGCGCTCGGACTCGCACTGCCCGGCAACGGATCCACGCTGGCCACCCATGCCGCCCGGCACGCGCTGTTCGAGCGGGCGGGCACCGTGATCGTCGATATCGCGAATCGCTGGTATCGCGAGGACGATGCGTCGGTGCTGCCGCGGAATGTGGCCGATGCCAAGGCCTTCCGCAATGCGATGGCGCTGGACGTGGCGATGGGCGGTTCCACGAATACGGTGCTGCACACCCTGGCCGCCGCGCAGGAGGGTGAGATCGACTTCGATCTGTCGACCATCGAGGAGACCAGCCGCCGGGTGCCGACGCTGTCCAAGGTCTCCCCCAACTCCGACTACCACATGGAGGATGTGCACCGGGCCGGTGGCATTCCGGCCATCCTCGGCGAGCTGCGCCGGGCCGGACTGCTGGAGACCGACGTCACGACGGTGCACACCAAGAGCTTCGACGAATGGCTCGACACCTGGGATATCCGCTCCGGCAAGGCATCCGAGGAAGCCATCGAACTGTTCCACGCCGCACCGGGCGGGGTGCGCACGGTCGAGCCGTTCTCCACGAGCAACCGGTGGTCGTCGCTGGACACCGATGCCGCGGGCGGCTGCATCCGCGATCTCGAGCACGCCTACACCAAGGAGGGCGGGCTGGTCGTGCTGCGCGGCAATATCGCGCCCGACGGCGCGGTGCTCAAGACCGCCGGTATCGATGAGGAGCTGTTCACCTTCCAGGGTCCGGCCGTGGTGGTGGAGTCGCAGGAGGAGGCCGTTTCGGCGATCCTCGGCAAGAAGATCAAGCCGGGCGATGTCATCGTGGTCCGCTACGAGGGTCCCGCCGGCGGCCCCGGTATGCAGGAAATGCTGCACCCCACCGCATTCCTGAAGGGCGCCGGTCTCGGCAAGGAGTGCGCGCTGATCACCGACGGCCGCTTCTCCGGCGGCACCTCCGGTCTGTCGATCGGCCACATGTCGCCCGAGGCGGCCAGCGGCGGCGCCATCGGCCTGATCGAGAACGGCGACCGGATCCGCATCGACGTCACCACCCGCACCCTCGAGGTGCTCGTCGACGATGCCGTGCTCGCCGAACGCCGCGCGAAAATGGAAGCGTCCGAACGGCCTTGGCAGCCGGTCGATCGGGTGCGTCCGGTGACCACCGCGCTGCGCGCCTACGCCGCACTCGCGACGTCCGCCGACAAGGGTGCCGTGCGGCGCGTGCCGTAATTACCCGACACCCGACCCCTTGTGCCCCACCAGACATCGCCCAGAAGCGAAAGGCGCCCCTCGAAGACGAAGGGCGCCAGTGGAATTGGGCAGGTTTACTTGAACGGGCCGATCCCGGTCAGCGGGTTGCCGCCGTGGAGCCAGTACCAGGTGCCGATGGCGGCGGCCACGGCCAGGATGAGGACTACGAGGGAACCGTAGGCGGGGCGGGTGGCCCAGCCGCGGTTGCGGTCGAAGGACAGGCGGCCGGGTCCGGTCAGCAGCAGGACGACGGCGGTGCCCGCGAGGATGGACTCCAGTTCCACACCGCTCTTGACCGAGGACTTGTACTGGAAGCCGGGGATCATGCCCTGCTTCCACAGCCACGCGTCGATGATCACCGCGAGCACGGCACCCGCGGCGAGCGGAGTGGCCAGACCGAGCACCAGCAGTCCGCCGCCACCGACTTCACCGGCGATGACCAGGATGGTCGACAGGGTCGCGTGGTCCCAGCCGCCCGACGCCATCATGTCGCGGGTGTTGTCCAGCCCCTGGCCGTTGAACCAGGTGGTGAGCTTCTGCAGGCCGTGGTAGATGAAGGTGCCGCCGACGACGAGGCGCAGCACGAACAGGCCGAGATCGAGAGTGCCGCGGCGGGCGTCGCCATTGCGGCGGCGTAGCGGGCGGCTCGGCTCACCACCGGATGGGCTCGAGGCGGGCGGAATGCTGGCGTAGGAATAGGACGCGGCTTCGTTCGCCCTGGTCTGTTCACCGACCGAGGGGATCTCCGGATCGAGGCCTAGTTCCTCCTCGGTGCGCGGCACATCCTTGGCCGAATCGGGGCTGAGCGATGGGATATCGGAGGGCAATCTGGGCAGCACGCCGGTGGGTGAATCGTAGGGACTGGTCACGCCACGACCGGTGGACGACATCGCCGACTGCTCATCCGTAGGCGTTGCCGCACCCTCGGTTTTGCGCGCGGATGTGTCTTTGGGCTCTTCGGTCACGGTCGATACCCTATGCGGCCTTGCGCCCGCGTGGGCGGTCTCGATGCGACGGCGTGTCCGTTTATCGACCCGGAGCGGCACATCGGCCGCGGTTTCCGTAACGTCTGAACCATGAGTTTGGTTGTCGCGGGGCGTATCGCCCTGAGCCTGGCGCTCGGCTCCGTCCTGCTGGTCGGCTGCGCCCGATTCGACGATTCCGCCTCCAGCCCGTTCACACCCGAACCGACCTTCAACCCCGCCGAACCAAAATCGCCGCAGCAGAGCCCCTCGCAGCGCCCGCGCCCGACCGGCCCGTGCATCGATCCGGATCCGAATGTGATCACAACCTGCCTGGATTCCACCGCGGGCATCATCTCGCTCGGCGAAGATGCGCTCGTCACCGAGCGACGCACCGGACGCATCTACAAGACGGTCGCGGTGGATCCGAGCGATCCGCAGTCGCCGCCGATTCTGGTCGGCCAGGTCGATGTTGACGGCGCCGGTGACGGCGGCATCTCCGATATCGCCCTCTCGCCGACTTATCGCGAGGACGGACTCATCTACGCCTACATCACCACCGGATCCGATAACCGGGTGGTGCGCATCGCGGAGAACGGGCCGCCGAAGACCATCCTCACCGGAATCCCGAAGGGATCGGTCGGCAATCACGGTGCGCTGGAATTCATTTCGCCGACCGAACTGTTGGTGCTGACCGGCGATGCGGGCAATCCCGGTCTGGCAAGTGCGCCGTCGTCGCTGGCGGGCAAGGTGTTGCGGATCAATTCGCCGTCACCGGGAGCCAATGCGGAGGTCGTGGCGTCGGGCCTCGGCACGGCGGGCGATCTGTGCGACGACGGGAAGGACAGCGTCTGGATCACCGATCGCACCCCGACCGAGGATCGTCTGCAGCGCCTGGGCCGGGACGGATCGATCACCACCGCGTGGACTTGGCCGGATCGGCCCGGCGTGGGTGGCTGCGCGGCCGGACCCGATGTGGTGGCGATCGCGATGTCGGGGGCGAAGGCGCTGGCGATCGCGAATCCGGATGCGAACACCCACGCGATCACTGCGGCGCCGACATTCACCGTGCAGGACAAATACGGCAGGCTCGGCGGTGCGGCCGCCGGTGCGGACGGCACCATCTGGGCGACCACCGTCAACAATGACGATAATCACGGGCCGTTCGACGATCGGGTGATCAAGATCCCGCCGCCGTCGCAGGGCACCGGACCGGACTAACCGCGCCGATAGCAAAGTGGGCGGGTCCCTTGGGGACCCGCCCACTTCACATTCGTCGGGAAACCGCCGGTGCGGACCGAACTCAGGCGCAGGCCTCGAGCACGAGCTCACGCACGCGGGCCGCATCGGCTTGGCCGCGCGTCGCCTTCATGACGTCACCGACGATCTTGCCCGCGGCCTGCACCTTGCCCGAGCGGATCTTCTCGGCGATATCGGGATTGGCCTCGAGCGCCTTCTGCACCTCCGCCTGCAACGCGGTCTCGTCGCTGACCATGCCGAGGCCCTTGGTCTCGACGATCTTCGCCGGATCACCCTCGCCCGCGAGCACGAAGTCGACGACCTGCTTGGCGACCTTGTTGTTCACCGTCTTCGATTCGACGAGCTTGATCACCTCGGCCACCTGGGCGGGCGTGATCGGCAGTTCCTCCAGGGAAACCTCGCGCTCCTTGGCCTTTTCGGTGAGGTAGGCGACCCACCACGAGCGGGCCTCGTTGACCGGAGCACCCGCATCGACGGTCGCGATGATGAGATCCAGCGCGCCCGCGTTCACCAGGTCGCGCATAACCTCGGCGGACAGTCCCCAGTCGGACTGGATGCGCGCGCGGCGCAGCCACGGGTACTCCGGAATCGTGCCGCGCAACTGCTCTACCCAATCCTCGGCGGGCGCAACGGGTTCCAGGTCCGGCTCGGGGAAGTAGCGGTAGTCCTCGGCGGTCTCCTTGCGTCGACCGGGCGAGGTGGTGCCGTCGCTCTCGTGGAAGTGCCTGGTCTCCTGCACTATCGAACCGCCGTCGGCGAGAATGGCGGCCTGGCGGCGCATTTCGAAGCGGACCGCGACCTCGACGCTCTTGAGCGAGTTGACGTTCTTGGTCTCGGTGCGGGTGCCGAATTCCGTCGCGCCGATGAGCATCAGCGAAACGTTGGCATCGCAACGCAGCGAACCCTGCTCCATTTTGACGTCGGAGACCTGCAGCGACTTCAGAACCTCACGCAACGCGGTCACGTAGGCCCGCGCCACCTCCGGCGCCCGCACCCCCGCGCCGGTGATCGGCTTGGTGACGATCTCGATGAGCGGCACGCCGGCCCGGTTGTAGTCCAGCAGCGAGTGACTCGCGCCGTGGATGCGGCCGGTCGAGCCACCGATATGGGTGGACTTGCCGGTGTCCTCTTCCATATGCGCGCGCTCGATCTCGACACGGAAGATACTGCCGTCGTCGAGAACCACGTCGAGGTGACCGTTGGTGGCGATCGGCTCGTCGTACTGGCTGATCTGGTAGTTCTTCGGCTGGTCCGGGTAGAAGTAGTTCTTGCGCGCGAACCGGCCCCACGGGGTGATCGCGCAATTCAGGGCCAGCCCGATCCGGATCGCCGACGCCACGGCCTGCTCGTTCACCACCGGCAGCGAGCCAGGCAGACCGAGGCACACCGGGCACACCTGGGTGTTCGGCTCCGCGCCGAACTCGGTCGGACAACCGCAGAACATCTTCGTGGCGGTGTTCAGCTCGACGTGAACCTCCATGCCGAGCACCGGCTCGAACCGGTCGATGACATCGGCATAGTCCATCAAGTCGACGGTGGGTGCACTCATAGCGATCAGTCTATTGACCCGCCCGCCGCCCTCGCCAAGCGACCGCACCCGTCGACTGCCGTGTCTCGCCGAAGCATGGGCTGGACTGTCGCGTCGCCAGTGCCGACCTGCTGTGCGGCACCGGACCAGCGGGGCGGTTCGCTAGCGGGGTTGGGTGTGTTGGGTGAGCCAGGTGGTGGTGTAGGTGAGCACGTCGGGGGCGATGGTGGTTTCGATGCCGGTGTATTCGCTGGGCAGGCCGGAGTTGGCGGGTTGCATGAGGTGGTTCAGGTCGGGGAAGACGTGCACGGTGGCGTCCGGGTCGGCGGTCAGGCGGTCGCGCATCGGTTGTTCGTTCTGGGTGGCGAGGACCTGCATGTCCTTGGTGCCGAAGAAGGCGAGGACCGGGATGCGCAGGGCGGAGAGCGCGGTGGCCGGATCGTAGGTGATGAAGGACGCCATGTACGTGGTGTTGTAGGCGTCGAGGGTTTCCGCGGAGGCGCGCTGGTTCGGCGGGAGGGATTCGTTGTGGCGGTAGGCGAGGTCCTTGGCGGCGGCCAGGTCACCGGCGCGGATCAGATTGGTCCAGTCGGTGATGTAGGTGACCTGATCATCGATTTGGGACTGCGTTGCGCCCGCCGCGCTGAGCAGTGCGCGGTTCTGCTCGATCAGCACCTCCCAGCCGGGTACCGAGGGGCCCGCCATCAGGATCGCGAAGGCGACGCCGCTGTCCGGGCGGGATGCCACCAGGGGTGCGAGATAGCCGCCCTCACTATGGCCGAACAGTCCGACGCGGGCCGGGTCGATATCCGGGCGGGCGCGCAGGAAGCGCACGCCGACGGCCGCATCCGCGGCGAGATCGCTGTATGTGGCGTCGTCGAGTTTGCCGCTGGTACCGCCGACGCCGCGGTCATCGGTACGCAGTACGGCATAACCCGCACGGGTGTAGGTGTCGGCCAGCAGCAGGAAAGGCTTGTGGCCCATGAGTTCTTCGTTGCGGTCCTGAGGGCCGCTGCCGGAGATCATCAGGATTGCCGGGAAGGGGCCGTTGCCCTCGGGCAGAGTCAGTGTGCCCGCGATGGCGATATCGCCGTTGCGGTAGGTGACGTCCTCGGAGCGGTAGGGGTACGGCGGTTTCGGCTCCTGCGGATGCGCGGACGTCCCGATCTTGCCGGGCTCGAACGTCAATGGCACGCTCTGGCCCGCTTGCCGGAACTGACCGCTGATCCGGTTGGCATCCTTGTCGAATTTGCCGTCGAACACCGCATCGCCCGGAGTGTTCGGAATCGCGAACGCCACCCGATCCGGTTCGGCGGAAACATCTTTCAGCTCCGCGCCATTCACACCCTGCGACGGGATGTCGATGGTGGCACTGCCGTTGTCGGCGAAACTCACCCCCACCGCCAACGGCGCGCCGGGCACCTCGATGGACCCGTGCCAATCCCCGGTCAACGACCGGGTCTGGCCCTTATCCGATGACGAACAGCCCGCCACCAACGCAACGATCAGGATCAGAACCGAGACGAGCCATCGCCCAGTGCGCATTCCACAACATTACCGATCCGCGCGGACAATTCGGACGAACTCCGGGGCGCGCGGCCTCACGGTCACGCCCACCACACCGGCGCAGGACCGCTCAGCGAACCGATATCGTTGCGCGGCAATCACCTCCGCCCGCGCCTCGAACCGGCGTGACAATCGCTCCCATTCCCCCCTGCAACCGCCGCCCCGATCGCCCCCCGCGCCGGCGGAACGCCGGGGCGGAGGTTCAGTCCGCGCGGGCGTATCGGACCGCGGCGGCGATCGCGTCCATGTCGAGTTCGAGGGTGGGGTCGTCTTCTTGTGCCTCTTGGAATTCCAGCATGGCGTCCGACATGCCGCCGCGGCGCGCGATGGCGAGGAGTTCACGGCGGACGTAGGCGCCGAGCGGGAGTTCGGCGGCGCGGGCGCGGCGACCGAACATGCCGAGGGCGTCGGCGGGCAGATCGTAGACCTGGATGAGGGTCACCGCATCGGAGTCGAATTGCGGGGTCAGATCGCGGCCCTGGGCTTCCAGGAATTCCACGATCGTGTCCACGGAAGTTCGCCGATGCGCCATTGCGATCAGTTCCTGACGGACCTGAGCTTCGATCGATATGCCCGCGATGCGAGCACGGCGGCGGAATACGGCGACAGCATCGGTGGGCAGGTCGAATACCTGGAGTTGAGCCACGACGACCAGAGTAGCTGTGCGACAAGGAATTCGGCAGGTCTCGATTGTGCAACAACCGCCGGGATCAGCCAAAAAATGCCTCGGCTTCGCGGTAGCGCTCGGTCGGCACCCGCTTGAGCTGCTTGGTGGCCTCGGACAACGGGACCAGATCGATGGAAGTGCCGTGCAGAGCAACCATTTGGCCGAATTGTCCGGCATGCACGGCTTCGGCGGCATGCAGACCGAACCGAGTCGCCAGCACCCGGTCGTACGGGGTCGGGCTGCCGCCGCGCTGGACGTGACCGAGCACGGTGGTGCGGACCTCTTTGCCGATGCGGCGTTCGATCTCGGTGCCCAGCTGCTGCGCGACACCGGTGAACCGTTCGTGGCCGAATTCGTCGATGCCACCCTCGAGCAGAGCGAATCCGGAATCCGGGGCCGGATGCGCACCCTCGGCGACCACGCAGATGAAGTGCTTATCGCCGCGCTGGAAGCGGCGCTTGATCATCGAGCACACCTCGCCCACGTCGAAGGGCACCTCGGGAACCAGCGTGAGGTGAGCGCCCGCCGCCACGCCCGAGTTGATCGCGATCCAGCCCGCGTGGCGGCCCATCACCTCGACCAGCATGACGCGCTGATGCGATTCGGCGGTGGTGTGCAGCCGGTCGATGGCCTCGGAGGCGATGGACAGCGCGGTGTCGTGGCCGAAAGTGACGTCGGTGCAGTCGATGTCGTTATCGATGGTTTTCGGGACCCCGACCACCGGGACGCCCTCGTCGGACAGCCAACTCGCGGCTGTGAGCGTGCCCTCGCCGCCGATCGGGATCAGTGCCTCGATCCCGTTGTCGTCGAGGGTGCGTTTGATCTGGTCCAGTCCGGCACGCAGTTTGTCGGGATTGGTGCGAGCGGTGCCGAGCATCGTGCCGCCCTTGGTGAGCAGGCGGTCGGTGCGATCGTCGTTCTGAATGGTGATCTTTCGGTCTTCGAGTAACCCGCGCCAGCCGTCCTGGAAGCCGATGATCGCGTCCCCGTAGCGTCCGTTCGCGGTGCGAACGACGGCACGGATGACCGCGTTCAGTCCTGGACAGTCGCCGCCTCCGGTCAACACTCCGATGCGCATGGCGCATATCTTGCACCGCTTCGCGCGATCGCGCGGTCGCACCCCCGTGAACACCGGGTAACGGCTACGACTCAATACACATAGACGATGGCGTTCTCGCCGCCGCTGCAGGTTGCGAATTGATCACCTGCCGTGCAATTCAGCTTGTAATCCCGATTGTTGATCGGACTGTGCGCCATGACCGACCGATCGGTAATAGTGCTGTCACCACCATTCGCGTACGCCTTGCGCACCTCCTCGGCGAAGGCGCAACTGGTGACGGTGGTGCCGATCGCGGACGAGGTGAATCGGCCGAGTGCCGGATACAGCTTGGCGCACGGTTTCGCACCGGCGGGCAGGTGTGCGGGCATGGTCGTGGTCGTCGGCCGACCGGAATGTTCACTTGCGTTGTGCACCTGCCAGCCGATAATCCCCCCGATCGCCAGGACTACAAGCACCGCGCCGATCCAGACGATGCGCATCGATCGACGCGCACGAATGGGTGTCGGATCCGGTGGGTACGGTGCGTCGGATTGGGGCATCGGCATGCCGACGGTTCTCGACAGTGCCTCGGTGGTCGCGTCATGCGGCGGAACATCGCGGCGCATCGGATCCGATGAGTGCCGGGGGACGAGCGTCGGCTCGAGTCCGGTGATCTGCTGCGGTCCGCTGGTCGAGTGTGGCCCGATATGCGATTGAGGTCTGTTCGAAAGTTGTGAACCGCTCCCTTGCGGCTGGCCTCCCGTCCGTTGCGGACCGCCCGCCGACCGCGGACCAACTGGCTGTTGCGCCCCGCCTGCCTGCGGCGGACCACCCGACCCGGGCGGGCCGCCTGCCTGCCGCGGTCCACCAGACTGCTGCGATCCACCCGACTGCTGCGGACCCAGCTGCGGCGAACCGCCTGCCTGCTGCACACCACTGACTGACTGCGACCCGCCCGACTGCCGCGGACCACCTCCCGGCAGCGATCCACCCGACTGCTGCGGACCGCCTGCTGATTGCGACCCGGCTGACTGCTGTGGCCAGTTCGGCGACTGCCGATCGATCGTCGATTCCGGTCCGAAGGTCGGGAAGATGATGGTCGCTGGGGCGGGTTGTGGGTTGGAGATCTGGGCGGTGGGCACGTCCGAGTTCGGCACGGACGATGTGCCCGATACCGCGGCTCTGGCTGCCGAGGCGAGCGCGCGGGCCGTTGGGTAGCGGTCGGCGGGTTCCTTGGCCATGCCGCGGGAGACGACCTCGTCCAGTGCGCCGGGCAGTCCGGCTCGTTTGGTGGTCGGGCGGGGTGGTGGTGTCGAAAGGTGGGCTCGGATGAGCGAACTCATTCCGTCGGCAGGAAAAGGTTGGGTACCGGTGAGGCATTCGAACAGCACGCAGGCGAGGGAGTAGACGTCGGCGGTGCCGCCGATCGGGGCGGTGTCGAATCGTTCCGGCGCGATGTAGCTGTAGGAGCCGATGGCTTGGCCGGTCGCGGTGACGCTGGGGTCGCGCTCGGAGCGGGCGATGCCGAAGTCGGCGAGGTACGCGAAATCCGAAGGGGTGACCAGGATATTGGCAGGTTTGACGTCGCGATGCACCAAACCCTCGGCATGCGCGGCATCGAGGGCTGCCGCGACCTGTTCGATGATGCCGACCGCACGGGTGGGGCTCAGCGGCCCCTTGTCGCGCAGCACCGAGCGCAGATCGCTGCCGCGGACCAGCCGCATATCGATATAGAGCACACCGTCGATCTCGCCCCAGTCGTGAATCGGGATGACGTGCGGTTCGGCCAGCCGCGCGGCGACCCGGGATTCATGCCGGAATCGCTGCTGGAACCGCGGATCGTCGGCCAGCGCCATGGGCAGCAGTTTGACCGCGACCACACGGTCCTTGCCCGTGTCGTACGCCTCGTAGACCTCCCCCATCCCGCCGCGGCCCAGCAATGCACGCAATTCGTAGGGGCCGAATCGCGTACCGGCCCGCGACTGCGTTTCGTCCACCCCGTTACCTCCACCTCGCCGAACCGCCCCACGGTCGTGGTCCTGCGATCTCACCCGTTAGTCGGGAATCTCGGGTGCCACCGTTACCCGGTCAAGTGTGCGCGCCCACGGGGCCACCGCGCGAACCCGCAGGCGCCGACTCGACCGGGATCAGGAACAGCTGCCGCCGGAGAATTCGTCGAGGTGCTGGGAGATCACGGTGGCGAGCCGGTCCAGGATGTTCGTTCCCTCGGAGAAGCTGCCCGAATCGGGCTGGATGGCAATGGCGACCGCGATCTGACCGGCCGGTCCCTGGATCAGACCGAATTGGCGGACCAGATAGGAGCCGGAGGTGTCGGGCCCCCAACCACCTTTGAATTCCGCGCCCTTGAGTTCGCCGAGGCCCCAGCGCTGACTCGACGTGATCTGTTCCATCAGATCGATCACGTCCGAGCTCTGCGATAGGCATGGCAGCCGGGAGGCGAACCGAACCTGTTCGGTGAGCGCCCAATCCGCCTGTCCGAATGCGGAGGCATCGGAGCGCGTCTTGGTGGCGGGCACCGCGGTCTTGGTATCGCCGCCCTCGCGTAGCACCGCCTCGACCGCCTTGGCCGCCTCCTGGCCGGTGCCGAGCGACTGCCAGAGAGTATCGGCCGCGGCGTTGTCGGACTGGGTGATCGCCGCCGTCGCCGCGTAGCTCGAGCTGGTCGAACTCTTGCGCTGCGAAGCGATGACCAGCGGCACCTTCATCGTCGACCAGGCGGGGCCGGTGGTCCAGTCGCCGAAGGTCACCATCTTCTCGCCGCCGACCGGCATGATCGCCATGCCCAGCTTGCCGTGCACACTCAACTGCAGTTCCTGGAAACCGGCGGCCAGTGTGCCCGGCACAGTGACGGATAGGTGCTGCTGATCGGTGTGCGCGGCAGCAGCGGTGATGCTGGGCTCCGCAGAGTACTTGTCGGCGTCCGTGCCGCATCCGGCCACCGTGAGGAGTCCGGCCAGCGCGGTAACGCCGACCGCTTTTCGCAGGCGCCGGGATAGCTCAAAATACATACTTCGACACATTCTCGTTTCGAACTCCCCCGCGTTTCGATGTCAACACGGCGTCCCGACACCGTACTTGGCATCGACACCGACCGCCCACCGCAACCGCGCCCCGCCGCCGAACCCCGAACAGCGACAACGGCTTACAGCGTGGTCAACCGGCATGTACACCGTAATGCGTCCGCTTTGCGCCACCGGTAGTCCATGACCGTGCGCTGCCGCCCTCATCCGCGAACTCCTCGTGTTCATCGCCTCGCAACGTACTCGACAAATCCGACACAGCCCACTTTTGCTGGTACCAGGGGTACTGCGCGCCTTGAAGGGACGGGCGTGTCGCCCTGGCGCAGGGGCTCGAATGCGGCGCAGGATAGTTCGATGGAGCTGACTTCGGTACACATCGATAAACCGGACGATCTCAACGTCATCGTCGGGCAGGCCCACTTCATCAAGGCGGTCGAGGACCTGCACGAGGCACTGGTCGGGATCAGTCCGCATCTGCGTTTCGGGTTGGCATTCTGTGAGGCATCCGGGCCGCGGCTGATCCGGACCTCCGGCAACGACGACGATCTGACCGAGCTCGCCACCAAGAATGCTGTCGCGGTCGGCGCAGGACATTCGTTCATCGTGTTCCTGCGCGAGGGCTATCCGGTCAATGTGCTCAATGCGGTACGGCAGGTCCCCGAGGTCTGTGGAATATTCTGCGCCACCGCGAATCCGGTCGAGATATTAATTGCCGAGACCGAATCGGGACGCGGAATTATCGGAGTCGTCGACGGAGGCGCACCACTCGGCGTCGAAGGCCCCACCGACAAAGAAGCCCGCAAACAACTATTGCGCCAAATCGGATACAAGCTGTAATACCCGGCCACCTCGATCAAGGCTCCCCGCCCTCGACTGCCGCAAGCTCAGTGCTGGGATCTGGACACCCGATCACCATGTATCGGTGGCGGCAAATCTCGAGAGTGTCCCCGCCACCAATACATTCTCGGCTAATTGTCACGGAGGACGCAGCGGGTGCGGGTGTAGATGGTGGGCATGCATTCGTTGCAGTGGGTGCAGGCCGATCGGGTGTTCTGGTCGGCTTGGATTCGGAGGAGGAGGTCTGGTTCGCGCAGTAGGGCGCGGCCCATGGCGACGAATTCGAAACCCTCGGCCATTGCCGTGTGCATTGTGTCGAGGTCGGTGATGCCACCCAATAGGATCAATGGCATCGACAGTTCTCTGCGGAATTGACGGGCGCGTTCGAGCAGGTAGGCATCGCGGTATGGGTACTCACGGAGGAAGCCGCGGCCCATCAGGCGGAAGCCCCAGCGTGCCGGGGCAGGAAGGACTTTCGCGAATTCCTTGCGTGGAGCGTCGCCGTGGAACAAGAGCATCGGATTGAGCAGGGAGCTGCCTGCGGTGAGTTCCAACGCATCCAGTGCGCCGTCCGATTCCAGCCAGGCGGCCACCTGCAATGACTCCGGGAGCGAAAGGCCGCCGCGCACACCGTCTTCCATATTCAACTTCGCGGTGACAGCCAAGCGGTCGCCGACGGCTTCCCGCACCGCTACCGCGACCTCGCGGGCGAGCCGGGCGCGGTTGGCCGGGGATCCGCCGTAACGATCCTTGCGCCGGTTCAGTAGCGGGCTCAGGAACGAACTCACCAAATAGTTGTGGCCGAAGTGGATTTCGACCGCATCGAAGCCCGACTGCTCGGCGAGCCGGGCGGCATTCGCGTAATCGGCTGTGACCGCGGCGATTTCGGACAAGTCCGGAACGTGCATGGGCCGCATACCGAGTGGGCTGAACATTCGGCTCGGCGCCAGTGCGGGCGCGCGATTGGATGCGGCATTGGCGACCGGTCCCGCATGACCGATCTGGGCGCTGACGGCGGCGCCTTCGGCGTGCACGGCGTCGGTGAGTTCGCGCAGTCCGGCGACGGCTTCCGGCCGCATCCAGATCTGGTGCCGGTCGGTGCGGCCACCCGGCGAGATCGCGCAGTAGGCGACCGTCGTCATACCCACTCCGCCTGCTGCGATTTCGCGATGGAAGTCGATCAGTTCGTCGGTGACCAGCGCGTCCGGTGTTCGTCCCTCGAAGGTCGCGGCCTTGATCACCCTGTTGCGCAATGTGATCGGGCCGAGTGTGGTCGGTGCGAATACTTCGTTCATCATTTCTCTCCTGGCGTGGTCAGTCCGGCGACCACGAAGTCTCGTAGCGTGCGGACCGCCTCGTCCGACAGCTCACGCTCCCCGGTGCCGGCACCACCGAACTGCACGATGATCAGGTCGAACGCCAATCCCCAGCGCCGCCGGCTCTCGGGTTCGCTCAGCTCCGGCAGCAAGCCGACCCAGGCGTCCATGCGGAACCAGTGCCGACGCCACATCGTCGGGTGCCGACCGAGAACGAATTGGGCCAGCAGCCGCAGATGCAGCCGCCCGACCGGATCGGCCGCCAATCCGATGAACGGCTCGATCACCGCATCCACCAGCGCCGACACCGAACCGTGCGCGGTCGTCACCTCGGTCAGCCGTTCGGCCCACAATGACCCGAGCCGATCCTCCAGCAATGCCGCGACCAGCGCTTCCTTCGAGCCGAAGTGATAGTGCACCGCAGCGGGATTGGCCCCGGCCGCCGCGCAGATCGCCCGCACCGAGACATCGTCGTACCGCTCGGTCAGCAAGAGTCGCTCGGCCGCCAGCAATAGCCGCTCGCGCGTGCCCGCCGCGGCTGCCTGTTCCACCATGACTGCAGTCAACCACGTTCCAATCATCGATTCAATCACTGATTGAATCGATGATTGATAACTGCGAGAGGCCTAGCATGGGAGCTACCTCTAGAGCTCCACGCGAAGGGAAGTGACCAGCTCAGGACGGGAGCATGATGAGCCAGCACGTCACCTACCGGAGAATCTATGAAGCGCCGATTCCGTCGGACGGCACCCGCGTGCTCGTCGATCGGGTCTGGCCGCGCGGGATACGCAAGGAAGACGCGCACCTGGACGAGTGGATGCGTGACATCGCGCCGTCGACCGAGTTGCGCAAGTGGTATGGGCACGAGCCCGAGCGCTTCGCCGAATTCCGTCGCCGATATCTGGCCGAGCTGCGCGATACTCAGCACCGCGACGCCGTCGCGCAGCTACGCGACATCGCCCGCGAACATCCGGTGACGTTGTTGACCGCCACCCGCGACGTAGACCACAGCCAGGCCGCTGTCCTGGCGAATTGGATTGCAGCAGAGGCAAATTCGCCGGACTGACGCGTCGGTACCTAACCGGCGTTACGGGCCGTGCCGCGGTGAGCGGGCACGCTGGTGGGATCCTCCGGCCATGCGTGCTTGGGGTAGCGACCGCGCAGGTCACTGCGAACCTGCGGCCAGCCGGTGCGCCAGAACGATGCCAGATCCGCGGTGATCGCGACCGGGCGTTGGGCGGGCGAGAGCAGGTGCAGCACGATCGGGATTCGCCCATCGGCCAGCGACGGTGTCCGCGTCCAGCCGAAGACCTCCTGCACCTTGACCGCGAGCACCGGCGGGTCGGTCGAGTAATCGAGACGGACGCGACTGCCGGAGGGCACTGGCAGGCGCTCCGGCGCGAGTTCGTCCAAGCGCGCGGCATCGGGCCACGGCAGCAGGCGACGCAGTGCCTGTCCCGCGTCGATGCGCTCGAGGTCCGCGCGGCGGCGCGCCGTCGCGAGTTCAGGGCCGAGCCAGGCGTCGACATCGGCCAGCAGCGATTCGTCGTCGACCGGCGGCCAGGGGGCGCCGAGTGTGCGGTGCAGGAAGTCGAGGCGCTGCCGGAGGGCGACTGCATCGGAATCCCAGTGCAGCAGAGTGAGTCCGGCCGAATTCAGGCCGCGTCGCACTGCCGCGCTGAGCAATTGGCGATCGGGATCACGAAGCTGCCGCTCCGACAACATGATCGCGCCCAATCGTTCGACCCGCCGGGCGACCACCTCACCGTCGACCCAATCCACCTCGTCCGCAATCCGCAGCAGACTCGATGCCGCACGGCGAGCGAGCTTTTCGTCGGCGACCGCGGCCGAGCGGATCCGCCCGTCGGAACGCCCCGGATCGCGTGTCGCCACCGCGACCGCCAGCCATTCCGCATCACCCAATCCGGAACCCGGCGGCAGGGTCGCCGCCGTGCCACCCGCCATCAGATAGCTCGCCGAGCCAGGACCACGTCGTCGTGCCAGCCGTTCCGGATGTGCCAGTGCGACAACGAAAGCCGGATCGTCGTCGCCGTCCGTCGCGTCGACCAACCGCGACAGACGCTCGACCTCGCGCCGCGAGCGCGGCGGCCGCTCACGCCGCAACGCGCGCAGACCGGCCACGAGATCGACGCCGGGCACGAGGGTGTCATCGTCGAGGACCGCGACAACTTCCGCCGCCGCCCGGGTGCCGACCTCGGCGGCACCGTCGAGCAGCGCTCGTGCCAATCGGGGATGCAATCCGACTCGTGCCATGTGCCGCCCGCGCTCGGTGACCTCCCCCGTTCCGGTCACGGCCCCCAACGCGCGCAACACATCTCGGCCAGCGGCCAATCCGCCCTGCGGCGGTGCGTCCCACCACGCGAGGCCATGGCCATCGGGTGTACCCCAACACGCGAGCTCCAATGCCAGACGCGTCAGATCCGCCGTGCGAATCTCTGGCTCCGGATAGGCAGGCAGGGTGCCGTTCTCGTACTCCGGCCAGCAGCGCCATACCTTTCCCGGAGCCTCGCGTCCCGCGCGCCCAGCCCGTTGCTCGGCGACGGCAGCCGAAACGCGAACTGTCGCAAGGCCGGACAACCCGCGTCCCCGATCGATGCGCGGCACTCGAGCCAGCCCCGAATCCACCACAGCGCGGACCCCCGGCACCGTCAAACTCGATTCGGCCACAGCGGTGGACAACACGACGCGCCGCCGTGAGCCCGGCCGCAACGCAATATCCTGCCCGGCAGCGGAAAGCCTGCCGTGCAACGGAACCAGATCCACGTCTACATCGGCCAAAAGATCCATGGTCCGGCGGATTTCGGCTGCTCCGGGCAGGAAGACCAGCACATCCCCGTCGACCCCGACCAGCGCCGCCCGCGTGGCGCGGGCCACCTGCGCTTCACTCCGTTCCCTCGGCAACGACGGAACATACGTCGTCACCACTGGATAGGCCCGCCCCTGCACTTCCACCACTGGCGCACTACCCAACAGCACCGAAAGACGTTCGGCCGCAACCGTTGCCGATGTAGCGAGCACCCGCAGATCCGGCCGCAACCCGGCCCGCGCATCCAGCAGCAACGCCAACAGCAGATCCGCGTCGAGATGCCGCTCATGACATTCGTCGAGGACGACGACATCCGCGCCCGCCAGCTCGGGATCGCCCTGCAACCGCCGCACCAGCAACCCGGACGTGACAACCTCGATCCGAGTCCGGGCGCTGACCCGCCGATCTCCCCGGACCGAATACCCGACCGTCTCCCCCACCGACTCACCCAACAGCGCGGCCATCCGCCCCGCCGCCGCTCGCGCCGCCAAACGGCGAGGCTCGGCCACCACCACTCGCCCGAGATTCTCCAACGCCAGCGGCACCAATGTCGTCTTCCCGGTTCCCGGCGGCGCGACCAATACGGCGGTGCCACGCTCGGTCAATGTCGCGACAATGCCGTCGAGTGCGCCACGCACGGGCAGATCAGGAAGCTCGGGCAGTTTCATTGCCAACCAGTCTGCAGCCCGGCACGAAGGACCTGAACCTCGCCCCGTGGGCGGTGCCGCGCTGACATCGGTGCAGCACGACCCCGATCGGGAACCGGGAGTTCTCGACGCGAGCGCCTGCGCTGACGAGCACCCGCTGACCAAGTACGCGCCTACAACGTGTTGTGCTGGGATTACGGCGCCCTCAGCATCCAGACGACCAGCTGCACCCCTTACCGATGCCCACACTCACCGCCCCGACGGCGTAATTTGGTCCGATTCCGATGAAATGCCTTGTGCGGCAACACTATCCACGCTCACATTGGGGTTCGCTACCATAGAGATGTGCGGATCGGAGTAGGGCTCTCCACCGCGCCTGGAGCGTGGCAGGCAGGAGCCGAAGCCGCAGCGCACGCCCGCGATCAGATCGCGGGCGAGACGCCGTCGCTTGCTGTGCTGCTGGCATCACGAGCACATACCGACGATGCCGCGGCCGTACTCGCCGGAGTCCACCAGACGGTCCAGGTGCCCGCACTCGTCGGATGTGTGGCGCAGGCGATCGTCGCCGGCCGCCGTGAAATCGAGGACGAGCCCGCGGTGGCGGTATGGCTGGCATCCGGATTGCCCGCCGCCGAGACATTCCAACTCGACTTCGTCCGCACGGCGACCGGAGGGGTACTCGCGGGCTACCGCTTCGACAAGGCCGCACGCGACTTCCACCTGCTGCTGCCGGACCCGTTCTCGTTCCCCGCCGACATTCTGCTCGACCACCTGAACACCGAGCTGCCCGGTACCACCGTGATGGGCGGGCTGGTGAGCGGCGCGCGGGGGCCGGGCGGCTGCCGGCTGTTCCGCGACCGCGATGTGGTGACCTCCGGCGCGGTCGGCGTGCGACTTCCCGGACTGCACGGTGTCCCCATCGTGTCGCAGGGCTGCCGACCGATCGGCTATCCGTATATCGTCACCGGCGCGCGTGGCGCGCTGATCACCGAATTGGGCGGCCGACCGCCGATCGTGCGGTTACGCGAGATCGTCGAGGTAATGCCACCCGACCAGCAGGAACTGGTGACACACGGATTGCAGATCGGCATCGTGGTCGACGAGCATCTGGCAGTACCCGGGCAGGGCGATTTCCTGATCCGTGGCCTCCTCGGCGCCGACCCGTCGAGCGGCGCGCTCGAGATCGGTGAGCTCGTCGAGGTCGGCACAACCGTGCAGTTCCAGGTCCGCGACGCGGTCGGGGCGGACGAAGATCTGCGTGCGGCCCTCGTCCGGGTGGGTTCGGACCTGCCAGGACACCCGGCGGGTGCGTTGCTGTTCACCTGCAACGGACGGGGGCGCCGGATGTTCGGGGTCGCGAACCACGACGCCGCACTGATCGAGGACCTGCTCGACGGCATACCGCTCGCGGGCATCTTCGCCGCGGGCGAGATCGGTCCCATCGCCGGCCGCAATGCGTTGCACGGATTCACGGCATCGATGGCGGTATTCGTCGAATGAGCGTCGACCTGCGGGTCTACGCCGAGCTGAACGATTTCCTACGGCCCGGCGAGCGGTACGCGGTACTGCGTCGACCGTTCCGTCCGCATCAGAGCGTGAAGGACGTCATCGAGGCGGCCGGCATCCCGCATACCGAGGTCGACCTGGTTCTGGTCAACGGGCAACCGGTGACCTTCGGCCAGCGCCCCCGCGAAGGTGATCGGATCACCGCCTATCCCGTTTTCGAGACCCTGGACATCGGCCCGGTTACCAGGGTGCGCCCACACCCACTGCGCGAGCCGCGCTTCGTCGCCGACGTCAATCTCGGCGGCCTCGCCAAGCTGATGCGGCTGATGGGCCTGGACGTGCACTGTCGGTGGGACGCCGACGACGCGGCCCTCGCCGAACTGTCGGCGGCCGAGCACCGGATCCTGCTCACCCGCGACCGCGGACTGCTGAAGCGGCGCAACGTAACTCACGGCGTGTACATCAGATCGGATCAGCCGGTCGATCAGATCGTCGAGGTGATCCGACGGCTGGATCTCGTCGAGCACTTGGCGCCGTTCACCCGCTGCCTGCGCTGCGGTGGCGCTGTTGTCGCGGTCGCCAAAGCCGAGGTCGAAGATCGCCTGCAACCACTCACCCGACGCCATTACGACACGTTCCGACAGTGCGGCGACTGCGGGCGGATCTACTGGCAGGGCTCGCACCAGATCCGGCTCAGCGCCACGGTGGAGGCGATCCGCACCCGCCTGAACCAATCCTTTCCGTGCGATTAGCCGCACCGAAATCAGCTCCGCGGCAGCCTGTTTCAGTTCGGAATGGCCGATCTGCTCGTCCAAGGCACATCGCACTGGAGAAATGCTTCGGGATAACCGATCACGCTCGGCCGCTGGTGCTCATTGGGACTGACTGGGCCCGCAGCCCATTCACGTGATATGCGGCCGTTGCTGTCTGCACGAACGACCGGATCAAGGGGTTGGTGTCACCTTCGTTCCAGACGACCACCACACGGCTCGGCGCCATATCGATCAGCGGGACGACGGCCAGTCCCTCGGGCAGGGTGTGCCCGAGAGGAGCTATGCCGACAGTGCCGTTCCAGAGCACGGCCTGTACGCATTCCTGGACGACCCGCACCACCGGGCCTTCCCGCGACTCGCCTCCGTTCCAATAGGTCTGCCAGATGGGGTCGGTGCCGTCGGGGAACTGGAACCAGCGGCGGTCGGCCAGATCGGCCAGCTTCAGGTGCTCGCGGCGCGCCAGCGGATCGTCGGCGCGCAGTACCGCGCCGACCCGGGTGAGACCGACGCCGGTGGGTGATCGGTCGAACAGGGAGGCGCCGACTTCTGTCTCCAGCTGCTGGATGGCGCGGCTCAGCGGCGGTTGGCTCATATGCAGCCGGGCGGCGGCACGACCGAAGTGGCGCTCTTCGGCGACAGCTACGAAGTAGCGCAACGTACGTAGCTCCACGCTGCGACGATACCCGTTCGGTATCGGAATCGCAGAACAAGTCTTGGACGCCCTCGACGTCTCGGCGGTGCAATCGAAACATGACCTACGAAGCAAGGAACGTCACCGCAGGATGGGAATCGTGAACATCGCATTCTGGATCATTGCCAGCCTGCTCGCCCTCTTCTATCTCTATGCGGGCGGGGCGAAGGTCATTCGAAGCCCGGATCAACTCCGGCCCATGATGGCCTGGGTGGACCGCCTGCCCCTACCGGCGGTCCGGGCCGTCGGCGTGCTCGAGATACTCGGCGCGCTCGGACTGATCCTTCCCCCACTGACCGGCCTCGCGCCCTGGCTCGCCATGGCCGCGGCCATCGGTTTCGTACTCCTGCAACTCGGCGCGATCCCGGTCCACCTGACCGGCGAAGATCAAAGGGTCACCCTCAACATCACACATCTTCTCGTAGCCGCCGTGACCGGTTGGCTGGCGACCACCTGGGTCTGATTTCCAGCGACATGGCGACAGATCGCTACGTGACCAGTCACCACCGCATGAGCGATGAGCGAACGCCTCTAAGGCTGCCCGAGCTCGTCGTCCAGCCGTTCTTCGAGCGTTTCCACGAGGGCCGACGCGAAGAGGGCCACGGCCCGATCATCGTCGTGGGCCAGTTGCCGCAGGGTATCCAGCGCGATGGTTCCCGGCATCTCGGCGAGTGCCTGGGTCAGTCGGATCCGCACCGCCGAGTCCGCTGTATGTGCGGTGAACTCGTCGACCAGCGCTCTCAGGATCCGGTCCGCCCACTTCGCGTCCCGCGCCAACGTTCCCAAGAGCTCGGCCGCCTCGACATCGTTCGGACCCTCGACCACAGTGCCGACAAGTTCCGGCACAGCCCGGGTCACACCCCGCGCACCCAGTGCGAGCGCAGCATGTCTACGGACCGTCGCGTCCACGTCCCCGAGCGCGTCCGTGAGCACCGCGGTCGCCTCGTCGCCCGGCAGCTCGGCGAGCGCCAGAACCGCGCGCCGCCGGACCTCTACATCCTCCGAGCCCATGCCGGATGCCACACTCGCCACACCATCGCCGCCGGCCCGTGTGAGGGCCCACCGCAGGGCCCCGGCAACGTTCGGATCGGATTCGGTGAGTACCGCCTCGGCCAACAGCTCGGCGGGCACGTCCTCGACCGAAGCCAGGACGGCCTGCTGCCGCCGGGCGGCACTCTGCGAACCGAGTCCGTGCAGGAGCTCGACGATGCGCAAGACGTCTTGCCAGTCGGAGGGCTCGGCCGCATCGACCGTACGGAGCCGGTCGAGGAGTTCTCGCTCCCGGTTCAGTCGTTCTTCGGTCTTTCGGATGAGGTCACCGACCAGTCCGGACGGGGTGAATCCGGGACCGTCGAGAGCGCGTCCGATCTGGCTCAGTGACAGCCCCAGGGACCGCAGCCCCTCCACATGGAAGATCCGCCGGATGTCTTCGGGAGAGTATTCCCGGTAGCCACCCACGGTGCGACCCGTCGGTCGTACCAGACCGAGGGAGTCGTAGTGCCTGAGCATCCGGGCACTCACCCCCGAGCGACGCGCGACCTCGCCGATCAGCACGCAGTTGTCTCCGCCCGGTCCGGACCGAGCGCGGCGACCCGTCTCGCCGCACCGACGGCCAGGTCGAATCCGGCATCCGGGTCATGCAGCAGCCGCTCCGTGGCGCTCGCGTGCGCACGCACCGTCGCGTCGTGACTTGCCAGCGCCTTTCGGAGAACCGGCTCGACCACATCGCCGAGCGCGACGAGAGCACGGCTCAGACTCAGTCGTACCTCCCGGTCACCGCGGCCGAATTGCGTGGCCAGCTCCACGGCCAGCCCTTGCTTGTCGCCGTCGGACACGAGAACGGCAGCAGCGCGCCACGCACTCCGCGCGACCTCGTCGTCCGCGTCGTGCAGCAATGACCGCGTGATTGCGGGCCATGCGTCCCTGTCCCCGATCTTGGACAGCGTGTGCAGCGCTTGGCTCCGGGCCTGTGCACGTTCGGAACGGAGTTCCGCGCGGAGTTTCGGAACCGTGATCTCCGGCGGGAGACGGGTCAGCGCCCACGTGAGCATGTCGCGCACAAAGAAGTCCGGCTCGATCGCGCACCGTTCTACGAGCGCGTCGACGAAGCCGGGCTCGGGATGCGTGCCGACTGCCAGAGCCGCCTCGAGCCGCGTCGACGAGTTCCCAGCCGCCAACGCGTCGAGCAGTCGCATGTCCTGTGGATTCCTGTGTGTCGAGTTGATGGGGACCACCTCCGACAGCCAGTGAAGGCCTTCACACAGTGACAATGTCAAGTTCACGGGCGAGACCGGCAGCGGGGCGGCACGTCGGTGCGTCAGCAGCGGGGCGGCTCGGAGGTGCGTTATCGCTGGTACGCGGCCGTCGCGGCAGCGAACACGGCCAACAGCGATCACATGGCCGAGGAAGAACGCGAGGGCCTCATCGACTTTCGCCGCCTGGCCGGGCTGCCGCGCCGCCATCAGCTGGCCGTCGCGTTCGCCGCTTACGAGGCGCGCAACTACGCAGGCGTCCAGCCCGTGGACAAGGATCCCGTCAGCTACGTCCGCGAAGCAGAGAAGAAGCTGCGGACCGCTGCGAGCGGATCACTGAGTGTCGGCACCCTGAAGCGGAACTGACCCGGAACACCGGCCGTGGGCTCGGTCGTACCCGCTGGACACCTCTGTGTCTCACCGGAGGCCGAGCGCTGCCGAGCATCCTGCCCAAGGCCCCCAGCCCTGAGCGAGGAGTACCTGCTCGGCGACGGCGATCTGCTGCTCACGGGTGGCTTTGTCGGCAGTCTGCGCATACGCGGCTCCGCCGTATGCAGCCCATGTGCCCGGCGAGAATTGCAAGCCGCCCTGAAACCCGTTGCCCGTGTTGATACTCCAATTACCGCCCGATTCACACGCGGCGAGGCTGTCCCATTCCTGATCGGTAGCGGCGGAAGCGTGGCCGACATATGCCATACCGGCTCCGCCGATGATCGCGCTGGTGGCGACGATCTTCTTGAGCGGGGTGCCCAGAGAGCTCATATCGCAGTTCCTTTCGAGTCAGCAAACCTATACAGGTGTCCAAGCATGAAAGGTGATCACTGGATCTTTTGGGGCCGTTCGAGTGTGTGCATGGCACGGTGAGTTGAAGTGAAAGTCCTCGATATCGTGTCCACATCGAAATACAGAACCGTGCGCGAAATATTGGCAGCTGTCGGTCGAAATCTGCGGCGACCGACCGGATGAATGATGGTGTGCACGCGCGGTAATGCCGAGTACAGGCCATGCGCCATAAAAGCCCTCCGGTGGCGACAGGTTGAACAACAAGTTCACGAGATTACCGGAAACCCGCTATAGGCAACGAAATCCATTCAGCCGCAACACGTTGAACCAGAGATCGAAAATTGACAGGGGTCTGACGATTGCTTACGGCCAATCGTCAATTCTCACCGACCGCATTCGAAGGTGTTCATGACCACCTCCCAAATTCGGAATCGCCACACCGGTCCCGAATTTTCGCAGCCCCACCCTGCGGCCGCCGGACCCGGCCGGGATGCTGCTGTCGATCAGCGGGCTCGCAGCGTTGGCCTACGGGCTGATCCGTGCGGGGCAGGTGGCTGTCTGCAGTCGTACGGATCTCTGGGCACCGATCGCCGCCGGACTGGTCCTGCTCACCGCTTTCGGGACTACGGTCGAGGAGGCAGCCGCTCCGTGCCTGCGGCCACTCCTCATTCCGGGGGCGATAGCGAACCCGCTGATGAGGGCGCTGACGTAGTCAGCCACTGACACGTCCCTCGACGGCTCACAGCAATACCGCCGAGGCCGCGCACAATCAATGGGCGACGACGTCCTCGCCGAGGAATCCGCCCGACTGGTACCGCCACAGCTGCGCGTATGTTCCTTGCGCAGCGAGCAACTCCTCGTGTGTCCCCTCCTCGACGATGCGCCCGTGGTCGAGCACCACCAGCCGGTCCATTCCGGCCACAGTGCTCAGCCGATGCGCGACGACCAGCGCCGTACGCCCCTGCATCAACTCCCAAAGTGCTTGCTGCACAAGCAATTCGCTTTCCGAGTCGAGGGCACTGGTGGCCTCGTCCAGGAGCAGGATTGGCGCGTCCCGGATGATGGCCCGAGCCAGCGCGACCCGCTGACGCTGGCCGCCGGACAGTTTCACGCCGCGCTCGCCGATGAGCGTTTCCATACCCTGCGGCAGCGCGTCCGCGAACTCGGTGACGTGCGCGGCCTTGGCGGCCCGCAGGATCTCCTCGTCCGTGGCGCTCGGGCGTGCGAACCGGATGTTCTCGCTCAGGGTCCGGTGAAACATGGCCGGATCCTGTGGCACGTAGGCGATCAGACTGCGCAGATCCGCCTGCCGCAGCCGGGCTATGTCCTGCCCGCCGATGCGTATGGTGCCGGACTGGATATCCATCAACCGCAGCAGTAGTTGGGTGATGGTCGTCTTGCCACCACCGGATCGTCCGACCAGGCCTACTTTGGTGCCGCTCGACACGTGCAGATCCAATTCGTGGAACAGCTGCCGCGCACCCCCATACGTGAAGTTCACGCTCTCGAACCGCACGTCGAAGCCCTTGGGCCGCAGTGGTTCCGGGTGCTCGGTATCGAGCACCTTCGGTTCGTCCAGCAGCAGTTCGGTAAACTGCGCCGCCTCGGTGAGCACGGTCTCCAACCGCCGGTAGATCTGGTTGAATCGGAACATGATGCCGGTGGCGTTGAAGTAGTAGGTGAATGCCACCACGATGGCCTCCACTCCCGCATTCCCGCCGCTGAGACCCACCGCGATCAGGAGGCCGATCACATTGGTGAGCGCTACCAGAGGCGCCACCAGCGTATCTATCCGCAGGTTGGCGTAATCCCAGGAGCGCAACGACTTTCGCCGCGCCGAGGCCACCCGCCGCTGATGCTCGGCCGCCTCCTGTGGTTCGGCAGCGAAGGCGCGCACCACCTGCATATTGGCCACGCTGTCGGCCAGATGCCCGGAAACCAGCGCAATGGCGGCCTCGCGGTCGTCCACCAGCTTCTGGCGGCGCTGGATCAAGGGCATGATGACCAGCGCGGTCACCACGATCATCCCCATCAGCGCCGCCACCAGCACGGGGTTGTAGCGCCACAACACAACCGAGGCGAACAGCAGCGGCACCAGTGCCGCCAGAATCTCGAAAGCGAGGGTGTCCACGAACTGTTCGAACCGAGCCGCGAAGCTGAGCGAGCGCTTCGTCAGCGAACCGGCGAAGTTGTTGTGGAAGAAAGCCGCGTCCTTGGCGAGCAGCTCGTCCATGGCAAACACATACAGGTGCTCGATTCCGTAGGCGTCGACTCGGTTCAAGCAGTGAATCCCGATGCGCCACAGCAGTTCCGCGAGCAGCAGGGTGCCACCGAAGGCGAGGGTATACGAAGCCAGGGCCCCGAAACTCGTATCCCTGGTCACCGCGACCCGGCCGACCATCATGGCGACGATCAGCGGAGCGATGTACAGGTTGCAGATATTGCCGAGCGCCGGCCCGAGCAGCGCCGGAATCGTTATGGCCTTGCGAGAGGCCATTTCCCGACCATAAAAACGCAGCACCAGCTTTACCGCCGTCGCGCGTGAACTCATGCTCCCCCTCGCGTCTCGAATCGAACGAGCGACACAGGTGAACAATGATCCCGCGTCCAGGCGGATTACGGCCAGCGAATATTCGCCGACCGCGAGCCGGTTCCGCTCTCCGACACGTGTGCTGCGCTACCGCAACCGCCGCCGCTACGACACGCTGTCACAGCGAATCCGCACCGCACCCGCCGAGTCCGGCCGATCCACACCGAATCGACCGACCGATCGAACTCGTCGACAGCGCCGGGCGGCAGCTTCAACGGTTCGGTGGTGGCTTCGCCGAGCACTTCGACATCGAAACCGGCGGCCGCACAGGCCACGGCCCAATCCCCGGCGCGACGCCGAGCGGTAGCGGTTTCGATCATGGAAGCAGAAAGTCCCCGATGTTCGGGGCGCCCGTGTCAGGTCGCATCGGGCAGGGTGACGCCCGTCAATCGTTCGGCAACCGAGGCGACGTGTGCCACGAAGGCATCACGATCGTCGCCGAGATTGCCCTCGGTCCACTCGATGAAGAGCGAAATGATCGCACCCGACAGGCCGGAGTAGCGCATCCGGACCCGCGGATCACCAGGGTCGCCCGAGACGATCCCGCCCAGGAGAAGCGGGCCGAATGCCGGGGCGAGGGCCCGCACGTGCACCCGCAGGCGCTGATCGGCAATCGGCTCGATCAGCAGGATCCGGCAGATTCGCGGATCGCGTTCCATCAACTGGGCCGCGGCATCGATGATCCCGGCCAGGTTGCCAGTGCGGAGTGCGGGTTGCACTGCCTCTTCCAATCGGGACAGCGCGGCGCCATATACGGCGTAGAGCAGGGCGTCCGTGTCGACGAAGCTCTCGTAGAAGAACTTCTGGCTCAATTCGGCCTCGCGGCACACCGCCCGCATGCCCAGGGCGGCCACTCCCTGGGTTCCGACCACCGTCATTCCGGCGTCGATCAGGCGAGAACGGCGGCCGGCGGTGCGATCCTCCGCAGATCTGCCGCCATAGCTCCTTGACACGAAACCACGATAACAGTGAAGATTACATCCGGAAGCAGTTGGTTCCTGATTTCAGGAGAGTCGATGTTCAACGAGGCCAAGTTTCAGGAAGCGCTGGCCCAGCCGCGGTTGGCCCAACCCATCCCGCGGATCCTGACCAATCGCGCCGAGCCGGTGCGGGTCCTCGACGAGTCCGAATTGTCCGCCATGACCTCGGCGTGGTTCGACGAATACGAGGAGAAGATCGCCTTCTACCGCGAACACGGCCTCGACATCGCCTGGACACTCGACTGGGCCAAGAAGTACTGGTGGAGCTGGCAGGCCCGGGACATGAGTTACAACCATGAGCTCTACGCCGAGGATCTCCGCTACAAGGACGTCACCACCCTGGGCGCCACGATGCTAGGTCTCGACGAATTCGTGAAGTACAACTTCGCCTTCTTCGACGCCATCCCCGACTGGCGATACGACCCGATCCCCGGCCAGTCCTACGTCGATGTCGCACCCGACGGCACCGTGCGAATGGTGGTCAGATACTTCGGTTCCGGTCACCTCGTCGGCCCACTGAAGCTGCATCCCTACGACGACAATGCGATCTCGATCCCCGGCAACGGCGCGTTCGTGCAGTGCACCGCCGTCGATCGCTACACCTTCAACACCGACAATGTGATGGCCGAGGGAGAGACCCTCTACGACCTCATCGACGCGGTCCAGCTCGCCGGACTGCTACCCGGGCCGTCGAGCAAGTCCTTCCGCCGACTGATGCGAGGCGCAGCCTTGGCGACACGTGCGTCGGCGGCGTTCCGCCTTCTCGCCGGCCGTCGAGCGGACTGACTTGCGCACCACGCCGACCGAGACCATCCCATAATCGGCCATGAGCGAGCGTTCCGGCGAGATTGCCTGCCGCTCAAGGGTTGTGGCACGCCCGAAAAGTCGGAATGGACTCGTACGGATGTTTTCCGCGCGGGCGCGGGCCCGAAGCTGTCTGCATTGGCGGGTTCTGTGTCGAAGTGATGAGGGCGTAGCCGTCACCCCGGGGACAACCGTGGTTCATACGGGGTGTCCAGGATGTGCGGTGTGGCGGGAACGAACGGACGCGGCCTGGCGGGCAGTATCGCCTGTGCGGTGGTGTCTGCGGTGCTGTTCGCCGTCGCTGCGGCATTGCAGCAGGACACCGTACGGCAGGCGGCGACCGCGGAGCCGAGCGGCGTGCGTGTACTGGCGGTGGGTCCGCTTGCGCGCCGGATGCTGACCAGCCGGCGCTGGCTGGTCGGCCAGGGCGCGAGCGTCGCAGGGTTCGGATGCCATGCGGTGGCGCTGCGGCTGGGTCCGTTGCCGATGGTGCAGGCATTGCTGGTGGTGCAACTGTTGTTCGCGTTGCCGCTGGCCGCGCGACAGCGGAACCGCCCACTGCTGCGCCGGGATTGGGTGGGCGCCGCCATCGTGTGTACCGGGCTGGTCCTGCTGATCGCTCAGGGTGTCCCGCACGGGGTGCCGCGACCGGAGACGCTGCCGCGGGCGGGCACGGTGGTGGTGATAGCGGTGGTCGTGTTGTTCCTGCTTTCCCGGGCGACCCGGCCGACCCAGCTGCGCGCCTCGCTGACCGCCATGGCGGCAGGCTTCTGCGTCACCAGCACCGCGGTGCTGGTGTCCGTCGGCACGTCGGAGCCGCATCGGTACGGTTGGATACTGCTCGGCGTTCCAGTGACCACCATCATCGGCGGCATCCTCATCCAGGAGGCGTTCGCGCACGGCTCCCTGCCGACCGCGCTGACCACTGTGACCATCACCGATCCGGTGCTCAGCTACGTCGCCGGCCTCACCCTCTTCGCCGCGGCCACCGAACCACACCCGGTCCCCCTGGCAGGTGCCGCCACCCTGATCCTCGGAGGCGTTGCACTGCTCGCGAATTCACCCACCCTCCACGACGAGCGTGACAGCAACATTCACGACCACCGTGACAGCGCCATTCCCGGCCGACACGACGGCGACATCCACCACGCACCCGATGGTGACCTTCGCGGTGGACGCGCTGGCGATGCCGAAGACGGGCATGGCGGCGACGTTCGCGGACAACGTGACGGCGGCATCCGGGACCGACGCGATGGCGATACCTTGGCTATCGACCAGGTGTAGTGAAATCCGTTCTAGGTGCTTGGATTCGTTTCTCGCGGATCAGGCGGAGATCGCGCCGGGTTTGAGGTCGGCGTAGAGCGCGAGCATTCCGGTGACGGTGATCGACCAGGGAAAACGTTCGGCGCTGCGGCGGGCGGCCTGGCGGCGCCGATCGGCGGGATGGGTGAGCAGGATGCGCACACCGTCGGCGAGACCGGCGGGGGTGCCGTCGCAGTCGACGCCGGAACCCGCGGGACCGAGCAGTTCGCGGGCGGCACCGTCGCGCGGGACCACCACGGGCGTGCCGCATGCGAGCGCCTCGAGGACGGCCAGGCCGAAAGTCTCGGCAGGGGAAGGGCACAGGGCGATGTCGGCGTGGGCGAGTGTCGCCGCCACCAGGTTGCGATCCGCGACATAGCCGAGGAAGGTCACCGGCAGGTCGGCCGACTGGCGCTGCAGGCATTCCCGTAGCGGTCCGTCGCCGATCACGGTCAAGCTGACCCGAATACCGCTGTCACACAACAGCCGGACCGCATCGATCGCCCGGTCGGGACACTTCTCGCGGGACAGCCTGCTCACCATCACGAGCTGGACCGTGCTGTTCGGATAGTGCTGCGCCGAGTGGAACTGCCAGTGCGGCAGAGCATTCGGGCCGGAATTCCACGGTGCGGACCGGCCGAGGTGTAGTGCGCTCGCGGCGGGGTCTGCCGGAGAGTGACCGGCGGGGTCCACCGGGGTTCGCCTGGAGCGATTCGGAAGATGGTTCTCGCCGGGGCCCGATGCCGGGCGCGATGCCGTGTTCGACGTTCGTGACGGACCTAATATGCGCGGCAACCATCGTATGCGCTCCGAGCGGCGGCAGGCGGAATGCGTTGTGCTGCTGCCCTTTCGCGGCAGCGCCGACGGCTGGACCACCGGCGTGGAACGAGAGACCGTGGCGATCGTCGTGTGCCCTCGCCCGCCCACCGCACCGACCACGCCGGGATCGATCGGGCGGAAGGTGTGCAGATCCACCCCGAGCGGGATCCGGCGCACATTCGCGGCGCCGATGCGGGTGAACTCCGCAGCCGCGAAACCCGAGGTGACGACGATATGTTCGGCGCGTGCGGCCAGCTGACGGTTGGCCAGATCCGCGGCCGTGACGAGCGGAAACCCGGGTGGTACCCGGGTGCGCAGGATGGCGTCGATGCGTTCGTGTGAGAACAGCACCACTGGTATCCCGTTACGGCGAGCCCACGGTGCGAGCCAGCGCATGCTCAGTTTGTCGCTGCATTCGAGCACCTCGGGGCGCACTCTCTCCAGTATCGGGAGGGTGCGCGCGGAGGTGAGGACATGGTAGCCCGCCGCACCGAATCGGCGGCCGCGCACCGTGATCCGGCGCCCGGATGAGGTGAGCACGTCGGCGTCGGACAGGCCCGGTACCACCAGAACCCGATCGTGTCCCGCAGCGAGATAACCGCGGCCGATCTCGTCGACGCAGGTCCGCAAACCTCCGGACGCCGGGGTGTAGAAGTTGGCGACCTGCACGATCCGCATCAGCCGATCACCTCGGCATAGGTGGCCGGGCGCGCACCCGCGGAGAGCGCGGCATCGATTCCCCGCAGCGCGGCGTCGCGCAGCCCGGGGTAGTGCAGATCGTCGGGGTGCAGGGCGATTCGGACCAGGCCGTCGCGCTTCGCGGCACGATCGGCCAGCCGGGGTAATAGCCCGGCCGCGGTGCGTTCACCCCATCCGCCGGGGCGCTGCGACAGCGCGAACCCGCGCACCCGAAGGCCGGTCCGCAGATCCCGCACGCCGAAGTGATCGGTGGTGTGCGAGAAGCCCGCCCGGCGCAGCGCCCGGTCCGAGGCCGGCGAGGACAGCCAGCCCGGCGGGGTGAAACCCGTTGTGGTCAGGCCCATCTCGTTCATGACCGTGATGGCCTGCCGGAGCCGGGCGTCGGCCGCGGCGACATCGAGCGCGGCGAATTCGGCGGCGCCGCGTGCCACCATCCGGGCGACCGCGCGGCGGGCGAACGAACCCTCCTTCGGGGCCCGGTGTTCCCAGCCGTGCAGCATGATCTCGTCGCCGTGAGCGCGGCGCTCGCGCAGGAACTTCCCGTAGTCGGGCGCGTCGGCCAGGCTCGCACCCCGCCATGGACCCGGGATAACCAGGATCGACACCGGGATGCCGAAGGCGTCGGCGTCGGCGCACCAGCGCGCGGTTTCCCGCTCGGATGCCGGAGCAACATCATGGACACTCACCACCAGTCGTGCAGGCACGGGCGCAGGTTAGCAACGAACAGTTGCGGCCAACTGAACAGCAGGGATGCGTTGCCAGGCGAATCGGGACCTGTGATGATCATCGGGTGCGGGCTGCTCTGCACCTGTACCGGATACGAATTCAATATCTGCAACGTCGACCGCAACGGCCGGAGAGTGGCCGAAATCCGCGCCCCTGGTACGTGCACGCGCCCGCCAGCCGATCGGCGTCCGATTATCGGTTTCAGGAGTCAGTTGATGACCGCTTCGCAGGGTATTCACCGAGAGGCCCGCGTGCCGGACGAAACGGTCACCACTGGTTGTCCTGACGGGATCTCCAGTAGTGCGCCAGGATCATGTGTCGAGTGGAACCGCGGTCGCGCCGGGGAACCGGGGGTGTTCGGCTTCGTCGAGCATGGCCGCCGCGACCGTAGCGCGGCTGATGCGGGCGGGAAAGAATCGTTTCGGCGCGTCCTCGAGGCCCACGGTCCGGCGGGTGGGTCGAAGCGGTCCGTCCGACATCGGACCCGCGTGGAAAACGGTGCCACCGGCCTCCAGGACCGCAGTGTCGGCGGTGACCTTGTCCGTGAGTTCGGCGCGCATGAAGGCCCTCAGCAGGGAGCGCGTCGCCCAGCCCGCCGCGCCGCCGGACGCGCCGGTACCGAAGGCGCCGAGCCACAGAATCCGTTGCGGCGCAGCGGCGATCACCGCACGGGCACCGAGAGTGAGAACTCCCGGTGCGCCGCCCGCGGAGACGCCGAGCCCGGATAGAACCGTCGTATCGGAGCGGACGGCTCGGATGACCGAATCGCGATCCTGGACATCCACCGCCGCGCGGATGAGACCTTCGGAATCCGGTCCGGTGATCCGCTCGGGTTCTCGGGCGAGCGCGACCACTGTATGGCCGCGGTCCAGTGCTCGGCGAGTCAGTTCACGTCCGGTGGCGCCGGTAGCGCCGAGAATGGTCAGATGCATCGAAGGTCCTCACTTGGGGAAGGGAAAGCGTTCAGCGGATGGTCGCGAGCACTTCGATCGCCGCGCGATGCAGCGCTGGAGCCGCGACGAGGATGTCCGGGCTGCCGGGCAACCACGCGGATCCGTCTGTGCGCGAGACACTTCCGCCTGCCTCGGTGATCAGCAGGACGCCTGCGGCGATGCCGGGCAGGACGGGTTCGTACTGCCAGAAGACGTCGTTCTGCCCGGAGGCGACCAGCAGCATGGGGAACGTGGACGGCACCGTGGCACGAACCAGCAGCGCACGGTGCAACATGGCGGTGATCGACTCACCGATGCGGCGGAAGGTGTCGGACTGACCGGCCTCCGCCTGCCCGGTCGCGACGATTGCCGCGTCCAAACGCGTCTTCGCCGAGACCCGCAACGCAACGTCGTTGACCCAGGCTCCCTGCCCGCGGGCGGCGGTGTAAACCAACTCGGGGACGGGCTGATATACGACCGCGAGCACCGGGATCCGATCCCGGATCAGGGTCACGGTGACACACCATTCGGGCAGGCCGTGCACGTGATTGACGTTGCCCTCCACCGCATCCACGGTCCACCACTCACCATCGGGCAAGGCCGCGGTCTCGAGTTCCTCCTCGACCCAGCGCGCCTCGGGCCGGGCCGCCTCGAGCGCTGAGCGCAGTCCGTCGAGGGCGGCCTCTTCGTTACGGGATCCGGCAGCGAACATGTCCTGACGACCGGCGGGGCGTGTATGCGGCGAGTACCGGAGCAGGACCCGCTGACCGGCCGCGTGCGTGATGTCGCGCACCACCGCGAGAAGTGCGAGATCGTCATCGGTCGTCGAGGGGGTGGTGCTGGTAACGGTGTCCACGGCGGGCCTGCTTTCTGATCGTGTCAGGGGTGACCACAACGCTAGGAACCCATACACATGATGTCCAATGCATCCTTGTTAGGTATTGAATTACTCTGATGCAGGTGGATTTGAACCTGTTGATCGCCCTGGACGCCCTGCTGGAAGAGAACAGCGTCCAAGCTGCCGCCGACCGCCTACACCTGTCCGCACCGGCGATGAGCCGGACACTGGCCCGTATTCGGCGTGCGACCGGCGACGACATCCTGGTCCGCGATGGTCGTGCCATGATCCCCACCCCGCACGCACTGGCATTGCGCGCGGAAACCCGCGAACTCGTCACCCGGGCTCGCGCGGTCCTGACCCCGCCCACCGAACTGGCACTGGACCGCCTCGACCGCGTATTCAGCATCCGCGGGCACGACGCGTTACTCGATACGATCGCCCCGGCTGTCGTGCTCGCCATCGCGAAACAAGCACCCCACGCGAAGGTCCGATTCCTGGCCGAACCCTCCCAGGACAACCCCGACCTCGCCCGCGGGCACATCGATCTGGAAATCGGTGCGACGATCCCGTCGAGCCCGGCCATCAGCCATCAGCGGGTCGGTGCCGACCGGATAGTGGTGGTCCACCGCATCGGTCATCCGCTCGACACCGAAGAACTCACGATCGAGCGCTTCGCCGCAGCCATCCACATTGCCATCTCCCGCAGAGGAAGATCCCACGGCCCGATCGACGATGTGCTGGCAACGTTCGGTTTACGGCGCGAGATCATCGCCACGCTGTCCACCAGTTCCAGCGCACTCGACCTCGTCGCGACCACCGACCTCGTGACCGTCGTGCCCGAACGGCTATGCCACGCTCGAAGTGCCCACCGACATCTGCGCAGCCGCGACATCCCCTTCGCACTCCCCCCGGTGCCGGTGATCATGACCTGGCATCAACGCTTCGCCTCCGACCCCGCCCACACCTGGCTGCGCACCTTGGTCGAGGACGCCTTGCACCGCGCGCTGACCGCGGGCGCACCACTGCCTGCCGAATGATCAAATCCACATGGATGCCACCAGCGGGCAGGGATATGCACTTCTTGACCGTGTGATCAGCTAGCCGATTTCGACGACTCGCGCCCACGCCGGTGGTCTGTCCGGAACGTAATCGGGTTCGCTTTCGCTCCACGAAGCGGCCCGGCTGAATAGGCCCACGACGGTGCGGCAACACGGCTTGGTCTCGGGCCAGGGCGTCTGACCGTCGGTGAGGACCACGACGACGTCCGGGCGGGGTTGGGCGCGAAGGGCTTTGGCGAAGCCTGTGCGTAGGTCGGTTCCGCCACCGCCCACCAGCGGTATGCCCTCGGCCGCGCACAGCGGGTGCGCGATCCGGGCGGCCGCGTCGCAGGACAACACGGTGACCAGGTCGCGGCGACCGCCTGCCGCGCGGCAGATGGCGGTCACTTCGAGTAGGGCGCTGCCGAGTTCGGCGTCGCTGACCGAACCGGAGGTATCGATGATCACGCTGACGCGAGGTGGCGTGCGCCGCAGACTCGGCAGGATGACACCGGGCACACCGGCCGAGCGTCGCGCGGGCCGGCCATAGGTGTAGTCCTCGCCGACCCCGGGCGCGGAGACGGCCGCGCGAAGTGCCGCGCCGAGCAGGTCGCGCCACGGCTGCGGTGGATGGAATGCTTCCTGCGCCCAGCGCCGCCATCCTTCAGGCACGTTGCCCGGGCGGCCGATGATGCCCTGCGCCACCCGGAAGCGCACGCCGTCGCGTTCCTGTTCGCTGAGGCCGTCCGCGCCGAGCGGCCCGAGCTCCCATTCGCGTTGCAGGCCGTCGGCGCCGCTGCCGCAATCGAGCCACGCCATGCCCGGCGTGTACGTTCCGAACCGGAACTCCCGCAGGTACTCCTCCATGAGTTTGCCTGCGGGCAAGTCGATGTCGGCGGGCAGGACCGCACCCTCCGGGCGGACCAATCCGTCGCCGAAGGTGTCGTCGTTGATCTCGAAATCTGCGGCGATATTCATGCGCAGCCGCTCCCCGGGCCCGCTCAGCTCGTGCTCGCGGGCGAAGCGGTCACCCCGGCCGTGATGGTCGCGCAGCAAGTGCGAGACCTCGTGCACCAAGACCCCGGCCAATTCCTCGACGGGCATGCTGTCCACGAACGCGGGCGAAACGTAGCAGCGCCAGTAGCGGTCCACACCCATCGTCGGGACGCGGCGCGATTCGATGATGTGCAGAGCGAAAAGAGCGGTCGCCAGGTAAGGCCGGACTCGGAGGGCGTATAGCCGGGCGGCGAAGAGCTTTTCCAGATCCAGTTTCTGATCCGCTGCCGGCACTGTCATCGGCCCGCCCGCACGAGATCGGCGGCGCGATCCGCGCGCTGCGACACCGACACCACGCCCGCCAGCTTCTCGATCGCCGCCGGCACCTCCCAATTTCCCTGGCGCAGTGTGGCGAGCGTGGTCGCGGGGACGACCACCAGATCCGGCGCCCCGGTTTCGATCGCCCTGACCAGTAGCACCCACGCCGCATCCCAGCGGGATCGCTCCGGGCGCTTACGCACCGCCGCGACCACACCGTCGAGCGCGGCTTGGCGCAGATCCCCGCGCTCGGGCAGCTCAGCGCCGGCCGGATCGGCCAGCAGCGTCTCGGGGTCCGGGAGGTCCATCCGGTCCAGGCTGGTCAGCAGCTCGAAACCCGGGCCATCCCCGACCGCGCCCCGGACCAACAGCGACAGCACATCCCTGGAAGACCCCGCGGCGGTGGCGAACGCGATCAGCCGCAGCGTCATCTCCCAACTGCGAGGCGAAGCCCAGGCGCCACCCCGGCGCGCTTCACTGCTCGGCATCTGGTGCACGAGCTTCGGGCGCGCCGCGAGCAGCACGCACACCGCGCGACGCGCGAACGCCACTGCCTCCGTGAGCTTTTCCGGGTCGAGCTGCGGCAGTGTCGCGCGCGGCCAGGTGCCGCCGAGACCCCGCACGACCACATCGTGATCGTGCACCCATTGCAGGTGCACGAACCGGTTGGCCAGCGGCGGGCTCAGCTCCCAGCCATCGGCCGCCGACGAGCGCGGATTGGCTGCCGCCACGATCCGGACGCCGGGCGGCAGCTTCAGTGAACCGATCCGCCGCTCCAGCACGAGCCGCAGCAGGGCTGCCTGCACGGCGGGCGGCGCGGTGGACAGCTCGTCGAGGAACAGCAGCCCTCGACCTGCCCGGACCAATCGCACCGCCCAGTCCGGTGGCGCCATCGGAACACCGTGCTCGGACGGGTCGTCGCCGACGATCGGCAGACCCGAAAAGTCCGATGGCTCATGCACGCTCGCGATCACGGTGGTCAGCGGTAGATCCAGGGTTTCGGCGAGCTGCGTCAGTGCCGCGGTCTTGCCGATTCCCGGCTCGCCCCACAGCAGCACCGGCAGGTCAGCGGCCACCGCCAGGGTGAGGGCCTCGAGTTGGGTGTTGGGGCGCGGTTCGGTGGTGGCCTCGCCGAGCAGTGTGAGCAGATCAGCGGCGATATCGAGCTGGGAAGCGTGATCCGCGCAGGTGTGAGCAGCGGAGGCCGTGATAGCAGCAGACATATGAATCACCTTGTGTTGTAGGAGGATAAACGGACACGACGGTGGGAAGCAGTCGCGCCGCCGCGGACCGTTAGGCGGTCGTGCCGCGCGGCTGTGCGCGGTAGTCGCAAGATCGGGAAGCAGTCGCCTCGCGCCGGAGCGCACTGCTCTGGCAGGGGTTAGTAGCTCGTCGCGTTGCGCGGGCGCGCACGGCGATCTCGTGGACGGCGAGCGCCAGGGTAGTTGGGGGCGAGTTGCGATTCGGATAGCCCGGATCGGTAGAGCCCGTATGTGATTCGCTGTTGCGCGGTGGCTGTCAGTTCGTCCCGGAGAGCTCCGTCGCGCAGGATCGCTTCGGGACCGAGCAGGCCTTCGACGACGCAGAGTGCGCCGGCGACGTCGCCATGTGCGAGACGTTCGCGAACGCCTGTGAGGCAGTCCGGTTGGCGATGTGCCTGATCGATGGCCTGCAGGCAGGGCAGCGGGGTGCCGGTCAAGGCGGCCAGGAGTTCCTCGCGCCGGATCTCGGCCGGGTCGTGGTCCAACGCGGACAGCGCACCGTCGACCAAGCCGATTCGATGTTGCTCGCCGCCGCATGCCACCAGGTGTGTTCGCTCCACTTGGATTGGCCCCCAGACGGATTCGCTCGGCGAATAGTCCGGCACCAGCGCCGCGGCGACCAGCGGATGCAGTCGATCGAGCGAGATCACACCGGTGCGAAGCAGTTCCAGGTCGGGTGGTTGCCAGGTCGCGGCGTCGGGCAGCACCGCAAGCGCGGAGACAGCTCCGGCCGGATATGCCGCCGCGATCCGCAAGTCGGCAGGCCCCAGTTCGGCAATCACCCGTTGCCGGGCACCCAATCGCACCAGGAACGTATTCTCCTGCCGCCCTTCGGAATCGAGCAGGATTCGCGCCTCGGCGCCCCAGCGATCAACGGCGTAGCCGCGATCCCGCGGCACAATCTCCAGCAGAGCCGGGTCCAGCGCCGACCGGTCGGCGCCCGATTCGGCTCCACACCGTACCCCCAGCTGATCGGCCCTGCGTGCATCCCAGAGGTGACGGTGCAGGTCCATCCGGAAACGCCGGTCCGGCCGGGGATGCGGATGCAAGCCGGTTGCGGTGCCGGGCCCATCCCACAGCGCCAGGCCGACCCGCTGCCCGGCATCCGCCCAAGCCGGCGCGGTACGAACCACTAGATGCACGAAACCGGCTCTGCCACGAGGGTAACGAGCAAGGGTGATCGTCAATCCCGGCCGGAGCAAACCATCCGGAGCAACCCTCGGCAGGTGCCAGCGCAGCAGATCC
The DNA here is from genome assembly GCF_055584605.1 of Nocardia sp. NPDC102475. Lineage (NCBI taxonomy): Bacteria > Bacillati > Actinomycetota > Actinomycetes > Mycobacteriales > Nocardiaceae > Nocardia > Nocardia sp. NPDC102475. Next base: position 302,030 of record NZ_JBVJLS010000006.1, on the reverse strand, counting down.
GGGGCCAAATGCCGGAGATCGGACCGAACCTCGGCCACCAACTCCCGGCCGTAAGCCCTTGCCACAGAACGTAAATCGACATCGACATCGAAACCTGCGGCCGCACAGGCCCCGGCCCAATCCCCGGCGCGACGCCGAGCAGTAGCGGTCTCGATCATGGAGGGCGGCACGGCGAACTCACGCACACGCGGCCAGAAGGAAAGGCGGGAATCGTCCGCATTCGTCTTCGCAGTGAGCATCAGCACTCACCTTGGACGAACGGGACCCCCAATCTGCGATCAGAAGGAATCATCATCGCGTCGATCATAAAGCGTGTCGCCGAACCTCGCCAAACACGGGCCGGGGAAACATCCAGGAATGGGAGCGGCAACTTCAGCGAGAACTCGCCGAGATCCACAGCAACAGCCAGCAGCTCGCCGCGGCGATCGCTGGGGTGCGCGTGCACAGCGAAGTACGAGGAGTACTCGTCGAGGTCGACGCCCACGGCGAGATCACCGATCTCCAGATCGCGCCAGGCGCTATGCGCTCGCCCAGCAGCCAACTCGCCGCAGTGCTGCGATATTGCCACCGCAAAGTGCGAGCTGATGCAAAAGCCAAAGTCAAACATCTGATCAATAAATCCGCCCCCCGGATCCGCGACCAGCTCCAACGTCTGGATGGTGAACAGAAGCCTCCACGAACAGTTTGGGCCGAGATCCGAAACCGAGATACAAGCCGCCGACGACGCCTACTTCGAGCACATGAATCGGCAGGCTGGACCAGCTAGTGCCTCATCCAGGAGCCCGAGTCGAGGGCAGCTCTACAGAACTTCGATATGCGCAGGCTCGGGCAGCGCCCGTGGGCGCTCATCCGCATACCAGGCGTACTCGATTCCGCTGAGCCTGCCGTTCTCGACCCACAGGATGACCTCACCGACAGGTGCCCCGTTCTGGTCCGTGACCGCTCCGCTGGCAAAGATCCCGTCCGTCGATCCGGACGCCGGCACTGCACTGGGCAGCACCGCCAGGTCAACGCTGGGCGAACCGACACCCCAGGTCGCGACGACCTGCGCGAACGGGATCTGCGACAGGAACTCGCCCGCGCCGGCGGCACCAGACGACAGCAGCTTGGTGACCACGCCGGACTCGAGCTCGGTGAGCGCCCGCGGCTGAATCGGTGTAATCCAGCGAACTTACTGGAATTCTGTCTGCGCGCTGAGGTCACGACGACGCACTGCGGGCAGGAAGTAGTCGCTGAGCTTGTCGGGGGCCGGGCCGTCCCCTCCGAATAATGCCAGGGGCAGCACGACTGAAAAATACAAATTCATAAGCCAAACCTTTGTCAGTCTCCCATATGATGGAAACGAGCCGTCGCCGGGCTGTATCACGCACAGCCCGAACAGCGCCTTCCCGACGGTCGTATGAAACGCGCCCTGCAGTATGACTCGATCAGCAAAGGAAGTTGTCAACCAGACGCCGAGCGCAACGACTCCGGGGAGCGGGATCGCATCTTTACCAAATGTGACGACTGCGGCGGCTGCTCCGAAATGCAATGACCAGTCGAACACAAATGCGCAGACTCGACGCAACATACGAGGCGATGGGTAATGAGGATCAGCTTTACCGCCGTGTCGTGACAGGCCGGTTTCTCTAATATCCGCACGCGTGGGTTCTACTGGTGCATCTCCTCTATAATAAGCGTATCGCAGATTTGCTCCACCCGGCGTCGAGATGACCCCGCGTTTGCGCGGGTCGCCTGCGAACCACACTATCGAAGAGCTGTTATCGACTACTTCTCCTATTTGATGGACCCAACTGCCGACAATCAATTGGGAGATCCGAGCGTTGTTTGCATCTTTCAGCTCAACCCACTCGTACCGGCCGTTGGTGACATGGCCGACGCGATACTCCCGCCAGGGATTCCGCAGTAATATCTGCCTTGTCCGTCTCCGGATCCATACCATGCATGCGCCGATAATCCCTGTGCAGAACAGGATTACCGAAAATATACACCCGGGAGCGGACATGCGGTGGGCCAAATGGCTGTGGCCAGGATCGCCCATATTTATGAAGATTACCGATGCTGGAATGCCGGCAATCCCGGCGGCCAGTGCAATCCACGGCAACAGCGCGCCCTTTCGCAACGCGGCGCGTGTCGCTGGCCAGGATGCGGCCGTTGATGATGTCTCCACGACGAAAGCCCTCACAAGTCCAGCGACGAGGGGCGAGGCGTCAACGGACTGTGTGCCCGGAATTCGATCGACTGCGCCATATCTACCATCATCTTTCGAAACTCCCGACCATAGTCGACTGCTGCGGTCGATAACTCGATAGCTGCAAGGGCTGACCCGTCATTTGATGGCACTACCGCTTCGAGTTGGTACGTGCCTGTTGCGTTACTCGTGTACGGTCTCCCGGGAAGTTCGGGCGTTGGGAGCTCTATCACTCGTTCAGCGAACATCATTGGCCGACCGCCCACATCTACCATTTCGATATCATATGTTTCGCCGGATTCGGCCCTGGACTCGACCAGATGCATCAAAGCCAATCGTGGGTTGATCTTCTCCCCGCCGGTTTCGTAAACGCAAACCGTGACGCACGACGTGATCAGGTTTCCGTCTGATGTCAGGTGCCGACCTACGCCACAGTACCTAGCATCCCGGTGTGCCAGTTCGGCAAAGAGCGTTGCCGCAGTGGGTAAGATGGCCTGAGCCATGGATTTCATGGTCGACGGTTGCATTTCTCCAACGATCTCTTGGGCAACATCCATCCGACGCTCAATATCGGTCAGAGGCATTTCCATGAAGCCGTGCGGGATCCAGATATCTACCGTTGTCTCAGCCATTTCCGCTGTTCCCAATATTGAAGAGGCCGAGGCCAGCCTTCCCGGCGCGTGAGAACAGTTCAATACCAGCCGCCGAGGTTCCCGCCTCGAACTTGCTCACCTGACCGAAGTCTTCGAAGAAGCTGGTGAAGTCGCCCATAGATCGGGTCACAGCCGACGGCGTCAGCGGAATCCTATTGACAACATCAGGAACACCATCAATAAGTTTCGTTGCTATCCCCGGCGCTTGCGCTCCCTCAGTGAACGACCTTATGGCCGGTGCAAATTCTCCGAGTTCCGTAAATGCTTTCAGACCCTTTACCGCGCCTCCAACGCCAGGTATGACACCCAGGCTGTCAAGACCCACTGTCATCCCTATCTTCTTCAGTGCATCACCATTGAAATCCCCAGAAAAGACATCCTTGAACGCGTCACGGACTTCGGGATCAAGAGCATCCATTGCGAGGACACCTACACCGGCGACGAGCGCGATACCTGCGAAGATCGCGTCTGCGGGCGGTGGTGTCACCAGCGCGAGAAGGCCCGTAACCGCGGTTATTCCTGCCAAGACATCATGGATCTGCTCTCGGTGATCGCTGATCCACTGGCCAACACCTTTTATCGCATCGGAGATGCGATCCCAGATGCTCCTGTCCGGCGGGCTGGGCGCGAAATCCTTTGCGGCTGCATCCAGTTCACTGGCGATCCGCCGGGCGGTGCTGTCATGTGTGCTTTCGAGCTCGCGCGCGCGACGGATGATCGAATCGACGTTTCCTTCCCAGGTGTTGACTGCTGCGACGGCAGCATTGACCTGCGCGGTGGCGGCGTTGAGGCGGGTCTGCGCGGCCTGCAGCTCGACCGGATCGGTGAAGGTCATACTGCCCAGACCCAGGTCTGTGTTCGACCGAGCTTGTTGCAATGTTTGAAGCGCACTGTTGTACTGCCCTTTTGCCTCGGCTGTTTCGGCTTCCAAGCCCTTGGCGGTGTCCTGAAAGCCCACCAGGTCCGTGTGCCATTCGGCGAGCAGGCCGACGGCCTTTTCGAGCGAGTTCTGTGCGTAGCCGAGGTCTTGGGCGAGCGTGGCATCGAAGTTGGCGCGGAATGCATCGCCGCCCGCACCCTGCCAGACGTTCTCATTGCTGTTGCGCAGACTATTCAACAGCTGGTTGGTTTCTTTGACTGCGTCCGCGGCTGTGCTGATCTGCCCGCGCAGCCCTGCGACGTCGTCAGGCGCGCCCGGAACCGGGTTGAAACCGAGGTAGGGGTACGGGTTCTGGCTCATGCTGTGACCGAGGTGCTCGGCTGTCCGTCAACGACGCTCCTGGCTTGCTCGACCACCTTGGCGAATGCCTGGTCGGTCTGCTGATACGCATCAAGACACTGCGCGACACCGTCCGCGGTTGTCTTGGCGGACTCCCCGATCCGCTCGATGCCGAATTTCCATCGTCGTTGGAAGCTGTCGGCGGCGTCGTTGAGAGTCTTGGTCCCGATATCGCCGTGGCCGCCGTCCTTCATCACGTTCATCGCATCGTTGAGAACCTGCTCGGCGCCGCGTAGCGACTGAACCGTCTTGCTCAACACATCGATGTCCACCTGCAGAAACCCGGCCAAGTCAACACTCTCCTTCACACAAAGTCATGTACATGCCGGCCCGAGATCTCGGTCTCCGGTCCGTGCGGGCGGTTCGCAGGTTGGGAACTGAGTCCCGTCACGCTATGGCACTTGTATCAGTAATGGACGCACCGTCTTTCGAAACGGTTCCATCGAATGAACATTTTCCAAGGCGTTCGTGACGCTCGCGGGGGCTGTTGCGGGTGACGCTTTCGAGGTAGCCGTTGGGGCGGCCGGACGGGTCATCTTGGTGGAAGGTGGCCGGCAGTTGGGTGCGTGCTCGCATCGCGGCAGCGAACTCCAACTGTGCGGGGAGATGGTCGTCTGGGAACAGACGGCAGCGGGAACGTCATCGAAAGTGGCCTGCGCCAACGACATCGCATGATGATCGGCACGTGCACCGACGACTCGGTACACCCGCGGGCCGCCCGTAGCGTGTGTCGGATTCGCAGCCACCGTCCGACCGTCCGGAGTGCACTGACATGCCGCTGGTCGCGCTGTCCGTCCGCGAGATCGATTGCAGCTCGAGCCGTCCTGTCATAGCCGACTGTGTACCGTCCGCTGGAAGGTGCAGGAGGGCAGACTCCTGCGCCTTCATGACCCGGTCCCCTGCAGCAGTTGGATCGGGTCGGATGCCACCTCGCTACTGTTGATCCGCATGTCGCACACCGGGATCGATATCACGGCGGAGTTGGTGCGGGATCTGCTGCGTGAGCAGCACCCCGACCTGGCCGATTACCCTGTGCGGCTCGGCGCGCGTGGCTGGGACAACCAGCTATGGCGGCTCGGCGACGACCTCGCCGTCCGATTGCCCTGGGCGACGGAGTCCGCCGACGCGCTGCTACACAACGAGCACACCTGGCTGCCCGCCCTCGCCCCGCGCCTTCCACTGCCGGTTCCCGTTCCACAGCGGCTCGGTGAGCCCTCCGAGCGGTTTCCGCGGCCCTGGATCGTCACCACCTGGGTGCCGGGCACGCCTGCCGACCGCGCCCCCGTCACGCGCGCTACGGAGGCGGCCACCACCCTGGCCTCCTTCCTGACCGCACTTCACCAACCCGCCCCCGATGGGGCGCCCACCGGCCGGAACCGCCGAGCGCCGCTGGCCGACTATCGCGAAGGGTTCGCCGAGCAGCTCGCCTCGGCCACCGAGCTGGGACTGATCCCCGACCCAGACGCCATCCGCGCGGTCTTCGAAGACGCCGCCGCCGCGCCCGGCTGGCCCGGTCCGCCACTATGGCTCCACGGCGACCTGCATCCAGCAAACATCTTCACCGCAGACGGCACGATCTGCGGCGTAATCGACTTCGGCGACCTCTTCGCGGGCGATCCGGCTTGCGACCTCGCAGCCGCTTGGCTTCTTTTGCCGGACGGCGCCGCCGACCGCTTCCATACCTCCTACCAGCCGACCCCGGACGCAGCGACCCTGCGCCGCGCCCGCGGATGCGCGGTGTTGCGCGCCCTGAGCGGCATCTTCATCGCAGACGCCGGCGTCAACGGCCGCCCCGGCGGCAAGCCCACATGGGGCCCACCCGCCCGCGCCGCACTCCGACGCCTCATCGCAACGACTCATTGATCTGCTCGCCGGACGAACGCCAGCGGCGCCGTCGCAGTGGACCGACGACACCGAGATGGCCTGTTCGGTATACACGCAAGTCCGCGGACGCGGCTGTATCGACCGGGACGCGCTCGCCGGCGCCTTCGCCGATCGCTGCGAACCCTATCGTGGTTATGGCGGCGGCACAGTCGTTGTGCTGCACGAGATTCGCGACGGACGCCCCTGGAAGGAAGCGGCCGCAGCTGCTTTCGGCGGACGCGGATCATGGGGGAACGGCGCCGCGATCCGAGTCGCGCCGCTCGGGGCGTACTTCGCTGGAGACCTGCGCCGAGCGGCAGCGCAGGCCGCGCTGTCCGCCGAGGTCACCCACCGGCACCCGGAAGCGATCGTAGGTGCCATGGCGGTGGCCGCCGCGGCGAGCCACGCTGCCGCGAATCGCGGAAAAGGCTGTACACCAAGTGAATTGCTGCACGTGACAGAGCCATATCTGGTTGACGGTAGGACCGCGGACGGTGTCCGGCGAGCCCGTAAGCTGCTCGGCCGATCGGTAGCCGAAGCGAGGACGTGGACACCACAGCCGCGATCGTCGGCGGAATCGTGGCAGCACACAGGGATCGGAAACCGAGGAACGATACGCGGAATACCGGAACAATGGTTGTCGGCACGTGAACCACTGCCTGCATGGGCGACAGACTCCCTGCTCGGCTTCTGCGGATCCTCCGGCGGCCGAAACCGCTTCCCGCCAACCTCTTTCGACATCGCCTCCCCTCCCTGCCGCAGCTGCGACGCTACGCGACCTTCGTGTAGGTCAGGTCGAAGTCCGTCTTCCAGGTCTTTCGGTCCTCGGCCAGCTCCCAGCGACCCAGGATCGTCGTCCCGTCGTCGGAAAACCTGCCGGTGAATCGCTGTGCGAAGGGCGCGCCGTCGCGCTGCAACGTCCAGATGCCGTCGGTCAGGGTCATCTCGTAGATTCGCTGAACGTCCCGGTCGTCAGTGTAGAGCTGGTAGTAGGTGTCGCTCATTCCATCGCAACCGATGACTGCGACACCGTCGGGAGCCTCGGGCAGGTCGATATGCCAGCGCTGAACCAACAGCGGTGTGCCCGTGAGCCATTCGAAGGTGACCCGGCCCGCACCCGGCCATGGTGGCCCGCCAGGAGGTCCTGCCTGCATCGTCCATTCCCCGGCGAAGACCTCCAGGCGCCTGCGCGCCGATTCGTTGGTGGACTGGTTCATAACGCTCTCCTCTCGGGTGGATCACTGATATCGACGCCGCGCGATGCTCGATCTCATCGGTGACCCAGGCGGTAGATGACAGGAGTCGAGGGACGAGCGCGAACGCTCGGGCGTGCGGGCCAGGGATTGTGACGGCCATCACAGATGTCATGGTGTCGAGAACATTGCGCCAGCTCCGTCTCAGGGGCACGAGCGGCCACGACGGGCCGCGTAACACAGGAGGAACGATGATCTACCGGATGGATCACGTCGGCGTTGTGGTCGAAGATCTCGCGGCCGCTATCGCGTTCTTCGTCGAATTGGGCCTGGAACTGGAGGGCGAGGCAGCAGTCGAGGGTGAGTGGGTGGATCAGCTTGTCGGGCTGGACGGCGTCAGAGCGGATATCGCCGTCGTGCGGACCCCGGACGGCCACGGCCGGGTCGAACTGTCGACGTTCCATACGCCGGTGGCCACCAGCAGCGCGCCGAAGGCACCAGTGAACACCCCAGGCATCCCTCGCCTCACTTTCGTCGTCGACGCCGTCGACGACACCCTCGACCGCCTGCGCGCCCACGGCGCCGAACTCGTGGGCGAGGTGGCGCGGTACGGGGACATCTACCGGTACTGCTACGTTCGCGGCCCCGAGGGCATCATCATCGGGCTGGTCGAGGAGCTCAACTGAAGTAGACAGCACGTTCCGTACCAGACTTCCGTTTCAGAAGGGACCATCCGTCATGGCTGTCGCCGACGACCTTGACCACGCCACCGACTCGCAATGGGACTGGGTCGCTGAGCAGACTCGTACGTATCTGGCCTCGGGTGGCACCGAGGGACACGAGTCGAACGGCGTCTACACACTCGTGCTCGCCACGACCGGACGCAGGACCGGCGTTCCGCGCCGCACGTGCCTGATCTACGGCACCGCAGGCGAGGACTTCGTCGTCGTCGCCTCCAAAGCTGGTGCCGACGAGGATCCGGCGTGGTTGAAGAACCTCCAAGCGGACCCGCGCGTCGGGGTGCAGGTCGGCGGCCGTCGGTTCACCGCTCGCGCCCGGGTCGCGTCCCCGGCCGAACGTGAGCACCTCTGGCTCCAGATGGCGCGCATCTTCCCGCTGTACGACGAGTACGCACAGAAGACCGACCGCGAAATCCCGATCGTCCTGCTCACTCCGCAGGACTGACCTGGCAGGGTGTCTGCGGTCACGACCGAAAGCAACAGCACTATGGGCTAATCGACCTCGTTCAAGTGCACAATGACGCTGACGCCGCCCTTGTCATCGCGTCGGGCAACAGCATGCCCGGACCTTTCGACGCCGTCCAGCTTCAGCGAGATGGGGCCACCCGCGCCGAGAAAGTTGCGCCACCACCTCTTCTGGTCCGGCATACCGACCGCGATAGTGACCTCGTCGCCAGAACGTCGAAAGCCCACCGGCGTACTGACGGTGCGTCCGGAACGTCGGCCGACATAAGTGATCTCGGTGATCGCCCGGCTCACCCGAGGCCCGATCCATGGTGCCTTCGTCAACGCCATGACGCCCGCGTTGAATCCGCGCGCAACAGGCCCCAGCACCGCTTTTAGCTCCATCGCATCTCCTGATCGCCGAACGGGTATCGACCACCAAACTAGCGGACCGCCGCGCGTTCGGCAGGGCAGCGATGGCGGCACGAACACCCGAGACTAGAAATGCGCAACGCTGAATCCCACTGCGGCACTGATGAAATCAGCGTAGTGGGAACGCGCGTCGTCCTCGATTCCGCCGCCGAAGTTGTACGCGGTGGCGTAGAGCATGTTGGCCGGAACCACTGGGTGACTTCGCGCGGCTTGGAGGAACCGCAGCAGTATGTGGGGCCATGCGTTCGGGTGTTCCGGTCGCGATCTGGTCGGCGAGCCACTGATAGTCATCGACGACGATTCGCTCGAGGTGGAGGGCACGTACGCAGCGGCCCGAATATTGCCGTGTGGTTGCTGATCTCCGGAAGTCGTCGCCCTGAGGCAACGTCGGTCAATAGTCGAGGGCATGTTCCGGTTGACAGACGTGCAGGGGAGACGGCAGATACCGGACGACGGCGTCCAGGAGCGGGGCGATGTCGTCACTCCATGGCGCCGCATCACACAGGATGGGCACGGCATCGCCGAGGCGCGTGAGGCAGCGGATGCGCTCGTGCAACTGTTCGGATGGGATCTCTCGCAGCCCGAGGACGGTGTCCGAATCTGACGCGTCCTGTTCCATCACCGCGGCCACGAGGTTGCGGTACCACTGCTCGGCGACTTTCCAATGGCTGCCGTAGAATTCGACGGCCATCGGTTCGAGCGCCCGCATCGGGACCAGATCGATGACGCCTTCGAACTCGGTGCCGATGCCGATAGGAATCTGCAGCGTCAACGGCACCGCCCCGCGCGTCTCCGTGATCGTGCGGACGCACCCGTCGAAGTCGGCGGCGAGATGATCGAGTCCGGTCACCAGACACAGCCGTGCGACCTGATGGTCGTCGGCAAGCCGCAGTATCGTCCCGAGTCGCGGGGTGCTCTTCACGGCAGCGTTCACGACCGCGATCACCCCGTCGGCTACCCGGATGGACCGCTCCAGGTCCGCGATGGGCGCGTGGCTCGACAGCTCGGCGATATGGATAGTGTGATCGACGCGGCCCGTCACCCAATGGACCGTGGCCGTCGCGCCGGACCCGGTCCTGGCGAAATGACGGAACAGGCGGTGGACGACCCGTGTCGTCTCGTCGGGGTCCCCGATGATCGTGACGTTGCGGATCGACTGCGGGTCAATGGCTTTGGTGCCCATCGGCGTTGTGGTACTCCAGGTCGACTCGAGGGTCTCGTCGCGTCCTCCATCCGCACTCACCGTACCTCCGCGCGTACATCGCCGGAGCGGATTTCCGCCCCAAAATAGAACGTGTTCCTATAACGTCGGGTTTGTGCAGAAAGAACAACGGCCCGCGGTGGCAGATTGGTTCACTGCGGACGACGGCGCGGTACGTCTCGTGGGAACTCGCTGCAATGTGTGCGGCACACCGTATTTCCCACGGAACACACTGGCCTGTCGCAACCCGCAGTGTGCGAGTCCGAAGGACGGCTCCGAGCTGGTCGAGTACCTGTTCTCCACGCGTGGCCGGATCTGGTCATACGCGGATGCCCGGTACAAGCCGCCCCCGCCCTATGTCTCGCCCGATCCGTTCGAGCCGTATGTCGTCGCGGCGGTGGAGCTCGAGGTCGAGCAGATGGTGATTCTCGGGCAGGTCGTGCGCGGCCTCACGGTGGACGACCTGGCCGTCGGCATGCCGGTCGAACTGACCCTCGGCGTGCTGTACGAGGACGAGGAAGCGGAGCACACGGTGTGGATGTGGAGGCCGGTCGATGCCTGACACGAATGATCGCGACATTGCCGTCCTCGGTGCGGGCATGCACCAGTGGGGCAAGTGGGGGCGCAATTTCGTCGAATACGGGCTGGTCGCGGCGCGCGCGGCGCTGGCCGATGCCGGGGTGGACCACCTCGACGTCGGCTACATCGCCGGTGCCGACACGATCCGCAACGGATACCCCGGTTTCGTCTCCGGTGCGACATTCGCCCAGGCGTTGGGCTGGTCGGGTGCGCGGATCTCGAGCAGCTACGCGGCCTGCGCCTCCGGTGCGCAAGCCATCGCCAATGCGCGTGCTCAGATCCTGGCCGGGTTGACCGATGTAGCGCTGGTGGTCGGCGCGGATGCCGCCCCGAAGGGCTTCTTCCAGCCGGTCGGCGGTGAACGCCGCGACGATCCGGACTGGTTGCGCTTCCACCTGCTCGGTGCCACCAACCCCATCTATTTCGCGCTCTATGCCCGCCGCCGGATGGCGCTGCACGGCGCCACGCTCGACGATTTCGCCGCGGTCAAGGTGAAGAACGCCAAGCACGGCCTGAACAACCCGTACGCCCGCTACCGCAAGGAGGTTTCGGCCGAGGAGGTCGCGGCCTCGGCGATCGTCTCGGACCCGCTGCGGCTGCTCGACATCTGCGCGACCAGTGACGGCGGTGCGGCACTGGTGCTGACCTCGATGGAGTATGCCCGCCGCCACGGCGTCACCGACCCGGTCCGGATCCGGGCGCTGTCGACGGTCACGCCGACGTTCCCGAAAACCGTACTCGACCTGCCGGATTTCGCGACGGACTCCGCCGTGGCCGCCGAGCCACCGCCGCACGCGTTCCGTTCCGCCATCGCACACGCCGCGTACGAGGAGGCCGGGCTCGGGCCGTCCGACCTGTCCTTCGCGGAGGTCTACGACCTCTCGACCGCTCTGGAGTTGGACTGGTACGAGGACATCGGGCTCTGCGACACGGGCGGCGCCGAGGAACTACTGCGCAGCGGCGCAACGACTTTGGGTGGACGTATACCGGTGAACCCCAGTGGTGGGCTGGGCTGCTTCGGTGAGGCGATCCCCGCGCAGGCGATCGCTCAGATCTGCGAGCTCACGTGGCAATTGCGCGGCCAGGCCGACAGCCGCCAAGTGGAGAACGCCCGTGCAGGCATCGCGGTGAATCAGGGCCTCTTCGGCCACGGCTCGGCAATCATCGCCACCCGCTGAAGCGAGGCCGATCCACGCTGCGAAACCCGGGCCATGCCCGGGTTTTCGTATATCGATCGCGATGAAGCCGTGGTCGCTGGTTGCTGGATCGGCCGCCCGCCAATCTGGACGCACCCGTCATCCGACTGCACATCGAAACCGCCTGTCGCCGAGCCGGCGCCGCTACTCAGTAGACGTAGACCACCGCGTTTTCACCGCCGGTGCAGGTCACCAGTTGCCCCTCCGCGACGCAGTTCATGGTGTAGGTCCGGCCGGTAACCGGACTGGCTGCCACTACCGAGCGCGATGAGCGCGAGACGTTCGTGGCGGCGGATTCGGCATAGGCCTTGCGGACTGCTTCCGCGAAACCACAGCTGGTGACCGCGGATCCGGTGGCCGACTGGGTGAAGCTGCCTGCGACGGGTTGGCCGTTCGTGCAGTTCGTCGCGCCCGCGGGCAGGGTGACCGAGGTGGGTGCGGCCTTGGTGGTCGAGGTCGACGGCGATGTGGTCGAACCGCCCGTGGTGCCGATGGCGGCCGTCGTGGTCACCTGCGAACCTGCCTGCACATTCGAATCCTCGGATTTGCTGGAGCCCAGCACCTGCCAGCCGATGGCGCCGCCGACCGCAAGCACCACGATGACGAAGACGGTGACCATGATCGGCAGCATGACCGATCGTTCGCGCCGATACGGATCCGCGGCGGGATCCTGCGCGTAGTAATCGTCTGCGTAGTCGGGTTCGGCATAGCCCTGCGGCGGGTATTCGGCCGGTTGCGGCGACGGCCGGTACGGGTTGGGCGCCGCATGGGCGGGACCGCGCGGCGGCTCGAATGGCGGTGTGCCGGAGAAGGGTTCCGGCAACGGGACCCGGCGCGTCTCCGGAGCAGACGAATCCTGTTGCGCACCATACTGTTCCGGATACCGCCGCGCCGGGTATCGAGCCTCCGGGTACCCCGCTTCGGGGTAATGCGACTCCGGATACCGCTGAGTCGGCGGAGCCGCCGGGTACCGCGGTGACGGCAAGTGCTGCGGAAACTCCGGCGGCGCCTCCTCGTACAAATGCGCATCCGGAAACGGCCGCACCTGCCTACCGCCCACGGGCGGCCCCAACGGCGGACCGGCGGGCTGCTGCGGCGGCAACGGCGTGAACTGCAGATCGGCGGGCGAGATCACCGTCGGCGCGGTCGGATGGATCACCGCCGGAATCGTTCCCGTCGACTCCGCGGGCGAGGCCGTACTGCGGTGCACCACAGCCTGATCCGACGGTCCGCGCGACGGATCGGGCGGCCGCACGATCAGGGTCGGCGTATTCGCGGCCGGCGCGGTGCCGAGTGCGGCCCTGGCCGCGCGCGCCAGATCGGTCGCGGTCGGGAAGCGATCGGCGGCCTCCTTGGCCATGCCGCGGGCGATCACCTCGTCCATCGCCGCGGGCACGCCCGGTCGCTGCACGCTCGGTCGCGGCGGCGCCTCGGTGAGGTGCGACCGGATCAGCCCACTCATGCTCCCGGCCGAGAACGGTGTTGCTCCGGTGAGGCATTCGTGCAGTACACAGGCGAGTGAGTAGATATCCGCGCGGCCGGTCACCGGTCCGGAATCGAATCGCTCCGGGGCCATGTAGGTGTAGGAGCCGATGGCCGTGCCCGCCTGGGTGACCGCGCTGTCGCCCTCGATATGGGCGATGCCGAAGTCGACCAGGTAGGCGAAATCCGCCTCGGTGATCAGGATGTTGGCCGGTTTCACATCGCGGTGCACGAGACCGTCGGCATGCGCGGCGTCCAAACCGGCCGCGATCTGCTCGATGATGCCGATCGCGCGCTCGGCGCTCATCGGCCCCTGTTTGCGCAGGATCTCGCGCAGATCGGTGCCGGGCACCAGCCGCATATCGATGAACAGCACACCGTCGATCACGCCCCAGTCGTGGATCGGGATGATGTGCGGTTCGGCCAGCCGGGCCGCCGCCTGCGATTCGCGACGGAAGCGCACCTGGTAGACCGGGTCCCTGGCGAGTTCGTCGGACAGCAGCTTGACCGCGACCACGCGGTCCTTCACCGTGTCGTACGCCTCGTAGACCTCGCCCATACCCCCTTTGCCGAGCAGCGCTCTGAGCTCATACGGCCCGAACCGACTGCCGACTCTCCATCCAGGTCCGTCCACCCCGTCATTCCTCCACATCCCGGGCAAAGATCGCCCATCACCAGCTCCGGGTATGCGCGATCCGGCTGCCCGTCAACCCGTGGATTGTCCTGGTGCGACCACCCCGTGGTCAAACGCAAACACGATCGCGGCAGCCCGATCCCGCAGCTCCAGTTTGCCGAATATATGTCCGACATGGCTCTTGACGGTGACTTCGGAGATGCCGAGGTCGCGTGCGATCTCGGCATTGACGCGCCCGCGCCCGATCAATTGGAGCACTTCGTACTCGCGTGCCGTGAGTTCGGAGAGTCGGCTGTCGTCGCGGGTGACGGCAGGGCGAACCGTCCGATATGCCGAGAGCACCCGACCGGTGACCGACGGGTCCAACCAGGCCCCGCCGGCGGCGACTGTGCGGACGGCCCGGATGAGATCTTCGGCGGGCGAATCCTTCAGGATGAATCCGGCCGCTCCGGCCCGCAATGCGCCGGAAAGCAGCTGGTCGTCGTCGAAGGTGGTGAGCACCAGCACCGGCGGCGCACCGTCGCGCGCACGCAGCATGCGGGTCGCGTCGATGCCGCCGACACGCTTCATACGCAGATCCATCAGCACGACATCGGGCCGATTGGCCGCTATCGCGGCGGGTACCTCGTCGCCGTCGGCGCATTCGATGACCACGAAACCGTAGCGCCGACGCAGGATGCGCCGCAGCCCACCGCGGACGAGTTCCTGATCGTCGACGACCAGCACGGTGACGGTCTCCTCGCCGCCGGCCGCAGCCCCTGTCGTCACGCGCCCTCCCCTACCGCGCCGTCGCGCCGCATGTCACGCACCGCACTCGCGGCCCCATGGATCACGTCGGGCAGTCCGCACGACATCGACCAGGCCCGCGCGCCGCTCAGCGGGAATTCGGCTCGCACCGTCCAGCCGTCGTCGTATGGACCGGTCTTGATGCGGCCACCGAGCAGTTCGGCGCGCTGGCGCATACCGGACAGTCCCATCCCGCCGCCGAGATCCGGCGGCAATCCCTTGGGCAGCGAATTGTTCACGATGAGCCGGGCCACCGACGAGTCCACCTCCAACAGCACGGTCGCGGTCGCGCCGGGCGCATGTTTGATCACGTTGGCCAGGGACTCCTGGCCGATCCGATAGAGCGCGAGCCCGACCGCCGCGGACACCGCGGACAGATCCTCGGTACGGGTGTAGCGAATATCCAATCCGGCCCCCGCGAAATCACCGACCAGATCATCGATATCGCGGATGCCGGGCTCCGGAACGAGTTTGGACGGCCGGGCGTCGAGCAGGCCGATAGTGCGGCGGATATCGGCCATGGCCTGCCTGCCGAGTCGCTCGGCGTCGACCAGTGCGTCCACCGCTTCGTCCACGTCACGGTCGGTCTGCAAGGCGTGCCGGGCGGCGGTCAGATGCAGCAGGGTGATGCTCAGCGAATGCGCGATGACATCGTGCACCTCGCGCGCGATCCGGCTGCGCTCCGCGTCGGCGGCGCGTTCGGCTCGGATCTGCTGACTCTGGCGTTCCTGATAGAGGAATTTGCGTTGGTACTGCAGCATCACGCCGACCAGCCAGCCGAGTGCGATCCCGACGATGTACATCTGCAGGCCGGCCAACCGCTGACCCGACACGCTCCACATCAGATGACCGGCCGCGTCGAAGGCCATCAACTCGAGTACCGCGACCGCCGCGAACAATGCGCTGAAGCGTTTTCGCACGATGGCCGCGACCTCGCCGACCATCACCACCAGGATGAACGGGGAAAGGTCGGACGACACCGGCTGGGTGAGCATGATCGCTGTCGCGACCAGGCCGGAGACCGCGAGCAGGATCGGGCTCGGCGTCACACCGAAGAAGCAGAACAGCGGCACCGAGACGAAGACCAGGACGAGCGCCAGAATCGGCAGCGCGGTCGGGAAATATTCGTGGCGCTGAATGACGGCCCCGACACCGACCACCAGCAGAGCCGCGTCGGCGCTGATCATCACCGAGGGCGGGTAGTCGAACGGCAGCTCTTCGAGATTGCGGCGCAGGACCGCGACCGGGTTGCGTACGAAGGCAACGAACCGATCCCGGACGCGCCCACTCTCCCGGAACGGTATCGCCGGTTGGGCGCCCGCCGACGATGCGATGGCGTGGGTCACATCCATCCTGTAAGGCTAACCGCCTGGTCGGGGCCGGTGCATCGTGCTCGGAGCGGGCCGCTGCTCCTACCGCGGTAGGAGATCGATTCGCGTCCCTGGCACGAAGACACCGTATTTCGTCGTCCGTAGCGTGAGATCTACCAAATCACGGAAGGGCATATGCGATGTCCGATCATTTCGAGCGACCTGCAAGCAATCGCAACGGATGGGAAGATCACCACCGCCGAACCGAGATCGTGCACACCGTGCTCACCCGCACGGCCATCGATCCGGCCAGCCCCGACTTGTTCGCGGAGATCCCGGAACTGGACCGGTTGTTCGGCGGACCGGATGGCCTCTTGCTCGCGTTGCGATATCGGTGGAATATCCATCTCGACGCGAAATTGGACCAGGCGCTGGTGCAGGGCCAATCCACGGTCGAGGCCTATCTCGAACTCGCCGCCGAACAACCGGTCCTGCGCGCCGTACTCGACGCGCAGTATCGCCGCCGAGTTCAGGCGGCCGAGGCGATGGCGCGATAACGCGCAGGTGCGACACTGCGGTGCGCCACAATCGACCAAGATCGAATAGTTGAGAAAGAGGGTGGGGGACCGCCATGTCGGACCAGGCCATGCTGGAACTGACCGATATCACCAAGGAATATCGCGTCGGCGAACAGGCGGTGCGCGCACTGGACGGCATCAGCCTGCGCATCGAATCCGGTGAATTCACCTCGATCATCGGGCCGTCCGGCTCGGGTAAGAGCACGCTGTTGCATCTGCTCGGCGCACTCGATACCCCCGACTCCGGGTCGATCCGCTTCCGGGGTGAGGAGATCGGCGACCTCGACGACGAGCGGCAGTCCGAATTCCGCCGCCACCGTGTCGGTTTCATCTTCCAGTTCTTCAATCTGCTGCCGACCCTCACTGCCTGGGAAAATGTCGCCATCCCGAAGCTGTTGGACGGCACCGGATTGCGCAAGGCCAAACCGCGCGCGCTGGAACTGCTCGACCTGGTCGGGCTGAGTGAACGCGCCGCCCATCGGCCCGCCGAATTGTCCGGCGGTCAGATGCAGCGCGTCGCGGTGGCGCGGGCATTGATCATGGATCCGCCGCTGATCCTGGCCGACGAACCGACCGGCAATCTGGATTCCAAGACCGGTGGGTCCATCCTGAAACTGCTCGGCGATATTGCGGGCAACGGAAATTCGGTGGTGATGGTGACCCACGATATGGGCGCTGTCGAATACTGCGACCGGGTGATCACGTTGCGCGACGGGCAGATCGGCTCCAATGACAAGGTCGATATCGCCACGCGGACGGTGCGCGCGTGATCGGCGCGGCATGGGATCGGCTGCGGCTGTTCAATATCGGTGAACTGCTCGCCCACCGCGGCCGCACCCTCATGTCACTGGCGGTGATGTCCATTTCGGCATCGCTGCTGGTCGCGGTGTTCAGCATCTCCGGTTCGGTCACCGGTTCGGTGGACCGCCTGACCCAAAGTCTCGGCGGCAATGCCGTATTGGAGGTCACCGGGATCACCGACGCGGGCTTCGATCAGCAGGAACTGCAGCGCATCGCGACCACACCCGGCGTCGACAAGGCAGTGCCGATGTTGCGCGCGCAGGTCGGATCGGGAGCCGACAAGGCGCTGCTGCTCGGCGCCGACACGAGCATTACCGCACTCGGCAGCGATCTGGGCGGGCCGATGGCCGCGCAGGCGAGCAAATTGCTCACCGTGCCGAATGGTGTCCTGGTCGGATCCGGGATGGGGCGCGCCGAGGGCGAACACTTCCCACTCGGTTCTGGAACCGTCACTGTCGCAGCGGTTCTCGATAAAAAGGCATCCAAGCAGCTCAACGGTGGCCACATCATTGCCGCCCCGCTCGGGCTCGCGCAGAAACTCACCGACCGCGTCGGGCGGCTGGACTCGATTCAGATCATCGCGGCCGACGGCACCGATGTCGACCAGTTGCGCGAGCGGCTGACCAAGGTGGTCGACGGACGCGCCGTGGTCGCCGATCCCGGGCTGCGCACCGCACAGGCCGGTGGCGCCATCCAGATCGTGCGGTACTCGACTCTCATGGCCTCGGCGGCCGCCCTGATCGTCTCGGCATTCCTGATCTACAACGCGATGAGTATGGCGGTCGCCCAGCGCAGGCCGGTGTTGTCCATGCTGCGGGCCATCGGCGGCAAGCGCGGGCCGATGGTGCGTGATCTGCTGGTCGAGGCGGCGCTGCTCGGTGTGCTCGGCGGGTTGGGTGGCGCGGCGGTCGGCGCGGCCATGGGGGGCGTCGCGATCGGCAAACTTCCCACCGCCATCATGCAATCGGTGGAGGCACGCACCGAATACATGGTGCCCGGGTACGCGATTCCGATGGCGATCGGCGCTTGCGTGGTGGCCAGTGTGCTGGCGGCCGCCATCGCCGCACGCCAGGTGTACAAGGTCGAACCGATCGAGGCGCTCGCGCCGGTGAGGGTGGCGCGCACCGATACGACGAGTGCGGCACTGCGCTGGACCTCGATCGTGCTCGGCGCCGGCCTCATCGTCAGCGCGATCGTCATTGCCGAGGCCGATCTGGGCCGCATATCGCTGGCGTCGATCTCGATGTCATTCGCCGGGGCGGTCACGCTGTGCTTCGCCGCCACCGGACCGATCGTGCGGGCTGCCGCGGCGATCGCCGGACGCTTCGGCGCACCGGGCACGCTCGGGGCCACCACCCTCGAACGCGCACCGCGACGAGTGTGGGCCACGGCGATGACGGTGATGATCGGCGTATCCGCCACGGTCGCGATGGGTGGGGGCTCGCGCAATATGGTCGATTCGGCCACCGCCTCCTTCGCGGGCTTCCGCGACACCGATCTGTTCGTCAGCACCAGTTCGATGGAGCAGTTCCCTACGGGTCCGTTGCTGCCCAATGGACTACGCGAGAAGATCGCCGAGGTGCCCGGTGTCGAGGAGGTCGGGCCCGCGCAGATGGCCTTCGCCACCCTCGGCACCGGACGGGTGATGTTGCAGGGGTATCCGAGCGAGGCGGACGAATCCGAGACCGGCTCGGTGAGTCGAGAAGTCATGGCCCACTTGGCCACCGGGGAAGGGGTGGCTATATCTCGGGATGTCGCGCGATCGCTCGGCGTCGGCGCCGGGGCCGAATTGACCCTGCCGACCCCGACCGGCAACCACACCGTGCGGGTGCTGGACGTGATTCCATATATCTCGGCCATCTCGGGTGTGGTCGTGATGAATCTGGACCAGATGCGCGCGTGGTATCAGCGACCGGGTGAAACCGTACTCGCGGTGCATTTCCAACCGGGCGTGGACAAGTCGGCGGTGCAGGCCGCCGTGCGGCGCGTGGTGCCCGCCGATATCCACGTCGACACCGGCGCGCAAGCGGTCGTCGCCATCTCCTCCAGCCTGCGGCAAGGCTCGGCGATCAGTTACGCCATTCTGTGGATCGTGGTGTTGGTGGCCACCGTGGCACTGCTGAACACCCTGATGCTCTCGGTCCTGGAGCGCCGCCGCGAACTCGGCGTACTGCGGGCCATGGGCACCAGCCGCAAATTCCTGCTGCGCTCAGTGCTCGCCGAGGCCGTCGGCATCGGGTTCATCGGCGCGGCAATAGGTCTCGCGGCCGGCGCGGCGATCCAGTATCTGGCGACCGTCGCCGTCGGGCACGCGCTCACAATCGACATCGCGTACCAGCCGAGCCCGATGCTGCTGGTCTACGGCACCGCCGCACTCGCATTGGCGCTACTCGGATCGATTCCGCCCGCGTTGCGTGCGGCACGCATGCCGATCGTGGAGGCGTTGGCGGTCGACTGAGTCCAGGCGATTACAGCGGTGCTGCGTCCCACCATGCGGTGAGTGCGTCCTGGGCCGTGGGGGTCGGCGGCACGGTTTGCACTCCTCCGGCGGTGCCGTGGTTGCTCACGTACACCAGGAAATTCGAGCGGACCGGGTCGGATTCGAAGCTCACTACCAGTTTGGCTGTGTGGTAGAAGGACTGGAGAGGGCCGGGTGGGTCTTCCACGACCCAGCGGTGCGTGTTGACCGGGATTCCGCTTTTCTTACCGGCCGTTGCGACATTGGCGGGTAGTGCCTGGACCACGGCTCGGGCGTCGGCGGCGGAGGCGTATTCGAGGATCGTGTAGCTCATCTGCGTGGTGGCCTGGATTTCGCGATGGCATTCCCATGCGGTGACCCAGGGGCTGGATTTCAAGGGTTCGTCCTCGATCCCCAGCGGCTCCCCGGCCTCCGATGCCATGCAGCGCGCGTCTTGATAGGCCTCGCCGAAATCGTCCTTACCCTGCGGCACCAGATTCGGAAAAAGCCTGCGGCTCTTGGCAAGTACATCGGAGGGAGCGGCCACCGTCGTCGAGGTAACGGGTGCTGGCACGGCGGCATCGGGCGAGCCTTCCGACTCCCAGCCGACGACCACGAGCGTGCCCATTACCGCGATCACCGCGACCACGATGCCGACGGCGATCCAGCCGACCAGCACGGCCGTACTCCGGCCATGGTCCGGAGTCGGTTGCGGGCCGACGGCATTCGGCCCGAAGGGGGGTGGTGCTGCGCCAGGCGGCATCGCGGCCGGCGGCTGTTGCGGCGGCTGACCCGGTATCGGCGGTCCCTGAGTCGGCTGGCCCGGAACCGGCGAGCCCTGCGCCGCTGGGGCCTGCACCGGTTGGCCCTGTACCGGCACGCCCTGCATGGGCTGGCCCTGCGCCGGTTGTCCCTGCCCCACTGGCCCCTGCGCGCCCTGCTGAGGCGGAGCTGCCTGCTGCGATGCCGCCGGATATGCCGCGGCTTGCGCTGCCCCCGGCTGAGGTGGAGCCCCCGGATACGCCGCGGCCTGTGGTGGCCCCTGCGCCGGTGGCACACCCGGCTGCGCGGGCGCCAACGAGTACCCCGCAGCCTGTGGTGCCCCCTGCGCCGGCGGCCCTTGCGTCGCTGGTGCACCCGGCTGCGGCGCCGCTTGCTGCGCAGGTGCCGCAGGGTAACCCGCGGCCTGCGGCACCCCGGGCGCCATCGGTTGCTGTGGTGGTGGATAGGCCTGCGGCGCAGCGCCATATCCAGCGGGCCCGACCGCCTGCGTGGACTGCGCGAAGGCCCCCTGATCAGCGGGCACACCGAATCCCGGTGCGGGCGGGGCGGATCCGACGGCCTGTCCCGGATATACCGGCGGGAAGCCGGGATTCACCTGCACGGTGGCAACCGGCGGCGCGGTCAATGCCTTGCGGGCCGCGGCGGCGAACTCGGCACATGTCGCGTACCGATGTTCGGGACGTTTGGCCATCGCCTTGGCGAGCACCCCGTCCAGCGCGGGATTCAAACCCTGGCGTCGGGTCGCCAATGGCGCGGCGACATGTTGCAGATGCCCGCGGATGATGTCGTTCGGATCGGGCGCGTCGAATGGCGCCATGCCGGTGAACAGCCAGTACAGCGCGCACGCCAACGAGTACTGATCGGTGCGGTTGTCCAGCTTGGCGCCGGTCATCTGCTCCGGCGAGGCATAGGACAGGGTCGCGCTGAACATGCCGGTCTGGGTCAGGTGCGTGGAGTCCTCCCGCAATCGGGCGATGCCGAAGTCGGTCAGGAAGACCCGCTCGCCCTGCCCACCGGTGGAACGAGCCAGCAAGAAGTTGGCGGGCTTCACATCCCGATGCAGCACACCCATGCCGTGCGCGTAATCCAGTGCCGCCGCGACACCCTCGATGATCTGCACCGCCCGCTCCGGCGGCAGTGTCATCGGGTCGACGGTCGCCGCGTCGACGCCGTCGATGTACTGCATGGAGATCCAGAGCTGGTTGTCCTCGGAGCCGCGGTCGTACACGGCGACGATATTCGGGTGGTCCAGATGCGCGGCCAGATCGGCCTCCCGATCGAAGCGGGCACGCACCTCGGCGTCGGTGAACAACTCCCGATTCAGCAGCTTCAGCGCCGTCTGCTTACCGAGGCGGGGGTGTCTGGCCAGGTATACCGAGCCCATGCCCCCCTGGCCGAGCAGCCGCTCCACGGTGAACCCGGCGAACACCTCACCGCTGTTCAGCAACGCGACCCCCTTCAGGTGACTGCGGCCCTCGGACATCGGTCGTCCGAGCGCGTAAACAGAGTTGTGAGCCTACCGGGTAGCCCCTTGGCCACGCCGTTTCGAATTCTCCGGGAAAATCGGCGAAACTATCAACAGGGCGTCAGCACCGTGTCGGCTCCTGGCATGACTCGGTGCTGATTGCGCGACGTCCGGTCACCGACCGGGCGGGTGTGACGAGGATGTTTTTCGCACCGCCGATGGAACAACGGGTGTCAGGTTGTGGTGGTGCGGAGAACGCGGCGGTGAGGTCTACAAGAACGATGGTGAATTATCGGGTGGCGCTGCGCGGCGCGGCACTCACGGTTTTGGTCACGCTCACCTCCTGTTCCCTCTTACCCAGCACCCACGACGCGCCCGCGGAGCCGACGCTCCCCGTCGAACGGCCCGGTTCCTGGCATCCCGGCTGGTCGATCTCGCGGCCCGATTCACTGGCCGCCGATTTCACCCAACTGCAGCCGAATCTGTCGGGGCAGATCGGGATGGCCATCATGCCGGTCGGCGGCGGCCGGATGACCATCTTCGGCGACTGGACCAGCGGCATCGCCTGGTCCACCATCAAGGTTCCGCTGGCCATCGCTGCGCTGCGGCACGACCCGACCGGTGTCGTCGAATACGCGCACGAGGCGATCACTGTCTCGGATAACGATGCGGCCGAAGCACTCTGGGAGTCGCTCGGTGACGGCGAAGAGGCCGCGCGGGCCGTTCAGGAGGTCCTCGACGAGGCAGGCGACGCGCTGACCAATGTGTACGGACCGAAGACCAGCATGGACTACACCGCATTCGGCGCGACCGAATGGACGCTGGCCAATCAGGTGCGCTTCGCCTCGCAGCTGCCGTGCCTGCCCGAGTCCGCCACCGTGGTCGAGCTGATGGAACAGATCACGCCGGAACAGCGCTGGGGCCTTGGCATCATCGAGGGCACCGAATTCAAGGGCGGCTGGGGGCCCGACGACGAAACCGGCGTCTACACGGTCCGTCAGTTCGGCATCGTGCCGACCCGATCCGGTGGTGTCGCGGTCGCGCTTGCGGCACAGGCGGATTCGGGCACCTTCGAGGATGCGACCGCCCTGCTCGATCGGCTGGCCCGGCTGCTGTCGCGACACCTCGACGATCTCAACGGCGGTAAGTGCCAGCAGCAGCCGCGCTAGCCAGGGGTGACCAGACCGGATTCGTAGGCGAGCACGACCGCCTGCGCGCGGTCGCGCAGATTCAACTTCGAAAATACCTTGGAGACATGGGTTTTCACGGTCTGCTCGGCGACGAACAGCGCGGTGGCGATCTCGGTATTGGACATGCCCTTGGCGATCAACTCCAGCACCTCGCGTTCACGCGGAGTCAGTGACGCCAGCGCGGGAGTGGGTTTGACACGGCTCGCGCTGCGGCGGCGGGTGACATCGGCGATCAGTCGGCGGGTGACCGTCGGGGCGAGCAGGGCCTGGCCGTCGGCGACCACGCGCACCGCGCGCACCAACTCCTCGGCGGGCGCGTCCTTGAGCAGGAATCCGCTGGCGCCGATGCTCAAAGCCTCGTAGACGTAATCGTCGATATCGAAGGTGGTCAGCATGAGGACCCGCACCGGCGGGTCGAAGCCGGCGTCGAGGATGGCGCGCGCGGCGTCGAGTCCGTTCATCTCCGGCATGCGCACATCCATCAGCACCACATCCGGGCGCAGCCGCTTGGCCTCGGCGACGGCGACCTTTCCGTCCGGCGCGTCACCGACCACGCTGATATCGGATTGGGCGGCGAGTAGGGCGCCGAAACCCTGACGCACCATGGCCTGGTCGTCGGCGATCAGAACGGTAATTGCCACCAACAGAGCCTATCCGCCTACTCTGGCCGGACAAGTTGGGTGCCACATGCGTCCCATTCAGGTGCACGGCGAGTTCGGGCGTACCCGACGAGTTGGCCATGTCCATTCGAAATCAATTGCCCTGTACGAATTTTCAGGGATGCTCAAACGTCTTCGGCGGCAGTCACCGTGGCGATCATCACCGGGTCGAGAGCCGACCCGGACGCCGGAACGATCGGCAGCCGAGCCCGGACCTCGAAACCGCCGTCCGCACGCGGACCCGCCGATACCTCGCCGCCGACCGCGAGCGCCCGCGCCCGCATGCCCGCGATGCCGTGGCCGCCGTTGCCGACCGGTCGTGCGACGGTAGCGCTCAGCGCGTTGCCGACGCTCAGCTGCAGTGCGTCGGCGCCGATCACGATCGCTACCTGCACCGGTGCACCTGGGGCGTGCCGAGAGGCGTTGGACAGCGACTCCTGGACGATCCGGTACAGCGCGAGGCCGACCGAATCCGGGACCGGATCCAGCAGTCCGTCGACGGTCCAGTCGATGCGCACACCGGCGCGGCGGGCGCCCTCGAACAGGCCGAGCACATCGGCGGCCTTCGGTTGCGGTGCGTGTTCGGGCAGTTGGCCGTCGCTGCGCAGCACACCGAGCATGCCGCGGATCTCGTTCAATGCCTCGCGGGCGGTCGCGCCGATGGATTCGAATTCCGCGCGAGCGGCGGGAGTCACGCCCTCGACCCGATAGGGCGCGGTCTGGGCCTGCACCACGACGAGGGACATGTGGTGGGCGACGACATCGTGCAGGTCGCGGGCGATGCGGGCCTTCTCCTCCAGGATGGCGCGCCGGGCCCGCTCCAGTTCGTTCTCCTCCTCCTGGGCCAGCAACTGTTTGCGCGACTGCACCAGCCAGCGCACCAGCATCGCGAACAGCACGACGGCGGCGAAGGCGATCGGCCAGGCCCACGCACCGCCGGAGATGTCACCGTCGCTCGTCATCGTGGTGGCCAGCAGCAACGAGGTGGCACCCCAGGCGACCGCGACGATCGGGACCGCCGCGCGCAGGGCCACCGCGAACAGCAGCGCGAACAGGCACAGGATGTGCACGACCTGGATCGGGATCTCATTGTCCGGCTGATTCGGGATGGCCAGGGCGATGAGCAGGGCCGAACCCGCGGATATCGCCCAGCCCAGTGCCGGGTTGAGCCGGATCAGCAGGATGGGGAACGCGGCGAGTGCGGCGATGAACGGCTGCACCGCGACCGGTACGTCATGAGTGAGGTGCAGTGTCGGCCAGGCAACGGCGTAGAAGATCACCGCGAGCAGCACGGTGAACGCGTCGAACCACATCCGCGCGTTCATTCCCTTGATCCCGCTGCGACGTTTTTCCCTCATGGCTACGACTGTAGGAAGCCCGAGTGGTCGGGGTCCTCATACCCACGGGTGAATTCCGGTCCGATACCGGAGTAGGAGGACTCGCGTGCGCTCCCCCGGCGGCACGGGCCGGGAAACCGCTCCGCGGCGTGAGGTGGCGTAGCGGGATTGATTCCTACCGTCGAGCACCATGAGCACACCGACCATCGATGCCGGCGCCCGCACCCGATCCATCGCACGACGCTGTGCCGCACTCACAGCGGCCGCACTGACCACCATGGCGGCCACCATCATGCTTGCGCCCGCGGCGCATGCCGCCACCGTCGAGCGGCTGGTGGAGAATGCGTCGGCCGGTGCCGCGGTGATCGACCTGACCTCGGGCGGGCCGGGGTCGGTCGAGGTGATTCCCGCTGATTTCGCGGAGCGGTTCGGGTATCGACCAGCTGTTGTCGATGGGCTGCTGGCGAATCCGGGTGGGGATTGCTCATCGCCGGTGACATTGCCCGGCGAGTTCGAGACCGCTTGTAAGGCACACGATTTGGGGTATGACCTGCTGCGCTATGCGGACGCGCAGGGTCAGCCGCTGGGCGGGTGGGCCAGGCAGGCACTGGATGCGACGCTGGCCGTGCATATGCACGAGGCGTGCGCGGCTCGGGACGACGAGTTCTCGCGGGCACGGTGCAATGCGATGGCGAGCATTGCGGATACATTCGTCGATCTGAATTCGCGGCGGCAGGACTATGGCGTGCCGGTTGTCGAATCTGGTTTCGGGGCAGAAGATTCCGGGAACAGCGGGTGGATCGTCGGTGGCGGTCTGGTCGGGCTCGGGGCGGCCGGGTTCCTGCCGTCCGTCCGGCGGCGGCTTACCGATTCACGGGATCGACGTCGTTCTTCGGTACGAGCTTCGAACCGTAGCGGCGCTCTGGGAGTTCAGGCATGAGCACGTTGACCGCGACCAGACCGGTTTCTCCCCGGAACGATTCGGGCTCGTCGCCCAGTACGAGCATTTCACCTGGATCGGGGAATCGCTGGAAGAGGCTCGTCACCAAGGGATTTCACTGTGGTGTGCGGCCGCGAATCGGCACGACGCTCGGAATCGGTCTCGGTACCTCGATATCCCTGGCCCCCAGTCTGCTTCCGCGCACACCGAGTGCCCAGGCGATGTTGACCGGGCTGCTCGCGGCAGTTGCGCTGGCCGTCGCGGGGGTTCTTCGGTTTGCGTTGCGGCGCTGGGATTTCGATATCAACCGTCGGATGGATCGATTCCGCACACCGTTGCTCGGTGTGGCCGTGCTCGCGGTCGCCGGCATGGTCGTGCAGGCAACTCATTGGCAGAACCGGTTGCGTGCGGCGATGGATACCGCGCTGATCGGTCCGGACTATTGGCTGCGCTGGGCGCTCGCATCCGTAGCGATCGTGGGGGTTGTCGCCGGAATCGTCCGCGCAACTGGATGGTTCGCGCGGAAGCTGGGTTCGGCGCGCAGTGTCGCCGTGGGGGTGGTGACGGTGTCGGTGCTCTACCTCGTCGGGGTGCCCGCGGTTGTCGATTGGCGCCGCAGTACCTACGTCGCCGCCAATGCGACGATCGATCCCGTACTGGTGCAACCGGTTTCGTATGTTCGGTCCGGGAGCGCCGAATCCGCGGTCAGCTGGTCTTCATTAGGCGCGGAGGGACGCAAGTTCGTCACCGGATCGCCCGTGGGACCGATCCGGGTGTACGTCGGACTCGACTCCGCACCCGATCTCGATTCCCGTGTGGCCCTGGCCATTCGAGAGCTGGAACGATCCGGCGGATTCGAGCGGTCGAATATCGTGCTCGCGGTGCCGACCGGGTCCGGATGGATCGACGCGAATGCGGTTCGCGGGTTCTACGAACGCTTCGGCGGTGATGTCGCACTCGTCGGGATGCAGTACTCCTACGCCCCCAGCTGGGTGACCTTCGTCTTCGGGCGCGCCGATGCGGTCGCGTATGCGCGAGCGCTGTTCGATGCCGTGCAGCGCCGCATCGACACCCTCGACCACAAGCCCGAGCTCTACGTCTACGGGCAGAGTCTCGGCGCGCTCGGCGGGAGCTCGATATTCGCCGACGACGCCGACCAGGACCGCCGGACCTGCGCGGCGCTCTGGGCGGGCCCACCCGCCGGTCAGGTGCATCGGGCGGGCGCGACGATATTGGCCAACAGCTCGGATCCGGTGGTGCATTGGTCGCCGTCGCTGCTGTGGCGCGCACCCGAGCTCCGCGACGTTCGGGTGGATGCCCCGGTGCCACAATGGCTTCCGGTGATCAGCTTCCTGCAGACCAGCGCGGATCTGCTCGCCGCACTGAACGCGCCGCCGGGCCACGGCCACCGCTACGGCACCGATCAGGGCACCGCCATGGGCGCCTGCTGACCCGCGACTTTCCTGCTGACAGGCTTGATCAGCTATAGAACATGTTCTAATTTGCTAACCATGTCCTTTGTCATCGATGCCACCGTCGAAATCGACGCCCCCGCCGAACTGGTGTGGCAGGTGATCACCGACCTGCCCCGCTACGGCGAGTGGAACCCCTTCTGCATCGAATGCCGCAGCACCCTCGTCCCCGGCGAACCGATCGATATGCTGGTCGCGCTCTCCGGCTCCAGCCCGCGCCGCCAGCGCGAATGGATGGTCTCGCACACCCCGGGCACCGAACTCAGCTACTCGATGAAGCCGGTCCCCCTCGGCGCCCTGCACAGCCTGCGCGCACACCGCGTCACCGCACTCGGCCCGGACCGCACCCGCTACGAATCCCACTTCGAACTCGGCGGCTGGCTGCACGGACTGGTAGTAGCCGCCCTCGGCAAAAACCTCCAACGCGGCTTCGCGGGCATGACCGAAGGCATCCAAAAGCAAGCCGAATCCCTCCGCGCCAGCTGATCGCACGACAACGCACTCGAACGAACATCCGTGAGAGCGGGTGGGGTCGGGGTCTCTTCGGGGTAAAGGCGGGGTGGGGGAATGCGGGTTCGGGTCGGGTGGTTGTGTGGACCGTCCGATGAGCGGATCGGATCCACTGCCACAGAAGGGGTTTTCGTCGTGCGTACAGTTCGTGCCCTGGTAGCGCTGCTACTGGTGCTCTTGCCCGCCACAGTCGGCACCGCGGGCGCGAATCCACCGAAACCATTCGTGTGGACGACGGTCTGGGCGACCTCGGCGCATCAGCCGAGCAAGGCATTCGTGGCCAATTGGGCGGAGAGCGGATTCACGAATCAAACGGTGCGCCAGGTGGTTCGGGTCAGTGACGGCGGTCTGACCACTCGGGTGCGGCTGACCAACCGCTACGGGACGACACCGCTCGCGGTCGCGGGCGCGACGATTGCCCGCAGCGCCGCCGATGGCGCGATCGATCCGGACAGCGTGCAGAATCTGACTGTCGGCCTCGCACCGTCGTTCCGCATCGCACCGGGAGCCGATCTCGTGACCGATCCGGCCGTGCTGTCGCTGGCGCCGCTGGAGTCGGTGACCATCACCCTGTACCTGGCCGAACCGACCGGCCCGGCGACCCAGCACGCCCAGTCCTTCGCCACCACTTACCGGGCAAGCGGCGACCACCGCGCCGACGCGACCGCCGCGGCCTTCACCGAGACCAGCCAATCCTGGTACTACCTGACCGGCGTCGAGGTCGCGAATGTCGCGCCGCCGCGCTCCGCATTGGTGGCCTTCGGCGATTCGATCACCGAAGGCGTCGGCTCCACCGGTAATTCCGACAATCGCTACCCGGACGAACTCGCCGAACGCCTGGCCGCGGCAGGCATACCGCGTGCCGTACTCAACGAGGGCATCGGCGGCAATCGCGTCACCGTGGATTCCAGCTGGCTGGGTGACAGCGCCCGGACCCGGTTCCGGCACGACGTGCTCGACCAGCCCGGCGTCGGCACCGTGATCATCCTGGAGGGCACCAACGACATCGGCCTCAGCTCCGGCATGACCGCAGTGGACACCGTCGTCGACGTCTCCCCGGAACAGCTCATCACCACCTACCGCGACCTGATCGGCCAGGCCCGCGCCGCCGGACTCCGCGTCCTCGGTGCGACCCTGCCCCCCTTCGGCGATTCGCCCTACTTCAACGATGCGGCCGAAAACAAGCGCCTCGCCGTCAACGAATGGATCCGCACCGGAGGCGAATACGACGCCATCGTCGATCTCGACGCCGCCCTCGCCGACCCGGCCAATCCGCACCGCCTGGCCCCCGCCTACGACAGCGGCGACCACCTGCACCCCAATGACGCCGGGTACCGCACCATGGCCGCAACTATCAGCCCCGACGACATCCGCTAACCCGGCGGAGGGCAGTCTCGGATACCCGAGCCGAATCACCATGACCCGCGGGCGGATCACCTTCGGGCGATCTTCTTCGTGCTTGCGATCACCAGTTCAGGGCGCTAGGTGGGCCAGCGCTGCTTCGAGGGTGGTATCGGCATAGGAGTCGGTAAGACCGGGAAGGCCCAGGGACCAACGGGATTGGATGGGGCCGAGGAGCAGATCGATGGCGAAGTCCGGATCGAGGTCGGGGCGCAGTTGCCCGGCTCGGACGGCAGCGGCCAAGCGTTCGGCGATGGCGGCACGCTGTGGGCGCAGGAGTCGCTCGCGGTAGGCGTCGGCGAGTTCCTGATCCTGTTGGATCTCGATGTACATCGCCCGCAGGAAGGCCTCGAAACTCGGATCGGTTAGCTCGGCGATCGCGCCGCGGAGCAGTTCGCGCAGGTCCGCGCGGATATCGCCGGTATCGGGAAGTACCAGACCATCCGGGCCCGAATAGAGTTCGAGCATCGCATCGAAGACGACGGCCCCCTTCGATGGCCACCAACGGTAGATCGTCTGCTTGCCGACCCCGGCGCGGGATGCGATGGCCTCGACACTCAACTTGCCGTAGGGCAGCTCGCGGATCAGTTCGGTGGCGGCGCCGAGAATCGCAGCGCGGGCACGCTCGCTGCGCCTGGCTGCGCTGGGTGTTTCGGCCATGACGAGACTGTACCAAGTCACGAGACGAGACGTCTCGTCTTGACAAGACGAGGCCAGATTGGCATGGTCGTCAAACGAGACGGAGCGTCTCGCGACGAAAGGATCGACAATGACCAGAACCTGGTTCATCACCGGCGCGAACCGCGGGCTGGGGCGGGCGTTCACGCTCGCCGCACTCGCCGGTGGCGACCGCGTTGTCGCGACCGCTCGGGATCCACGATCGATGGCCGATATCGACGACCGCCGATTGACGGTGCTGCCCTTGGATGTTCGCGACCGCGACCGCGCGATCGCCACGGTGGACAAGGCTTTCGCCATCGCGGGCAGTATCGAGGTGATCGTGAACAACGCCGGATACGGTTTGGTCGGTGCGGTCGAGGAACTGACCGAAGCCGAGATCCGCGCCCAGATGGATACCAATTTCTATGGCGCACTGTGGGTTTCGCAGGCCGCAGTGCCGCATCTACGCAAACAGGGCTCGGGGCATATCGTGCAGATCTCGACCGTCGGCGCGGTGGGCAGCCTGCCGCTGTTCAGCATGTACAACGCGAGCAAATGGGCACTCGAGGGTTTCAGCGCGTCACTCGCGGATGAGTTGCGGCCCTTCGGAATTCACGTCACGCTGGCACAGCTCGGCGGTTTCGATACCGATTGGGCGAAGTCGAGCATGAAGTTCGCGACGGCGCTCCCGGTGTACAAAGAACTGCGCACCGGAATCCTGGGCATGCCGGACTACCCGAACCCGACCGCCCCACCGCCGGAGACAGATGCCGAGTCCGAGTGGGTGGAAGCGGCCCCGGAAGTCGCTGCGGCGGAACTGATCGCGCTCGTGAATACGCCGAACCCACCGGTGCGCAAGGTAATCGGCCCCGGGGCGCACCAAATGGTCGCGCTGGCACTGGATCAGCGCCGCCAGGACTACCTCACCGACCCCGAGTTCGTCTGGCCCGCATAGGGATGTCCTGAGCGCCCATTCCCGTCGAGTTCACGCGGAATTCCGCATGATCGAGACAGGAATGGGCGCTCAGGTCGATACTTCTCAGGCGACCGGACCCCGCGCGGCCTCATACGCCGCACCGACGCGGTACAGCCGATCATCGGCAAGCGCGGGAGCCATGATCTGCAGACCCACCGGCATCCCGTCGTCCTTGCTCAACCCGGACGGCACCGACATCGCCGGATGCCCCGCCAGGTTCGTGGGCAGGGTGCACAGGTCGGAGAGGTACATCGCCAGCGGATCGTCGACCTTCTCACCCAGCTTCCACGGGGTGAACGGGCTGGTCGGGGAGACCAGGACGTCGACCTGCTCATAGGCCTTGTCGAAGTCGCGGGCGATCAGCGTGCGCACCTTGAGCGCCTGACCGTAGTAGGCGTCGTAGTATCCGGCCGACAGCGCGTAGGTGCCGATCATGATGCGGCGCTTGACTTCCGGGCCGAATCCGGCCGCGCGGGTCGCGGCCATGACCTGCTCGGCGCTGTGGTTGCCGTCGTCGTCGACACGCAGTCCATAGCGCATGGCGTCGAAGCGCGCCAGGTTCGAGGACACTTCGCTCGGCAGGATCAGATAGTAGGAAGCGAGCGCGTATTCGAAGTGCGGACAAGACACTTCGACGACCTCGGCGCCCAAATCCTTCAGTACGCCGACCGCCGCATCGAAGGATGCGATGACGCCCGGCTGGTAGCTGTCGGAGTGCAGTTCCTTCACCACACCGACTTTCACGCCGCGCAGATCGCCCGTGGCGCCCTGACGTGCCGCGGCGACCACCGGTGGCACCGGCACATCGCGGGAGGTGGAGTCGCGCGGGTCGTATCCGGCGACCACCTCGTGCAGCAGCGCGGTATCGAGCACGGTGCGACCACACGGACCACCCTGATCCAGCGAGGACGCACACGCGACCAGACCGAACCGGGAGACCGTGCCGTAGGTCGGTTTGGTGCCGACGGTCGCGGTCACCGCGGCGGGCTGCCGAATCGACCCACCGGTATCGGTGCCGATCGCCAGCGGCGCCTGATGCGAAGCCAGTGCGGCCGCCGAGCCACCGCCCGAACCACCTGGAATCCTGGTGGTATCCCACGGATTCCGGGTCGGACCGAAGGCCGAGTTCTCGGTGGAGGAGCCCATCGCGAACTCGTCCATGTTGGTCTTGCCGAGGATCGGGATGCCTGCGGCGCGCAACCGGCTGGTCAGCGTCGCGTCGTACGGTGCGACCCAGCCCTCGAGAATCTTCGAGGCACAGGTGGTCGGCATATCCGTGGTCGTGAAAACATCTTTGAGCGCCAACGGAACTCCGGCCAGCGGCGAGGCGGGCGCATCGCCCGCGGCGAGCGCGGCGTCCACCGCGGCGGCCGCGCTCAGCGCCTCGTTCCCGGCCACGTGCAGGAATGCGTGGTACTCGCCGTCGACGGCGGCGATCCGATCCAGATGCGCCTGGGTGACCTCCACCGAGGTCACCTCACGGCCGTGGATCTTCGCCGCCAGCTCGGCGGCAGGCAGCGCGGTCAGGTCACGCCCACCCGTCGCCCGACCGCCACCCCCCACGGAATCGCTACGCGATGCTGAACTCATTCGCCCTCTCCCAGGATCTGCGGAACCAGGAACCGCTGGTCCTCGACCGCGGGGGCGCCCGAGAGCGCCTCGTCTGGAGTGAGGCACGGGATGACCTGATCCGGACGCGTCACATTCGTCGCCGGATTCGGCGACGCGGTCGCCGGCACATCGGCGGCGGCGACCTCGGAGATGGTCCGCACGTGACTCAGGATCGAATCCAACTGACCGGCGAACTGATCCAGTTCGGCTTCGGACAGGGCGAGCCTGGACAGCCGGGCGAGGTGTGCGACCTCGTCGCGGGAAATGGCGGGCACCGCGGACCCCTTTCGGCATGATTGAGCTTGGTGAACGGCCACCGAACAGCCTAGCGACTCCCCACTGCACAACTTTCACAGGAGCCGCGCATGCAACGACACACCCCACCGGCTAGCGTGACACGCCGCTTCCGCGCGAATTCGCGCTGTGGCATCCGTCACCGGCCGTACTTCGAGTCGATAACTCGGACTTGTGGGTGTAAGTATTGCGTGACCCGGGTATTCGTTTCAGAGCCTCGGCCGCCAAGGAAAGGAACGCGCGTGTCTTACCTGCTCCGCGTGCAACTTCCGGATCGACCGGGAAGCCTCGGTGCGCTCGCGCTCGCACTGGGCTCCGTCGGCGCCGACATCCTCTCCCTCGACGTGGTCGAGCGGGGTGCGGGATTCGCGGTCGACGATCTCGTGGTCGAGGTGCCGCAGGGTGCACTACCCGACACATTGATCACCGCCGCCGAATCGATCGGCGACGTGCGCGTGGACTCCATCCGCCCGTATTCCGGTGTGCTGGACACCCATCGTGAACTCGAGCTGATCGATCAGGTCGCCAGTGCGCGCGACGATCGGCTACAGGTGCTCGTCGACGGAGTGCCGCGAGTGCTGCGCGTCGGCTGGAGCACGATCATCGATATGGGTCCGCAGGGGGCCTACCGCGTCGTCGGCAGCCAGAGTGCGCCGCAGACGCAGGCGGGTTCGGCGCCGTGGATGCCGTTGGAGAAGCCCGCCGTCCTGGATCCCGAGGCCGACTGGGTGCCGCAGATCTGGCGCGATATGGACACGAAGCTGGCCGCCGCGCCGCTCGGAAATACCGGCAAGGTGCTGCTGCTCGGACGCCCCGGTGGGCCCGACTTCCGCCCGTCCGAGGTGGCGCGACTCGGTTATCTCGCGGGGATCGTCGCGACCGTATTGGGCTGAGGACGCCCGAATTCCGACCGCCGCGCCGGCCGATACTGTCGGATATTCAGGCTGGGAGATCCAGCCGTAGCACCGACAGCCACTCGCCCGCATCGGTCTTCCAATCCCGTTCCGGCGCAGGGACGAAACCGAATCGGTCATAGATCCGTCGCGCGTCCGCCATGGCGGGCATCGTAGTAAGCACCACTGCGGCAAAGGATTCGGCCTGTGCGGTCTCGATGACGGTGCGCACCAACGCCGTTCCCGCACCGAGTCCGCGCGCCGACTTCGACACGGCGAGCATCCGGAACTCCAACTCCCCCGGACGGGCGATCTCGGCGTACGGCGTTCCCGGCCGAGCCACCGCCAGCGAACCGACCACCCGATCGTCGTGCACCGCGACCAGCACCTGCGCCGAACCCGCGCGATGGGTGATATCGGCGAGTTCGGTGACATACGGGCTGCCGGGACGCACATAGCCCTCCCCGACATAGACCTCGACCGTCAGGTCACCGACGGCGTCGTATTCGTCCGGGCGAGCGTCGCGAACAACGACCTGGGAGTCCTGCACATCCATACCGGCATCCTCCCACCGCCCAGGCAGCCACTCCCAAACAACCCGGTCGGTCGACCCGGACTCGCCGCGCACGTCCGCCGACACGATGCAGGACCGCCACCGAGAGAGGGTCGATCGACAAGACTCGCCGCGCAAAACCGCCTACTCTATGCAGGGCCGCCGCCGAGACACGGTCCGTCGTGGCAGTCGCGCGGTGGGATGTCGTAGGCCGAAGGCACAGACTCCGGCCACTCGGTCCATGCTCCAACGCACGGCATGCAACGCGGGATGAACGTGTCACTGCCCCGCCCGCCGGGCGACGGCGTGCGGTCAGGAACCGAGCCCCGGACGCGCGCCGGGATTCGAGATCTGCCAGCGTTCCGGCTTCCCCGACGGGTAGACGACCGGGATGAAATCCCCGATGGCAGGCCAGTTGTTCACATCCCACACCAGGCGGCCATACACCACGGTGCCGGGCACCGACGGGCCGGTCAGATTGCCGGTGATGGTCACGTACTGCTCACCGGTCGCGTCGGGCCGCGGACTCACCCCGGTGACATACAGCGTCCCCGTTTCCGGATTCGACAGCCGGACACCGTTGCGGCCACGCAGGTAGAGCATGACCATCGCCACCAGCGCGCCGACCATGATCACCAGCATCGCGAACTGCACCATGGCACCCATGCTATTGGTCCAGGCACGCATAACGCGGCGCCGCTTGGCACGTCAGCAACCGAGTCCAGCGCAAACACGCTCACAGCCCGGAGTTGCACCACGCCACCCGCGCTTATCCGGACACACAAACCGCAGCACTGGCAGCGCGACACGCCAACTGGCAGCGATCGACGGCCACGCGGCCTGAGGACACGGACTACAGCGAGGCGAGTTCGCTGGTGCCGTGATCGGTGCGGCGGATCTGCCAGACCGCGGTGCGGGTGCGCTGGGAGCGACCGTTCGCGCGATCGATCAGCGACCGATTGTTCGTGGTGAAGATCAATTGCGCGCCACGGGAATTGGTCTCCGGATTCTGGAAGAGCTGAATCAGCCGATCGGTCTCCTCGACCGGCAGCTGCGCGCCGATATCGTCGATCGCGAGCACCCGGCCGGAGTCCAGTGCGTCGAGCATGGTCGGGAGCAAGCGCAGCATCGAGAGGGTGGCCGCGGACTCGTCGGTGATGTCGAAGGCGGAGTCGATGCCTGCGTGCACCAGTCCTAGGCCGACGCCGCGTCGCTCGACCATCCGGGTGTAGAGGGCATCGCGCGCGGCCTTCAGATTGCTCAGCTCGCGTTCGAGCATGACCTCGGTGATGCCGTTCTCCCGCAGCAACTGGTCAGCATGCGCCGGCGAGGTCGCACACAACTCCACCTGTTTGGCGGTCCCCGCGATATCGCCATCGAGTTCGCGCAGATAGTCCGCGTACATCGGGTCCGGCTCGGCGATCAGCAGATCGGTAATGCCCAGTTCGGCAGTGCGCAGCAGCATGAGCAGCCGCACCGCGTGGTCCGGTGCCGCGGACAGATGACTGCCGAGGCGATGTGCGACCGTCGTGGCATCCGTCGCGCCGTGCTGCACCTCGAGCATCGCGGAGAACCACCGATACGCGGGCACCAGCGCCTCGGCATACATCTGCCCGGCCAGACTGAGCAGCAACGCATTCGGCCGCACCAGCGGCAACAATGCGGCGATACCGTAGCGCGCGGCCTCGAACATCGGACCGATCTTGATCTGTTCGCCGTTGCGCTCGAACACGATCCGCTTGCGCGAGCGCGGATGCGTGTAGAGCCACTCGGCCGTCACATCCGCGCTGTCCAGCCGGAACCCGTAGGTGTACGGCACGCCCTCCGCGACGAAGCTCGCCACGAATTCCGAAGGGCGATCCGGGAATCCGCGGTGCGGTGCGCGTACCGGTCCCGCGTAGGGATCCCAGCCGGTCACCGAATGCAGCACCGCATCGCGCATCTGCCCCAGCGCGTCGATCAAGCTCGTCTTGCCCGCGGCACTCGCACCGTGCACCGCCGTCACCGGCACCGCGACCGGTCCGCTCCCCCGGCTCAAACGCAAGTCCTGCCGTTCGGCCAGCGATCTGTGATTCGTCACCTGAAAACTGCGCAGCATCCCGCCATCCTGTCGGTTCGCCTGGCGCACCGCGACACCGCACCCGCTTCACCGGCCTGGACAGACGTCGCTCAGGAGGCTTCCGCCGGACAAATGCGCACGTCCCGCGTTATCATGCAGGCGCCGCGGCTACCCGCTGGCATCTGCCGGAAATGTACTGATGAGGGATTCAACGATGGACCTGACGATTAGTCGTCTAGTGGCCCGCAGCTCCGTCGCGGCCGCGCTCGCACTCGGCCCGCTGGTCGTGCTCGGACCGCCGCAAGCTGCCGCCGAGGCGCCCTGTCCGGACGGTACCGCCCGGATCTTCTTCCACGACGAGACCAACACCTGCCAGAGTGGCGGCACCTACAGCTTCGACGGCTCGCCCGCGCTCGTGAAGGTGTGCTCGGTGGGCAAGGTCCAGGTCATCGTCGACACCACCATCCAGAAGACCCGGACCAAGACCAGAACCGCCCACCTCGATCTCAGCAACGGTAAGTGCGGCCGCATCGAAGTCGGTGGCCAGCTCGACTCCACCATCAGCATCACCCCCTCCTAGCACCAACGACCGCCGAGGGTAGTCGAATGGTGGTTCCCTGCGGGCTGACCCGCCGCCATTCGACTACCCTCGGCGGTCGGCATCGGGTGGATTCAGCTGCGGGGGGTGTTGAAGAGTAGGGCGCTGTCGCCGAATTCGTGCCAGAGATATTCGGTGTCGAGGGCGGTGGCATATGCCTGATGGACGGTGGCCTCGCCCGCGACCGCAACGAGTAGCTCCAGATGCGATGCGCCGGGTGCGTGCCAGCCGGTAATGATGCCGTCGACCACCCGGGCGGGATGTCGCGGACCGAGGACCAGTTCGGTCCACCCCCGGGCCGGATGCACGATTCCGTTGTGATCGGCGGTGGTCTCCAACGCCCGCGTCACCGTGGTGCCGACCGCGATGACGCGCCCACCCGCCGCCTTGGTGTCGTTCACCAAACGGGCGGTCGCAGCCGGTACCGCGAACCGCTCCGGGCTCGGAGGTTCGCCCGCCTCGGGTGAGGAGACCCCGGTGTGCAGGGTGATCGGCGCGATCGCGACGCCTGAGGTCACCAGATCGAGCACCAGCCTTTGCGTGAACGGCCGTGCCGCACTCGGCATTTCGGCGCTGCCCGAGATCCGGCCGAAGACGGTCGTGTAGTACGAAGGCGACCAACGTTGTGGCACATACGAATAGGTGATCGGATAACCGTGGGTCGCCAGCAGCCAGGTGGGATCGACGCTGAGTTCGGCGATCCAGAGTCGGCGCGCACCCGGTAGCCAGGGTTCACGCAGGGTGGCGGTGGCACCTTCCGGCAGCTGAATCTCGCTGCCCGGGTGGAGGTCACGCGGATAGGGCGTGCGCTCGCGGGTGCGCACCTCCACCACCCACAGTCCGTCGCAACCGCCGAAGGTGTCCGGAGGCCCGCTCGCCCCGTCGACGGGCGCGTTGAGCCAGGTGGACAGATGCAGCGTGACCGGCATGCCGTCGAGTGCGCCATCGACCGCTGCGGCGAGTGTCGCCGAATTGTTAACCACCACAAGGTCACCCGCGTGCAAATGCTGTGGCAGTTCACGGAAGGTGTTGTGGGAGAGACGATCCGCCGCCACCAGCATCCGAACCTCGTCGCGGGCCAGTCCGCGCGCCTCCGGCGGAGCGGCGGCATTGCGCTCGGGTGGCAGAACGTCGGGCCATTCGTTCAACGCGGTTGTCATCTACCGACCCCCGCGGCGAAATCGGCGGCCGTATAACGGTCGTTCTTGGGTCGCTGCTCGATCAAGCGCAGCAGCGCGGGCACAACGGTCTCGGGCTCGGGACGATCGGAGATATCGTCGCCGGGAAATGCCGCCTGATGCATTTCGGTGCGCATATCGCCGGGATCGAAGGCGTAGATCGACAGCTCCGGGTGTTCGGCGGCCAGGATGGCGGTGAGTTGATCCAGGGCGGCCTTCGACGAGCCGTAGCCGCCCCAGTCCGGATACGGCTCGACGCCCGCATCGGAGCTGATATTCACCACGACGCCATCCGGATCGAGCAGTGGCAGCGCGAACTGCAGAACCGCGAGCGGGGCAATGACATTGGTCCGATAC
Source organism: Nocardia sp. NPDC102475 (assembly GCF_055584605.1). Classification (NCBI taxonomy): domain Bacteria; kingdom Bacillati; phylum Actinomycetota; class Actinomycetes; order Mycobacteriales; family Nocardiaceae; genus Nocardia; species Nocardia sp. NPDC102475. The sequence goes on along the minus strand of NZ_JBVJLS010000006.1, from coordinate 263,274 downwards.
ACCAGCTCGAGCTGATCGAGCGGATAGTTCGCCAGTCGCGGCATCGGACTGGGCCCGAGCCTGCTCGCGTTGTTCACGAGCAGGTCGAGATGTCCGAATTCGCCCGCGACCTCGGCCAGCTCGGTGCGGTGCGCCGGATCGGTGATATCGCCCGGCACCGCGAAAAAGGCTTCGCCGAGTTCGGCCCCCGCCCGGGCGAGCCGGTCGGCGCGGCGGGCGGTGCCGATCACCCGCCAGCCGCGCCCGATGAGCGAGCGCGCAAGAGCCAGACCGAATCCCGCCGAAGCACCGGTGATCAGAGCGGTAGAGCGGTGAGTCATATCGAATCTCCTGATAGTTACCTACCAGTCGATCGTCATACCTGAAGCCAGGTTCAGGTCAAGGAGTATTCGCCGAAGGCATATCTACTCCTCGGCTTCGGCATCCTCCGCCGCCGTCTCCGGCGTCACCGCCGCGGGCCCCTGCTCGAGCAGCTTGCGGAATCCGTCCTCGTCGAGGATCGGCACACCGAGTTCCTCCGCTTTGTCGGCCTTGGAGCCCGGCGAATCACCGATCACCACGAATGCCGTCTTCTTCGAGACCGAACCCGCGGCCTTTCCGCCGCGCACCAGGATCGCCTCCTTGGCGCCGTCGCGGGAAAACCCTTCCAGCGACCCGGTTACCACGATCGATAGTCCCTCGAGGGTGCGCTCGATGGACTCGTCGCGTTCATCGGCCATCCGCACACCTGCGGCGCGCCACTTGTCGACGATCGCGCGATGCCAATCGACGGTGAACCATTCGGCGACCGCGGCGGCAATGGTCGGGCCGACACCGTCGGCGGCGGCAAGTTCCTCGACCGCGGCATCCTGGATCCGATCGAGACTGCCGAATTCCCTGGCCAGCACCCGTGCCGCGGTGGGCCCGACGTGCCGGATGGACAACCCGACCAGCACCCGCCACAGCGGCCGATTCTTGGCGGTCTGCAGGTTCTCCAGCAGTCGCTTGCCGTTCGCGGACAGGCCACCGTCCTTGTTGGCGAACAGCGTGGTGGTCAGCAATCGCGCCTCGTCGAGGTCGAACAGATCGCCCTCGTCGGTGATCGCGCTCGACTTCAGCAGGTCATTGGCGGCCTCGTAGCCCAGCGATTCGATATCGAACGCACCGCGACCGGCCACGTGGAACACGCGCTCGCGCAGCTGCGCCGGACAGAACTGCTGGTTGGGACAGCGGATATCGGCGTCGCCCTCCTTCTGCGGCGCCAGCTCGGTGCCGCATTCCGGACAGTGCGTCGGCATGACGAATTCGCGCTCGTCGCCGGTGCGTGCGTCGACCACCGGGCCGAGCACCTCCGGAATCACGTCACCGGCCTTACGGATGGTGACGGTGTCGCCGATGAGCACGCCCTTGCGCTTGACCTCGGAGGCATTGTGCAGGGTGGCCATGGCGACCGTGGAGCCCGCGATGGAGACCGGTTCCATCACCGCGAACGGGGTGACGCGGCCGGTGCGCCCGACGTTCACCTCGATATTCAGCAGCTTGGTGGTGGCCTCTTCGGGCGGGTACTTGTAGGCGATCGCCCAACGCGGGGCGCGCGAGGTCGAGCCGAGCCTGCGTTGCAGCGCCATCTCGTCGACCTTGATCACCTGGCCGTCGATTTCGTGCTCGATATCGTGACGGTGCTCGCCCCAATAGTTGACGCGCTCGATTACCGCATCGATGCCCTGCACCAGTTTGGTGTGCTCCGAGACCGGCAGACCCCATGCGGCGAGCGCGCGGTAGGCCTCGTGCTGTGAGGTCGGGGTGTAGCCCTCGATGCGTCCGAAGCCGTGGCAGATCATCCGCAGCCGCCGCCGCGCGGTGACCGCCGGATCCTTCTGGCGCAGCGAACCCGCCGCGGTATTGCGCGGATTCGCATACGGCGGTTTGCCCTCGGCCACGATCGCCGCGTTGAGGGTCTCGAAATCCTCCAGCCGGAAGTAGACCTCGCCGCGCACCTCGAGCAGTTCCGGGATCGGGAACTCCGCGGTCGCGGTCAGTTCGCCCGGAATGTCCTCGATAGTGCGCGCGTTGAGCGTGACGTCCTCGCCGGTGCGCCCGTCGCCGCGGGTCGCGCCACGCACCAGTCGCCCCTTCTCGTACACCAGGTTCAGCGCGACACCGTCGATCTTCACCTCACACAGATAGTGCAGATTCGACCCGGTCTCGGCTTCGACCCGGCCGGCCCAGGCGCGCAGCTCGTCGAAGTCGAAGACATTGTCCAGCGACAACATTCGCTCGAGGTGGTCCACCGCGGTGAAATCCGTCGCGAATCCGCCGCCGACCAGCTGGGTCGGCGAATCGGGCGTGCGCAGATCCGGATGCGCGTCCTCGAGCGCCTCCAGTTGCCGCAGCAGTTTGTCGAACTCACCGTCGGAGATGATGGGCGCGTCCCGCACGTAATACCGGAACTGGTGCTCCCGAACCTCGTCCGCAAGCCGCTGCCACTCCACCCGCTGCTCCGCCGTAGCCGGCTCCGCCGCAATGTCGCTGTCACTCACCCAACGCACACTAGTCGAGCCCACCGACAAGTTACCGCCACATTCCCGCACGTCGCGGCGGACTATCCGGGCAGCGGATCCTGTCCGAGATGACGTTGCCCATCGATAGCGCCCGCCCGCACGGCCGCGAATCCGTAGTCGATCATCTCCATCTCATACGCGCGCAATGCGGCGATCAGATCGCCGCCCGCGCGCGCCTCGATCAGGGCGACGGTCAACCGAGCCGCATCGCGCAGTGCCGTACACGCACCGGAACCCGCCGCCGGACTCATCGCATGGATCGCATCGCCGAGCAGGGTGACGGGGGTGGTCGGCCACGGATCGATCGGCACGCTGGTGCGCAATGGCAGCGCGAACAGTGAATCGGGCTGGCAGTTCGCGACGATCTCGCGAACCCGCGGATGCCAGTCCCGGGTCGCGGCGGTCATGACGGCGTGCAATTGTGCGCCGTTCATCGCACGCAGCGCTTCCGCGGAATCCGCGAACCATTCCCGCCGCGCACCGAAAGAGCATGTCATGTAGTCCGATACCGGCAGCAGCGAAAGACCTGCGTCCGCACCGGCCTGCTGCGGCGGCACGGGAAATTCGACCGGCGCGACGCCGAGGTAGGTGCGCTCCGGACCGGTGATCGCGGTGAAGACGCCGAACATATTGTCGTCGAACAGATCCCGTGTGCGGTCGGTGAGCGGCACCGCGCCGTAGAGCTGGCGGACCCCGGTGTCGGCGATCCGCGCATGCGACAGGTACTGCTGTCGCACAGCGGAGTTCACGCCGTCTGCGGCAATCAGGACATCACCGTCCGCGCGGCCACCGTCGGTGAAATGAGCGACGACTCGGCCATATCGCTGAATCTCATGGCTCCGCAACTCTTTTCCGAATTCGACAGCGTCCTCGATACCCGCGAGCAGCAGTTGACGCAGCACCAGCCGGTCGACCGCCAGGGAAACCGCCGCCGGACCATCATCCACCTGGGTGAATACCCGCTCGAGTCGATGATTCAGCGCGGTGAACCGGGGGTTCGGCAGTCCGGCGGTGGCGTGGAACACCCGCAGCAGATGCGGCGGCAGCAACCGAGCCAGGGCATCTGCCGTGGCTGTCGATATGGCGGCACCGGGCGTCAGGAGAAGTCCAGGGACTCCGGCTCTTCGGCGAAGGCGCGTGCCACTTCGGTGGAGAGGCGCAAGGCTCGGCGGGCCCATTCGAGTGGGGCACCGCCCAGGCCACAGGCGGGGGCGACCAGGATCTGGGAGGCCAGGACGGTGCGACGCAGGCCGAGGCGGTCGATGAGTCGGACGCCGGGTTCTGCGATATCTCGCCAGGTCGGGGGTTTGCCGGGTTGTGTTGTGGGAACGAGGCCCAGCGCCAATTGCTTTCCCGCGTCGAGTGTTTCGCCGATATCGTCGAGTGCGCTGGTGGTGATGGTGGCCATATCGAAGCCGATGGCGGTGGCCGCGCTGCTACGGAGGCAGGCTAGGGCGGGCGCGTCGGCGCAGGTGTGGACCAGGACCGGAGCGGCTTGGGCGGTGATGACCGCGTCCAGCACCGCGAGTGCCTCCGGTTCGGGGACCGCGCGCACCGTGTTGAGCACGCTGACGCCGCGCAGGGAGCCGTTGAGCACATCGGTCAGTAATGGTTCATCCAGTTGCAGAACGACTTCCGCGCCGAGGCGTTTGCGCACCTCGTCCACGTGCTGGGCGAGACCTTCGGCCAGTGATTCCGAAATATCGCGCACCGCACCGGAATCGGTGAGGACCCGGTGTCCGATGGGGAGTTCGAGCTGGGCCGCGAGGCTCAGCGGTCCGGTGGCCTGCAGCTTGACCGTACCTACCGAACCCGTTGTCGCCCAGGCCTCTTCGAGTGCGTCCAGATCCGACCTGAGCAGATCGCGCGCACGCCGCGAGACCGCACCTGGCCTGGCAGCCAGCCGATACCCCCGCGTGGTGGTGTCGAATCGCATGTCAACCAGGAGTGCCGAGACGCGGCCGATCATGTCCGAACCCACACCGCGTCCGGGCAATTCGACCAGATGCGGCAGATCCGGCAACTCACCGATGATGGTCGCCGCGGCCTCCCGCGGATCCGTACCCGGCCAGGAACCGACGGCGGTCGCGATCCCGCCCGGAATACGCACGGGTTCCTGCGCCGGGATTTGGCCTGACTCCTTGGCGATTTCACTCACGACAGCGCCTCGCTGACGCTCGGCTCCGTGGTGCGCGATTGCACGCTGTGCTGATAGCTCAGTCGCTGACGCTCGCTGTGTCGATGGTTCACTTGCTGCCGCTCGCTCACTGCGTTGCCCCTACGCGGGGTATGCACCCCATTGTGTGGTGGATCCCGGCCCGCGCCGGGACGAACCGATCTCGCTTGCCGCGCCGCCCGATGTCGGCGTCACTCACTGCCCTGTGCTCGCGCCCGCGCTACTCACAGAATCCGACGCATCGCGCGCGGTGCCGGTGATGGTGCCACTGCCGATCACCTGGTCTCCCGACGCATCCTGGCGATACAGCACGACGGCTTGGCCGCGGGCCACACCGGTCAGCGGCTCGCGCAGTCGCACGATCAGCCCGTCGCCGACCGCCTCGGCCACGGACGGTGCGGTACCGCCGTGCGCGCGCACCTGCGCCACGCACTCGATCGGCCTCTCGGGTGCAGCGCCGGAGGTCCAGATGGCGCGCTCGGCCGCCACGGTCCACACCTGCAGATCCTCGGCTGAGCCGACGCGGACGGTGCCGGAGTCGGGATCGATCTCGGTGACATAGCGCGGCTTGCCATCGGCGGCCGGACCCGGCAGTCCGAGCCCCTTGCGCTGGCCGATCGTGAACCCGTGCACGCCTTCGTGATTCGCGAGCACCTGCCCGTCGGAATCGACGACCGCACCCGGCCGGATGCCGATCTTCGCGCCGAGGAAGGCGCGGGTGTCACCGGACGGGATGAAGCAGATGTCATGGCTGTCGGGCTTATTCGCCACCGCGAGCCCGCGCTCGGCGGCCTCGGCGCGGATCTGCGGCTTAGGGGTGTCGCCCACCGGGAACATGGCCCGCGACAGCTGCTGCGCGGTCAGCACCGCGAGCACATAGGACTGGTCCTTGTCGGCATCGACGGCACGGCGCAGCACACCGTCCTCGAGCCGGGCGTAATGCCCGGTGACCACGGCGTCGAAGCCGAGGGCCACCGCACGGTCGGCGAGGGCGGAGAACTTGATCTTCTCGTTGCAGCGCAGACAGGGGTTGGGCGTCTCACCCGCGGCGTAGGCGGCGACGAAATCATCGATCACGTCTTCCTTGAAGCGGTCCGCGAAATCCCAGACATAGAAGGGGATTCCGAGCACGTCGGCGGCCCGCCTGGCGTCGCCCGCGTCCTCCTTCGAGCAGCAACCGCGCGAACCGGTGCGCAGGGTGCCCGGTGTCGCGGACAGCGCCAGATGTACGCCGACCACCTCGTGACCAGCGTCGACGGCACGTGCCGCCGCCACGGCCGAATCCACACCACCACTCATCGCGGCGAGTACCCGCATCAGACACCTCCCTTCGCACCGGCCAGACCCGCGGCCATGGCCCTTTCCACAATCTGGGGCAAGACATTCAGCACCGCGTCCACATCGGCGCGCGTCGAGGTGTGCCCCAACGAAAAGCGCAGTGAACCGCGGGCCTGCCACGGCTGCACGCCCATGGCGATCAACACGTGACTCGGAGTGGCCACACCCGCATTGCAGGCCGACCCGGTAGAGCATTCGATCCCGGCCGCGTCCAGCAACATCAGCAGCGAATCACCTTCGCAGCCGGGGAAAGTGAAGTGCACATTGCCCGGCAACCGTCGCGCATCGTCCGGACCGCTCAGCACCGCATCCGGAACGGCGTCGCGGATGCCCTTGATCAACTCGTCCCGCAGCGCGGTCAATTCCTTTGTGCGCGTGGGTAACTCGGTCACCGTGTAGTTCAGTGCGGTGGCGAGTCCGACGGCCGCGGCGGTATCGGAAGTCCCGGAGCGCAGATCGCGCTCGTGCCCGCCGCCGTGCAGGAGCGGCACACATGGCACCTGCCTGCCGAGCAGCAGCACGCCGACACCATGCGGTCCACCGACCTTGTGCCCGGCGAAACTCGCCGCCGAAAGCCCACTCGCCGCGAAATCGATCGGCAGCTGCGCGGCTGCCTGGATCGCGTCACTGTGCATGGGCACACCGAATTCCTGTGCCACCGCGGCCAATTCGACGATCGGCGCAATGGTGCCGACCTCGTTATTGGCCCACATGATGGACACCAGTGCGACCTCGTCGACATGTTCGGCCAGCGCCGCGCGCAGCACCCGCGGCGACACCACACCGTCGGAGTCGACCGGCAGCCAGGTCACCTGCGCGCCCTCGTGCTGCTCCAGCCACTCGACGGCATCGATGACGGCGTGATGTTCGGTCGAACCCGCGATAATCCTGGTCCGGCGCGGTTCGGCATCATGGCGGGCCCAGTAGATGCCCTTGATCGCCAGATTGTCGCTCTCGGTCCCGCCGGAGGTGAAAATCACCTCCGATGGCCGGGCGCCCAGATCGGCGGCGATCGACTCGCGTGCCTCCTCCAGCATCCGCCGGGCCGCACGTCCCGAACCGTGCAGTGACGAGGCATTGCCCGGCATCCCGAGGGCAGCCGTCATCGCCTCGATCGCGGCAGGCACCATCGGAGTGGTCGCCGCATGATCGAGGTAGACCGTCTGGGGCGCCCCATGGACCGGACCCGCAAAAGCCGACTTCATGACCTACAAACCCTATCCCACCGTTGACCTGCATATCTTCGGGGTATCCCGCCGCTGTCCACGATTTGTCTACGATTCACCCACCACATGCAAGCCGAGCCGGGCGCGACGGTATTCCCTCAACCCCCGCACCAACGCCTCTTCCAGCATCAACGCCTCCGCCTGCTGTCCGCTGGCGCATCTTCCCGTCCGGCCCCCACGGCACCAACTCCGCCGCCGGTCCCCCGACCACCGCCACCGCGTCATAGACCCGACCACGCAACGCTTTCTGCGACATACGCCCGCCCGGCTCGGCGACAACCTCCGCGTCGTCGTCGCCAGCCGCCACGGGCCACGCCTTCCCATCGCCGACGGCAACCCGCTGGCCGCCGCCTCGCGCTATCAGGATCAGCACCGAAGCGCCGATCTAGCCATCCCCGAACTCGAGAGCCTGCTGAACGGGCCCGACCACCTCGACCGCTGCCGCGAATATCGGGTGCGTGCTCCAACCACCTGCCGCATGTCGGGTGTTACGCGGGCGTGCACGAAAGTGGTCGATCGGTCGAACGCGCCCGTCATCAGCAGCAATCCGACCGGGAACCAACCGGAATCACCGCGAACGCCAATGGCAGACGCCATTGCAGTAGTGGATCGATGGGCCCACGAAAGTCGGTGGCAGGGACCTGGCCCACGCATTCATCATCCGCGCTGAACATGCTGCCGCATTTGCAGAGGCCCGGCCGGAACGTTCGGAACCGCAACGTTCGGAACCGCATCGGACGGTCGCGGCGCTGGCCTCTTGCCTGTACGCCCGGCGCACGCTCCTGCGGCTTGTGGCATAATCGTGCGTTGAGACTGAGTGGATCGAAGTGATCTACACGGCTCACCTACAGGAAAAGAAGTAATAAATAACATGGCTCAAGGCAGTGTGAAGTGGTTCAACGGTGAAAAAGGCTTCGGCTTTATCGCTCAAGACGGAGGCGGCCCTGACGTCTTCGTGCATTACTCGGCTATCGGCGGGGCGGGTTTCAAGTCCCTCGAAGAGGGCCAGCGCGTGGAGTTCGAGGTAGGCCAGGGCCAGAAGGGTCCGCAGGCTCAGGACGTCCGCGCTATCTGATCAGCGTGACTTTGTAGAGGCTCCGCACCGTTGAGGTGCGGAGCCTTTCGCGTTCATGCCGCTGATGCGGCGACAGCAGTCGGCTCGCATCAGCAAGCCCCCCGGATAACGCTGCCCGAGCTGTTTCGAAGCGCGATGGTGGGCCGTGCGGCGCGATGCATGCTGCTAGGTGGCGTCGTCGTTGCCGTCTCGGATGGTGCGTTGTAGTTCTTTGTTGATGCGTTGGGCCTCGGCGAGTTGGTCTTCGAGGATAACGATGCGGCACGCGGCTTCGAGTGAGTTGCCGTCGTCGACCAGGTGGCGCACCCGCGCGGCAATACGCAGTTGGTAGCGCGAGTAGCGGCGATGCCCACCCTCGGAGCGTTGTGGGGTCAGTAGTTCCGCGGCGTCGAGGCCACGCAGAAACGATTGGGTGACGCCGAGTATTTCCGCGGCACGGCCCATGCTGTAGGCGGGGTAGTCGTCGTCATCTAATTTGTCGGCGGCGCTGGCGCCGTCGGCGGGGTTTGTATTCGGTTGCTGCACAGCACCTCTCGGGGTCAACGCCGACGGGCCCCGGCGCACTGGGCGCCGGGGCCTGGAATCTACGAGGGGGAAAATTGATTTCAACTTTGTCCACCGGCCGAGGCAGCCGATGTCCTACACCGCGCCCGACTCTTTCCGGGACGCGGATCTGATAGGTGACTACTCAGTGACCACCACCTCCTGGATTGCCGGTCCAACCCGCCGTGTTCGTCGATCTTGTTTCTTCAATTGCTTCTTCGTCCCTCCGGCGGTCCGGCCGATTGCACCGGATTCTCGTCTCCGCCGGAGGAGACGGTGGAACCTCATGTTCCGGGCAGCTCACCTGCCCGGCCACTGGACTTCTCAATTCGAACGACAGTGACCGTATAACACGTCGGGGAGAATGTCTACACCCGCCATGGCAGATTTTTTCCGCCCATCACGCGGGCTTACCTCTTCGGCGAAGCAACCAACCGCACCTTCAGCCAGGGACGATGTGCGATCGGTCGCATATCCAGGCACCGATGGCGGATCGCCGCGCGCGGCAACCATGCTGCGGAGCGGGGCATAGCTAACGTGCCTGGCCGCCGCGCGCGCTCGCGGCAACGATTGGGCGGTCGCCGACCAAAACCGAGGAAGAGATCCGCCAAGCCCGCCCCTACCCAACCGCTCGGAGGAGACCGTTTCCTCGCGCGCGAGGATGCTCGGGGTCTCGCGCGGCAGGATCTACACGTACGTGCCCGACGCCGACCGAAGACGCCTGATCCACCCCTCTCACCGCATCCGCGTGAGGACGAAAGCTGTTGCGCTGGAAATGATGTTGTTCACGGGCGGCCTCCAGCGCGCCACTCCGACAACTGGGAACGACGCAGTCAGAAAAACTATTGTCGTGACTGTAGACATTCATGGCAGGGGCATGTAGCTTTCGTGAGGCGAACGATGAATGAAGTCTCGAGTGGCACGGGAGATGACGAACTGCCCGTGAAGTTGAGGACGGCGGGACGGCTGCGGGACCAGCAACAACGACGGTCCCGCCGCCCGCCGAGCATGCAGGTGAAGTACATGAAAAGAAGAAGTGGTCCGTGAACAGAAGGGAGGAGTTGCTACCGTCACGTCGCCCCCATTAAGCACAGTTCGGGCGGCAACCGAAGCTCGGTTTACATGTCGGAAGACGAAAAGTAATTCCCCCTTTTTTCAGTGCCCCGGTGCCATCAGGCACCGGGGCACTCGTCGTCTGGAGGCACCACGATTTCTGAACCCATAACCGCGAACGAGAACGATGAGGACTACCTCGCCCACAGTATGGGGCGGGCCGCGGAACTGCTCGACACCACTCAGGTGGGCGGCCCTGTCGCGCACTGGTGGGCCGAACTCGCCGACGGGTATCGCGCGGTGGTCGACCTGGGCGGCGAATCACCCGGTGGCCCGGTCGACCGAGATCCGATCAGCCAACCGGGCCGCTCGGACCTGGCATTACTGAGCGGGCGACATTGCGCGGGCCGAGTGTGTCGAGCGAATCCGGAATCGCGTTCAGGGACCGGCACCTCTCGAAGTTCAGCGGGCTTCTGCCTGGCGACAAACTGAGATGCTTTCAGGGTTCGTTCTTCAGTCGCGAATCGCGTCGATATCGATGTATAGGTGGCGTGGGCCGCGGAAGATCTGGCTGATGCGGTAGGGCGGTGGGTCCTCGATCAGCCGGGGGTTTTTCACTCGGCGCAGGAATGTTTCTATGGCGGTGTTGACTTCCAAGCGTGCCAGTGGGCCGCCGAAGCAGACGTGGATGCCGCGGCCCCAGCCGATGTGCTCGTTGTCTTTGCGTTCGGGATCGAATGTGTTGGGGTCGGCGAATCGGCTCGGGTCGCGGTTGCCCGCGCCGTACAGCAGAAAGATGGGCGAGCCCTTGGGAATGGTTGTTCCGGCGATGTCGATGTCGGCGAGGGCGGTGCGGCTGGGGAAGAACTGCACCGACGACTGCAGGCGCAGCGCCTCCTCGATGGCGCCGGGAACCAACTCTGGGCGCGCGCGCAATAACTCGATCGACGAAGGGTTGCGCAGCAGGGTCAGCACGGTGTGCGAGATCAGGTTGACCGTGGAATCGTGCCCGGCGATGAACAGCAGGATCGTGTTGCTCACGATCTCACCCGGAGACATCGGTCCGTCCGGCCCATCGTCGTGCACCATCTGCGAAATCATCCCGGGGCCCGGCGATTTCTGGGCATTCTCGACCAGCCCGATGATGTATTTCCCCAGCGCTACCCGGGCTGCCTCGCCCTTCTCCTTGCGGACCTGCCCCTCCTCGGTAGCGATGTCTGGTCCCACGTCGAAAGCGCCGGCCATCAGGTCGAAGATCCACGCGTGGAACAGGGGCTCGTCTGCCAGTGGCACCCCCATGATGCGGCAGATCACATCGACCGGCAGCGGATAGGCATAGTCATCGACGACGTCGATGCGGGTTTCGCTCTTGGCCTTGTCCAGCAGGTCGTTGACGATCTGCTGACACGACGCCTCCATGCTCGGGATCAGCTCGGGTGAATGCGGCGGCCCGAAAAAGCGCATGCACTGGCGGCGCATCCGATCGTGGTCGGGCGGATCACTGACGATCATGCTCGGATCCTTGCCGTAGGTCTGCACCAGCTCAGCAATCGACTCGTCGGCTATTTGCGGGGCGGCGGCACGGATCGGGCGGTTGCGAAGATCGGAGCTGACCCGGGGGTCGTGTGCCAGGGCGATGATCTCGTCGTATCCGGTGACCGCGTAGATACCGTTGGTCACCCGCACAACCGGTGTCTTGCGCAGTTCGTCGAAGAACGGATACGGGTTCGCGCGGTTTTCGATCCTCATCGCCGCGTCAAAGGCTTCTTCGGGGGTCATACCGCTTTCCTCACTGAATCACTGTGTGTCCATTGAAGGTTCGGCTGCGAGGGCTTCAACGCTGGCGGGGCCGGAACTCGGCTCGCCGTTCGATGGGATCATGACCGGTCAGCACGACATCGGGGGCCTCGGTCGGCACGCCACGGGCCGGGAACCGGGCCGGAACCACGCGCATATCCGCAGGCAGATCAGACCCTGCCGGATGTGGCGGAAACGGGGCCGATCGCGCGATCTGGGCCCGGTAGTAGTCGATCCACTTGCCGTGGTCGAAGGTGACCGCGCCGACGACGCGTCCCCGCCTGCCGTAGGCCGCGGTGAATCGTCGCTGCTCGACCGAACCCTGGGTGAAGACGATTTCCTCGCCGAAGGAGGGCACCCCGACCGACTTGATATTGACGCCGAACTGGGCCGACCAGAACTGCGGTATCAGCAGATGCGCGCGGCGATCGACCACGTCGCACACCATGTTGTGGGCCACGACCTGGGCACCCAGCACGGCGTTGTCCCAGTGCTCCATGGCCATGAACTGATAGTCGTAGAGCACGTGGGGGGCGCGCGCGATGTCTCCAGCCACAAAGATGTGCTCGGTGACCAAGCCGTTGATATCGAACGCGCGACACCCGGCGTCGCAGCCCACACCCCAGAATCCGGCGGCCAGCCCCGCCCCGTCGAGCCACTCGACGTTGCGGATGGAGCCCAGCGAGGGCACGACCACATCGACGTCGAGCACGCTGCCATCGGACAGGCGCGCGCGCCGCACATGCCCGCCGGCGTCGCCGTCGATCCCGAGGACCGACACACCGGTGCGCAGATCCACCCCGGCGTCACGCTGCATCTCGGCGGCGATCTCGCCGATCACCCCACCCAGTGCCCCGGCCAGCGGAGCCGGGCCACGCTCGGCGACGGTGACCTCGAGACCAAGCCCCCGGCACACCGAAGCCACCTCCGAACCGATGAACCCCGACCCGATGACCAGCACGCGGCGCGGCCGGGCGGCCAATGCGGCCTGCAACCGCGCCGCATCGCCGCTGGTGCGCAACGTGTAGATGCCCTCCAGGCCAGCTTCCTGCGGATTGGGCCACTGCCGCGACCGCACACCCGTGGCGATCAGCAAACGATCGCCCTCCACCCGACTGCCATCCGCCAGGGTTATGAACCGGTTCGCCCGGTCCAGACCCGTAGCGGCCACACCCAGCCGCCACTCGGCATCGACCTCGCACATCCGCGGCAGCTTGGTATGTGCTGCCGGCACCCATCCGGTGAGCACCTGCTTGGACAACGGCGGCCGGTCATATGGCTCGCCCGGTTCATCGCCAACGATCGTCAAATGGCCACGGAAGCCCTCCTGACGCAGCGCCTCCGCGGCACGCAACCCCGCGAGCGAGGCACCGACAATGACGAAGCGCCCCTTGTCTTTCAAGCCGTTGGTCGACGTACGCACGGCCGGCCCGCTACTCGTCGTCCAGCTGGTCCACGACGATCGCCTGCACCGGACACGATGCCGCGGCCCGCCACACCCGCTGACGCTGCGCGTCATCGGGCTCGGGATCATAGGTCAGAGCTTCTTCACCACTGAGCTTCAGCACCTGCGGCGCCAACGGCACACACTGCGCATACCCCAGGCAGCGATTCAAATCCACGACAATCCGCATATCGACCCCGATCCATATTCGACGGGTCCGTTTTCAAGGGTGCCGCGATCGCTGCACGACGGGATTCAGCCCGCCGTTGATCCCGGAAACGCTCCCAATGATGGACGGGGATCAAGCAACCTTCGCTGCGACTGTCACGTACTGCTCGCACTAGATGATGTTCGGCGTCCCGATGGTGCAATGCCGACGGTGATCATTCTACCGCTGGTCGACGGCCGTCTCGAGGAGCTGTCGGCGCTCCGGTTGTAGTCATCGCTCGGTCTGCAGACGCCAGGCACACCCGCCTACCCGATCCCACCGCGGTTGCCCTCGAGATCGAGGAGGTGAACAGCTCGGCGCTGATTCGAGTTGAACAGGCGGAGGCGGCCACGCTGTTGGTGCGAGCGCACATATCGACGGTCCCGGGCAGGGCGCGATCACTGTCGGTGTACCAGCCGCCCGCTGCGCACAACCCGGAGACCACGCCTGTGATAAGGGGTAGCGTCGAATCGGCAGTTCATCTATGCCCGACCCCAGCGGCCGGATGGCGATCGAAGGGGACGAGTCGATGTCCAGCGGAGATGTTTCCGGGAACGGATGGCAACCGAATCGGCTGGCCATGCTCAGACGCATTCTGGTGCCGCCACTAATCACGGTGTCGGTACTCGTACTGGCGTACTTTCTGCTGCCGTTCACCAGGATCGGTACCCTACGCACCGAGCTGCTGCTCGCGCTGGGCCTAACAGCGGTCTGCGTTATCTGTATTTGGCAGATCCGTCGAGTACTGCGAGGCGACGATCCACTCGCTCAGGCAGCGCAAGCGTTGACCGCCACGCTCGGGTTCTACTTGATCTGCTACGCGACACTGTATTTCGTCCTGTCCACGGCCGCACCCCACAATTTCAGCCAGCCACTGACCCGCCTCGACGCGCTGTACTTCACCGTAACCACCTTCACCACCGTCGGATTCGGCGACATCGTGGCCACCACACAGGCCAGCCGCGCGATAGTGCTCACCCAAATGGTCGGCAATCTGATTCTGGTCGGGCTGGCGCTGCGAGTGCTGATCGCCTCGGTCCGGCTGCGTCGACAACAGCTACGACAGCCCGACACCACTGCGGCCGATCGGCCGCAACCGGTCGGAAAGCGGACCCACTGAGACCGGATTCGTCAAATCCCGAATGACCCGTGCCAACAAGACATCTGGCCCTCGGCTGAAGATCCGGCTTGCCGCGCAGCTTGCTCTTGTCGCGAGCCCTCGCGAGTGCGCATGGGCAGCAGATCGATTAGTGATTCCATGTCGAGAAGCCCGCACCGGCTCCGCCCACCAGATGACGACTACGACAGGCGCAGCCCACGACACCAACAGAGCACCAATGACGTTCCAACGCATGGAGAACGTCGACATCGTGGTCGATGACCTCGAGGCTGCTACTGCGTTCTTTGTCGAAATCGGCATGAAGCTGCAGGGGCGAAGCCCCCGTCGAGGGACATTGGGCGGATTGTGTCGTCGAGCTCGACGACGTCCAAGTCGACGTCGCAATGACGCGCACTCCGGACGGCCACGGCCGGCTCGAGCTGATGAGGTTCACGCCGACCGGTATTGCGGGTCAGACGACCGCGTGCGGATACGCGGCGGCACGCCCCTGGAACGAAAGGATCCGCGAGTTCTGAACTCGCCCCTCCCGGATTTCTATTGCGCGGCGGATGGTTTCGCTGCCATCCCACGCATCAGGACCGGCCAGCACGATCGGCAGATACTCTAGCAGCGCCTCAGAGTTCTCCCAGGTCGCCGAATTCCACAGGTATGAGGGGCTGTGGTCGACGCCGTAGTAGTGCAGGTCATCGCCGATCATGAACATCGGGTCGGCAAACGATGTGGGGCGACCCCATTCGAAGCCCATGCCCTCGTCGCAGGAGACGTCGACGAACAGGGTGCCGGGGGCGAACCACTCCAGATCCTCGTTCATTACGAACATCAATGGTTCCTCGGTGTCCTGCAAGATGCAGTTCACGATCACGTCGTACTGCGCCAGCATCTCCGCCAGCGGTCCCGGTTCCGGCGCCTTCAGGGCGAGGGTCCGGCCGGGGTTCCCGGGATCACGCTCGAAATGCTGCATCCGCACCGAGGCGAATGGTGCGGCGACAGCCGAGACACTCCGTTGCGTCAGCACCGTCACGTCGCTGATCCCGAGCGCCGAGAGGGCGCGCACGGCACCGCGGGCGGTGGCACCGAAGCTGATCACCGCCGCCCGCAACCGCCGCCCGTAATCCCCGCACGATCCGCGCAGCTGCAGCGCGTGCAGAACCGAGCAGTAGCCGGCCATTTCGTTGTTCTTGTGGAAAACATGGACGCTGAAATTGCCCTCTTTCGTCCAGTGGTTCATGGCCTCCCAGGCGATCAGGGTCAGGCCACGGTCGATGGCCAACTGAGTCATCCGCTCGTCTTGTACGCAGTGCGGCCATCCCCAGACGACCTGTCCGGCACGCAAGTTCTCCAGGTCCTCGGCCAATGGCTTCGGTAACAGCAATATGTCGCATTCGGCGAACAATTCCGCGCGGGTGCGATGACCGCCTACCAACGGCGCCAAACGCTCATCGGAATAGCCGAAACGGTCACCGTAACCACGCTCGAGGAACACGCGGTCGCGAAGCCCTGGATCGATCCGGTCGAGGTGCGCCGGGTGGATCGCCAATCGGTGCTCGTCCTTCTTGCGGGAGGTCGCTACTACACCGATAGTCAGTTGCTTCACCAAATGAGCCTACGCGCGGCCAGCGTTCCTCAACCGCCTGCGCTGATGTCCCGACTGATCGTGGGACACCTTTTACGGTTCGGTCTGCTCATGGGCGTGCTATCCGCCCTACCGATGATCGTGCTCGGTACACACCCGGCGCCTCTATGGCTGATCATCGCTGCCTTCGTCGGCGGGCAGGCATGTCGGCGTTGGCGATCAGCTGGGATACCTCGCTGCAGGAACACGTGCCCAAGCACACCATCTCCCGGGTGTCGTCCTACGACAACCTGCTGTCCTATGCAGCGATCCCGATCGGTCAATTGTGTATCGGCCCACTCTCCGGCGCGCTGGGAGAATTCCACGTGGCCCTCGTCGCCGGCATCCTCGCCGCGCTGGCAGCCCTGGCTCCACTTGCCTCCACCGCCGTCCGCCGGTTGCCCCACACCTCGCCCGAACGTTCACCGCTCAAACCCGCGCCACTCCCCAGCTAGCTGTCAGCGGACCGGCCGAGATCCGAAAGTTCGGACTGAACCGAGCCGGCCCGCATGCCACGCCCCTGACACCGACGCTGTCGCGCACGCTTCCCGCACCGACTGGGCCTTCACCGCTGGGTGGCCGTTAGGGCAACGACCACAGCTTGGTCGTCACCAGATAGAAGATGACGACCCACGCCAGCATGACGGCAACGACTATGGCGATGCCATGGCGGTTCGTCTCGGCCGCCGGTGTATCCGGGGGCGGGCGCAGCCACCGTCGCAGCAACCGGTTCACGTAGTACGGCATCGTGAAGAAACTCATGACGAAACTGGACAACAAGTTGCCGATGAGCAACCCCAGCCACAGCGGCATCTTCAGGGGTGACAGTGCGAGGGTGAGCAGCACGACGGTCGGGTAGAGACCCACCCATACCGCGATGGCGGTCTTGGTATCCGATGGAGCCGAGGTCTCGTTGCCGTTCTCGTCGAAGGCGAACCAGCTGCCGAACGAGTTATCGATGGTGCGCAGCTCGAAGTCGCTGAACTTCTCGCCCTCGGCGAGGAGCTCTTGCCGCCGCTTCGAGGTGAGCCAGGTGGCCAGGTTCGCCGCGGTATCGAAGCGGTAGAGCGCCGTCCACTCGTCCTGCACACCCTCGATCGGACGGAACAGCTCGGTGCCGCGGAAGCCTTCGAATTTCGCTTCCTCCCGGCTCAGATCTGCTTGCCACGCAAGGAAATCCGCGACGCTGTCGGGCGTCACACGATGGGTGACCACGACTGTCACGAGGGGATTCACCGGTCGCGTGCCGCCGCTGATGACCTGCTGGGTGGCGGGGCCGTCGAAGTATTGCTGCCCGCTGTCCAGGAATTCCTGCCGGGTGGCGCTGTTTATCCAATCCTGTAGACGACCGACGGAGTCGAAACGGTAGACCACGACCCATTCGGGCTGCACCTCGGTGGGAGCGGCGATCTCGGCTCCGAAGAATCCCGGATAATCCGATGCCGCGGCGTTCAGATCCTCCTGCCAGGACCTGAACGCCTCCTCGAAACCCGGGCGCACCTTCTGGCCGATGATGACCGTCGCCGCGCTGTCGGTGAGCTTCCCGGCTCCCATCGCAGTCTCCTCACGGCTCGGGTCGGACCGGAACCGGTATGAGTCGCCGATAGATGCGCTCGGGCGTGAGCGGCAACGCGCGGAATCGGACGCCCGTCGCGTCCTGCACCGCATTGGCCAGCGCGGGCGCGACCGGGTTGACGCAGCACTCCGCAATGCCTTTCGAGTGCATCGCCCCGACGGAATCGGCGGAATCGACCGTCAGTACTTCGGTGCGGGGAATGTCGGCGTATGCCGGGATGCGGTAGTTGCGCAGATTCGGGTTGACCATCACGCCGTTCGCGTCGACGTGGAAGTTCTCGGTCAGCGCGAAACCGATGCCCTGCGCGACACCGCCCTCGATCTGGCCGCGCACCTGCGCCGGGTTGATGAGGACGCCGGCGTCGGTGGCATGCACGCTGTAGAGGATGCGGATCTCACCCGTCATCCGATGCACGGCGATCCGGAAGCCGTGGGTGTTGAAGACGACGCTGCGCGGTGAGCCGAAGGCCTTGCGCGCCTCGGTCAATCGGATGCCGCGACCGCGCGCCACCTCGATCAGCTCCGACAGCGATATGCGGCTGTCACCGCAGACGATCCCGGCATCGTCCATCGCGCACGAAGCGATATCCACACCCGCATGTTCGGCCGCCAAGAACAGAATGCGATCGCGCAGCGCCTCGGCCGCCCGCAGTACCGCGTTCCCGGCGACGAAAAGCCCCGCGCTGGCGAATGCTCCGGTATCGAAACCCGTTCGGTCGGTATCGGATTGCACCAGGCGCACCCGCGCCGGTGTGGTGCCGAGCCGGTCGGCCGCGATCTGCACGTGGGCGGTCGGGGTGCCCTCGCCGAATTCGACGGTGCCGACGGCGAGTTCGTAGCTGCCGTCGTCACCGAGGGTCAGCCAGGCCTCGGAGAGATGGTCGGTCGGGGGCGCGGCCTCGTGCAGCGTGCTGGCGGTGCCGGTGCCGATGAGCCACTCGGCTCCGGGTGACGGCTCGACGGCGTTGCGCCGCAACGCGTCATCGACGAGATCGATGCATCGGCTGAGGCCGTCCTCGCGGAACATGACATCGTCCGGGCCGTCGTCGAATGCGACGAGACCATCGCCGGGATGCACGATATTGCGCCGCCGCAGCTCGAGCGGGTCCATATCGAGCGCGACCGCCAGCTCGTGCATGGCCGACTCCATCGCGAATGCGGGCTGGGTCATGCCGTAGCCGCGCAGCGCGCCGCCGGGCACGCTGTTCGTATAGACCGAATACGCATCGAACTTCTTGTTCGGGCAACGGTAGGTCGCGACGGCCGCCCCACCGGCGAACAGCGTCTCGCCGCCGTGGTTGCCGTAGGCGCCGGTGTTCGACACATTGCGGACCTGGATCGCAGTGAGCGTGCCGTCGGCCCGTGCGCCGAGCTTCACCGTCAGCGACATCGGATGCCGCGGTGAGGCCGTCGTGAACTCCTCTTCGCGCGTGAACTCGAAACAGACCGGCCGCCCGGTATCCAATGCGGCAAGGGCGGCCAAATCCTCGGTGATGACTTCCTGCTTACCGCCGAAAGCACCGCCGACCCGCTTGCAGAACACGCGCACCTGATCGGGACGCAGGTCGAAGAGATAGGCGAGCTTGTTCTTGGCGATGGAGGGCGATTGGGAGCTGGTGCGAACGTGCAGGCGACCGTCCTCGATCCACGCGATCGATCCATGTGTCTCGAGATGCGCATGCTGAACGCGCGGCGAGAAATACGTGCCCTCGTGGATCACATCGGCCTCGGCGAAGCCCGCCTCGACATCACCCACATGTCCGTGGATCTCGAGCAGGATGTTGTGCTCGGGATCGTGCATGAACGGGTCGTGCGAGCCGTGCAGTTGGGGTGCGCCGTCGGCCATCGCCGCTTCCGGATCGAAAACCGCGGGCAGCACCTCGTACTCGACGACCACCTTGCGACAGCCCTCCTCGGCGGCCCCGACGGTATCGGCCAGCACCGCGACCACGCGTTGACCGACGAAGCGCACCACGTCGTCGAGGATGTAGGTGTCGCTGGGATCGACGAGGTGATCGGTGTGGATCGCGGTCGTGAAGCGCTTGCGCGGCACGTCTTCCCAGGTATAAACGCGATGCACACCGGGAACCGCGAGCGCCGCGGCCTTGTCGATCGACACGATGCGGGCATGGGCGTGCGGAGAGCGCAGCATCTTCAGGTGCAACATGCCGTCGATCGCGGTGTCCATGGTGAATTCGGCGCGACCGGTCACCACCTCGGCGCCCGCCGGAGTACCGACGCTGGTCCCGATTACTCGGCCCGGCCGGGCGACCTCGATCTCGGCGATACCGTGCACCGCGTCTTCGATCGCCCGGTAGCCGGTGCAGCGGCAGAGGTTGCCCTTGAGCGCGCGCGAAAGGTCTTGCCGCTGGGCGTCGGTGAGCGCCACCGTGGTCATGATCATGCCCGCGGTGCAGAAGCCGCATTGGAAGCCGGGACCGTCGCGGAACTGCCGCTGCATCGGGTGCATGTCCTCGGGCGAACCGAGGCCCTCGATAGTGGTGACCACACGTCCCTCGGCACGGAATGCCGGGGTGATGCAGCTGTGTACGGGATCGCCGTCCAGCCATACTGTGCAGGCGCCGCAATCGCCCGCGTCGCACCCCTTCTTGACGCCGTGGCAGCCGAGCGAGCGTAGGAATGTGCGCAGGCACTGACCCGGATTCGGCTCGGCGTCGAAGGTGTTTCCGTTCACGGTGTATGTCACGCCGGACCGCCTTCGGTGAGCTCGACGCGGATCTCCTCGGCGAAGTACCCGGCCAGGTGGTGCCGATGGTCGGGCGTGCCGTTCGGGTCGCTGAACCACAGGTCTTCGGGGATGGCGTCGATGCGTTCGCGCAGTGCGTCGGCGTCGGGCATGGTGTCGAACGCCAAGCGCACCGGGCGGGTGGTGCCCGCAGTTATGGTGAGCAGCAGGTCGGCGGTCCCCGGCGACTGGGTGGCAATCAGAAACAGCGTGGAGCGGCCCAGGCGCGTCAGGGAGAAGCGCCGGTACGTACACCGCTTGCGAAGTGCGGCGACCGGAATATCGATCCGGCGCAGGATCTCGCCGGGGCCGAGGACGTTCCGGTGGTCGCCGAGGACGAAGTCGGCGGCATCGAGGGTGCGTTCGGATCCGTCGGCGGCCCACACCGTGTATGTGGCTTCGAGCGCGACCGTCAACGTGATCATCGGGCCCGCGGGCAGCGACATGCAGATATTGCCGCCCACCGTCGCCGCGTTCCAGACCTTGAACGAAGACAGGAACGCCTCGCAGCACGTGGTGAACAGCGTCCCGGCGGGCCAGTCACTCTGCGGCGCAAAGGAATTCAGCTCGCGGATGGTGCACGTGGCGCCGATCTCCAGGCCCGCGGCGCTCGGTACCAGGCTGTCCCAACCGAGTGCGGTGAGATCGATGAGACGGCGCAACGCCGGCTGCTCGGTCGAGAACAACCACGTTCCCCCGGCCAGCCACGCGTCGCCGTCGCACCAGGCCGCGCCCGGTCGGTCGGAAGGTCGCCGAACGATATCGGTGATCGTATCGAGATCCATAGCGCCGCTCCCTCTGGGAAGGTGCCGTCGATCGCCCGCCGAGTTCGGTGACGCGAATCGCCCTTTTTGGAGGCATCGCCGATCACGTACTCGACTTGGGTCAACCTACCCGACCCGGGCGCGACCGGGCCAGCAATCCCGCAGCCACCACGCTGCGCTGCGGGATCAACTCGTTCGCGAGCTGTGCTCTGTTGCGGTGGAGCTATTTCGCGGCCGAAACGGCGGAGGCCGACCGGGCAATCGCCCAGTCGGCCTCGTGACCGTGCCCTTCGATCAGTCTGTGGACACCGCGGACTCGGCAACCTGATGGCCCGAGCCCCTGCGCCGGAACGGCCGCAACCGCCGCGGCGGCCGTTGCGGCCGCGCCTCGGCCGACTCCGGATCCTGTACACGAGTTGCCGTCGCCTCGATCCAATCCGATGCCTCGATGGCCCCATGGCGCGACAGATCGGTGCCGCGCACCGCCTGTTCGCAGCGGCGAGCCAGATCACGGCGATCGAGTCCGGGATTCTCGACCGGCTCGAGCACCACCTCGGCCACCATGCCGCGCGAGCGCAGAACCCGCTTCGCCGAAGTGCCGAAGCCGTCGTCACCGACGAATCCGGGAATGGTCGACTGGGTGCCGTGCGCGTCCAGATACCGCACGCGCACCGGCTGCACCGCGGTTCCGGTGTCCACCGCCGCCTGGAAGAGCGCGGGCCGCATCCTGCCGTAGGCGCGGCCACACCAGGTAGTCCCCTCGGGAAAGACCGCGACCCGATCTCCCGCCGCCAGCCGCTCACCGAGACGCGCCACTACACCGGGCAATTCGCGCAGCCGTTCGCGCTCGATCGGAATGACCCGCATCAGTTTGGCCAGCCCACCGAGCAGCGGCCAATCGACCATATCGGCGCGGGCCACGAAGCCCAGTGGCTGCACCGCGGCCATGACGACCACATCCGTCCAGCCGATATGCCCGGCGACGATCAGCAGCCCGTCACCCGAATCACCGAAGCGCGCACCGGCCGACTCCCCCGCATCGGCTCGGTTGTCGACAACGCGCAACCGAATCCCCAGACAGCTCAAAACACTTCGCGCATACCGCCGCTGCAACTGTTCGCGCCGTCCGCGCGGCGTCACGACATTGACAACGGGAAAGCTGAGCAACAATCCGGCCACGCCGAATAGTCGGCCGATCACCCGTGCGGTGCCGATCTCATCGACCGGATCGATACAGCCGGGCCCACATGGGCTCGACGGCATCCAGGAATGCGCGGTGCGCTCTGCGGGCGGCGCGTCGAACACCATCTGACTCACCGTCCCCCGTCGAGTGCATTGGCCGCGTCTTGTAATCGGTTGAGGTAGCGGGTGTTGATCGTGTCCAGGCCGAGCAGCGCGACGAAATCGGCGACCGCGAAATCCGGATCGTGTGCAGGTTCACCGCAGATCTCCGCGCCCAGGCGCAGGTATCCGCGCAGTAGCGGGGGCAGCTTCGGGCGCGCGGGCGGTGTCATCTCGTCCAGCGTCAGCCCGTCGACGACAACCGGGCGGTAGGGGTGCACCCGCCGCTCGGGATCGGATCCGTGGCGGCCGAGCAACATATCCCGCACGCCGCGCACATTCACACCGGCCGGATCGGCGGGGGTGTCCTGCATGGGCACCGAGACGCAACCCATCACCCATTCGTATCCGGTGAGCTGGATGTAGTGCAGGATGCCCGCCCACATGAGGGTCAGCACCGAGCCGTTGCGGTGGTCGGGCACCACACACGCACGGCCCATTTCCACGATCCGGTTGCCCTCCGGATCCAGTTGGGCCAGATCGAATTCGGTGGCCGTGTAGTAACCGCCCGCGGCAGTCACCTTGTCCGGCGGCAGCATTCGGTAGCAGCCGACGAATTCCTCGGTCCGGTCGTCGCGGACCAGCAGGTGGTCGCAGTACTCATCGAAATGGTCCGCGTCGAGACCCGTTCCGTTGTCGGGAATCTGGAAGCCGGGCTCACTGGCGAAGACGCCGTAGCGCAGGCGCTGCGCGGCCAGTCGGTGCGCCGAATCGGAGGAGACGACCAGCGAATACCGAGACCGTTCCGCCCCGGAGTCCGTCGGTCGAGCCGGGGCTGTCAACACGGACGAAATAGTCATATCCGTGATGAAGCCAGTCCGAAACTGCGCCGGAGCAACCTCGAAGTGTCGCCTCGATGCCGGTTCGGTGAACGAGATGATGATCACACCGAGCGTTCACCGAACTGTCGCGTCGCGTTCCGTCTCCCGCATCGCTACCGCCGCCTTTTGCCTGATCCGTGACCTTTTCGCCGGCAGATCAGGCGGCGTCGCGCTCCGATATCCGCACCGGATCCTGCGCCGTATCCACCTCGTCGAAACCGGGGCGACCCGTGCCGATGAAGGCGACGAGCCACGAGGCCACGGCGGCGAAACGGTTGCGGAACCCGACCAGGTACAGCAGGTGCACCGCGAGCCACATGGTCCACGCGATGACGCCGCGGAAGGTGATGTGCTCATTGAGTTTCACCACCGCGCTGAACCGGCTGATCACCGCCATGCTGCCCTTGTCCCAGTACTTGAACGGGGTGCCGGGGAGCTGCTTGCGGCGAATGATGTCGGCGGCGTGCCTGCCCTCCTGCATGGCGACCGGCGACTGGCCCGGATAGCCGTTGAGCGAGGTCATATCGCCGATGGCGTAGATATCGGCATGTCCGCCGACGGTCAGGTCCGGGTTGATCAAAAGCCTTCCGGCGCGGTCGGTTTCGCAGCGGGTGGCCTCGGCCAGGATCTGCGCGAACCCGCCCGCCTGCACACCGGCCGACCAGACCACCGTCTCGGCCGCGATCCGGCGCTCGATGCCCTGCTTGTCCTTGACGGTCACCTTGCCGTATTCGATATCGGTCACGAAGGTGCCGAGCAGCACCTCGACACCGCTCTTGGTCAGCGATGCCTTCGCGTATTCCGACAGTCCGCCACCGAAGGGCGGCAGCACCTCGCCCGCACCCTCGACCAGGGTCACCGAAACCTCTTGGTGGTAATACCGTTTCGCGAGTTCCTTCAGCTGACCGGCGACCTCGACACCGGTCGCGCCCGCGCCGACCACCACGAAGCTCAGCAGTCGCTTGCGGGTCTCCGCATCCGCGCCCTTGGCCTCGGTGAAGACCCGTTCGATCTGTGCGCGCAGCAGCTTCGCATCGTCGATGGTCTTGAGCGAGAACGTCTTATCGGCGAAATCGTCGCGGCCGAAGTACGACTGCGAGGCGCCGGTGGCGGCGATCAGCGAGCCATAGCGGATCTGTGTGCGCTCGCCGTCGTGCTCGTAGGTGAGCACCGCGTTATCGGCGTCGATGGCGACGACCTTGCCGAGCCGGACGTCGGCCTCCCTGTGCCTGCGCAGTACCGAGGCGATCGGCGGCGCGATCTCGTGCGATGCCAGCACACCTGTCGCGACCTGGTAGAGCAACGGCTGGAAGAGATGCTCCGGAGTGCTCGAGATAAGAACGTAATTGATGCCCGATTTGGCCAACTGCTTAGCGGCGGCAAGCCCCCCGAATCCCGATCCAACGATGACAACATCTGCGTGTTCCATGACAGCCTCCTTCTCTCATTACCAACCGTCATTCGATCCGCAGATATTTCAGGTGTTCAGGCGCATAATAGATATGACTCTTATCTGGATTGCTCATGAATTGGAGATCAAGTGGAGCTTCGCCAGCTCACCTACTTCGTCGCGGTGTGCGAGGAGCTGAGTTTCAGCAGGGCCGCGGCCCGCTGCTACATCTCCCAATCGGCGATCAGCCATCAGATCGCCCGGTTGGAGCGTGACCTCGGCGTGGCCTTGTTCGAGCGTTCGACCAGGGCCGTTGTGCCGACCGACGCGACCATGCGGCTACTTCCCCTGGCTAAACAGATGCTCAGTCTGGAGTCGGCCATCCGCGCCACCGTGCGCACCTCCGGTCACCGCATCCGGCTGGCCGCCAATATGTCCTTCGCGACCCGATCCCTGTCCGCGATCGCCGGGGCGCGCGCCGCGCATCCGGATGCCGAGATCGAATTCGTCATAAAACCGTTCCGGCAGCGGATCACCGCGGTGGCCGACGGCGACTGCGATCTCGCGCTCATCCGCGGCAGTGTCGACGAGCCCGGTCTCGCGGTGGAGAAGCTGTGGATCGAGGACCTCGTCATCGCCACTTCCGCCGCCCATCCGCTGGCCCCGCACGACCAGGTGACGCTGGCGGATCTGAGCCCGTATCCGCTGCTGCTCCCGCCCGAGCAGGAACAGGTCCTGCTGCACAATGTGATTCGGGCCGCCTTCGCCGAGCTGTCGGCCGGCCCCACCTTCGGTCCGCCGATTCCACCTGATCACACCGCGACCATGGAGCTGATCAATCGCCCGGACGCCTGGACGGTGCTCTACGCCGACAGCCCGACCGAGGGCCTGGTCGTCCTGCACCTCGCCGAACACCGACTACGTATTCCGGTCTCCGCGGTCTTGCGCAGCGATGCGCGCCGCTCGCCGATCCTCACCACGCTGCTGTCCGGATTGCACCGCCGCTGAGATCTGCTGTCACCGAGCAGATCTCAGCGGCATCGATGTCAGGCGTTCTCGCGGGTGAAGCTACGTGCGCCGATCACCATCGCCACCGCGGCGACCGCCAGCGTGAGCCCGGTCCCGAGGTACACCTCGGACGCACCGAAGTCACCGCGGAACAGGGCCCTGGCCGCATCGACGGTGTGCGAGAACGGATTCACCTTGCCGATCGTGCGCAACCAGCCAGGCCCGACGCTCAACGGCAGCAGAATGCCGGACAGCAGCATCAGCGGCACCGCGAGACTGTTGAGCACCGAGGCGAGCACATCCTCGGATTTGGCCCACAGACCCAGCGCATAGGACGCGGCAGCCAAACCTGCTGCCATGACCGCGATCAACAACACCGACAGCACCACCCCGAGCGGATCCGGCCGAACCCCGAAGGCCGCCATGGCAACTCCGACGAGCACCAGCGCCTGGACCACGAGCACCACCATGTCTTTGAGCACGCGCCCGGTCAGCAGTGCGCCCCGGCTCGCCGGCGTCACCCGCTGCCGTTCGACGACCCCCGCCCGCAATTCCGCCACAATGCCGAATCCGACATAGATCGCGCCGAACAGCCCGGTCTGGATGACCAATGCGGGCGTGAGCAGCTTCCACGGATCGGAATCCGCGCCGAGCGACGGCGCGATGCCCTTGACGAGCGGCCCGAACAGCACCAGATATAACACCGGCTGGGACAGACCGATCAAGACCCACACCGGATTTCGCAGACTCGCCCGCAGTTGGGACCAGAAGATCAGTCCGGTCTCGCGCATGAACCTCATGAGTGACTCGCCTCCCGCAGCGAACGCCCCGTAATGGTGAGAAAGACATCGTCGAGGCTGGGACGTTTGACAGTGAGCGCACCCGGTACGAGACCGCGCTCGTCCATGGCACGCAATAGGGGTACGACCGCGGCATCGCCGCGATCCACGGTGAGATGCACCAGCGTCGATCCGATCCGGTCGGCACCCGCATCCTCCGAGCGCACCAGCGAGCGCACCTCGAGCACCGACTGGGCGACCTGGAGTGCGAGATCCGCATGGCCGTCATCGATTTCGAAGCTCACCACGTCACCGGAGATACGGCGCTTGAGTTCGTCGGGCGAGCCCTCGGCGACGATGCCGCCGTGGTCCATGATCAGCAGGCGATCACACAGTGCGTCGGCCTCGTCCAGATAGTGGGTGGTGAGCACGACCGTGGTGCCCCGCTCGCGCAGGCGCCGGATGTGCTCCCACAGATTCGCGCGGCTCTGCGGATCCAGGCCGCTGGTCGGCTCGTCGAGGTAGATCAGCGCCGGGCCGTGCACCAGGCCGAGCGCGATATCGACGCGGCGGCGCTGACCGCCGGAGAGCTGGTTGCATTTGCGCCGACCGAGGTTGTCCAGGTCGAGTGCGACGAGTAGTTCTTCGGCATTGTGCGTGGCCTGCGCCTTGCTCAGCCCGAAAAGCCTTGCCTGCAACACCAATTCGTCGATGACCAGGGCATCGTCATTGGTCATTCCGCCCTGGGCGACGTAGCCGATGCGCGAACGCACGGTCCGCTGCTCGGCCCGTAGATCAACGTCGGAGATGACCGCCTCGCCGGCGGTCGGGGCGATGAGGGTGCTGAGCATCCGCAGTGTCGTGGTCTTACCCGCGCCGTTGGGGCCGAGCAGACCGAGGATCTCACCCTCGTAGACATCGAAGTCGACGCCCGTAACCGCTTGGACGGGGCCGCTTCTGGTTTCAAACGTCCGCGCCAGCCCGCGCACCCGGATCACCGAGGTGCGGGTGCGATCGCGAACGGAGTCGATCGTTTCCACCCGAACAACGGTAGGAACGACCGACTAAATAGTCAAGCTTTACTATTCAGTCTTGATCATTTGAAAAGCGCCTCATTTGACCGTCATCGGGCCGCCGTCCACCCGCGACCAGTTCGTCCACACATCCAGCTCACCGCTCTCGATGCGCTCCAAAGTCTTGCGCGTCCAGGTCAGATCCGCCCGGACGTGGTCGGCGGCCAGCCGCATGGCATCGGCGACATGATGCGGTTCGGTCTCCGCCGGATTGCCGCTGCCCGCGAGAATCCGCTGCTCCTCGCGCTCCAGGAAGACCAGATCCGATTCGAACTTCAGAATGCGCCCGCGCATCGCCGCGACGACCTCCTCGCGTGGCAGGTGCGGCAGCAGGGCCACCGCCGCGAAATACGGGTTCTTCGGCTGCTCCGCGGACCACACCGCCTCGCGCACCATCTCGCCGAAGACCTTCTCCCCCTCCGTCGTCAGCCGATAAGTGGTCCGCTCCGGACGCGCCCCCGCCTGACCGACGCCCTCCACCTCGATGAGCTTCTCGCGCTGCAGCGTGTTCAGCGCCCCGTACACCGATCCGGGCTTCACATTCGCCCAATCGTCGGCATGCCAGGACAACAGCTCGCGCCGAACGTCGTAACCGTGCACCGGGGCCAGCAGCCGCACCACCGCGAGCACCAGCATCCGAGTCGTAGGAACAGCCATATCCGCAGGTTATCGCACCCGCTAGGGGCAGCATGAAAACGCAAGTGGCCCCGGCTGTTTCCAGCCGGGGCCACTCGAGCAGCGGTGCGCTATCAGCCCTTGTGGGCCTTCACAGCTTCGGTCAGCTGCGGGGCGACATTGAACAGGTCGCCGACGATGCCGTAGTCCGCGATCTCGAAGATCGGGGCCTCTTCGTCCTTGTTGACCGCGACGATGGTCTTCGAGGTCTGCATGCCGGCGCGGTGCTGGATGGCGCCGGAGATGCCGAGGGCGATGTACAGCTGCGGGGAGACCGTCTTACCGGTCTGACCGACCTGGAACTGGCCCGGGTAGTAGCCCGAGTCGACCGCGGCACGCGAAGCGCCGACGGCGGCGCCGAGCGAATCGGCCAGCGCCTCGACGACCGCGAAGTTGTCGGCGGAACCGACACCGCGACCACCGGAGACGACGATGCTCGCCTCGGTGAGCTCCGGACGGTCGCCACCGACGACCGGCTCGCGCGAGGTCACCTTCACGACGCCCTCTTCCTGCGCGGGCACCTCGACGGTCACTTTCTCGCCCGCACCGGCCGAGGCGGTGGCCTCGACGGCGCCCGGACGCACCGAGATCACCGGCACGTCGCCGGTGGCCTTGGCGTCGACGGTGAACGCGCCACCGAAGATGGAGTGCACGACCGAACCGTCAGCCTTGACGTCGATGACATCGACGAGCAGACCGGAGCCGATGCGCGCGGCGAGGCGGCCCGACACCTCCTTGCCCTCGGCGGTGGCGGCGACGATCACAGCGGCCGGGGAAATCGACTCGACCAGACCGGCGAGCACGTCGACCTTCGGGGTGACCAGGAAGTTCTCGACATCGTCGGATTCGGCGATGTAGATCTTCGCGGCGCCCGCGGCGGCCAGCGCGTCGGCCAGCTTCTCGCCGGTACCGGCCGGGCCGGTCACGACGGCGGCGGGCTCACCCAGCGCGCTCGCGGCGGTGAGCAGTTCGGTGCTGACCTTCTTGATCGCACCGTCGGCGTGCTCGACGAGCACAAGTACTTCTGCCATTTGTGTTCTCTCCTAAGCAGTCTCGGGCGGGATCAGATGATCTTCTGACCGACCAGGTACGAGGCGATCTTGGTGCCGCCGTCGCCCTCGTCCGCGATCTTCTCGCCCGCGGTGCGCGGGGGCTTCGGGGTGGCCGCGGTGACGGCGGTGCCCGAGTTGGCGACACCGACGGTCGACGGGTCGACGCCCAGGTCGGCCAGCGTGAAGGTCTGCACTTCCTTCTTCTTCGCGGCCATGATGCCCTTGAAGGAGGGGAAGCGCGGCTCGTTGATCTTCTCGGTGACGCTGACGATGGCCGGGAGGGTGGCCTCCAGCTTGAACACGCCCTCGTCGGTCTCCCGCTCACCGGTGATCTTGTCGCCGTCGACGCTCAGCTTGCGCAGGTGCGTCAGCTGCGGCAGGCCCAGGTACTCGGCGATGATCGCGGGCACGGCGCCGGCGCGACCGTCGGTGGCCTCGTTGCCCGCGATGACCAGCTCGACACCCTCGACCTGGCCCAGCGCGCTGGCCAGCACCCAAGCGGTCTGCACGGCGTCGGAGCCGTGGATCGCCGGATCGTTGATGTGGATGGCCTTGTCGGCGCCCATGGACAGCGCCTTGCGGATGGCCTCGGTGGCACGGTCCGGACCGGCGGCCAGCACAGTGACCTCGCCGCCCTGGGCCTCCTTGATCAGCAGCGCTTCTTCGACGGCGCGCTCGTTGATCTCGTCGAGGACGGCGTCGGCGGCTTCGCGATCGAGGGTGAAGTCACCGTCGGTCAGCTTGCGCTCGGACCAGGTGTCGGGAACCTGCTTGATGAGTACGACGATGTTCGGCATCGGTCTTCGTCGACCTCCTGTTCTGGTTACACGTGTGTGGTGGTCGCACGAGCGGCGCCGTACGTCCTTGTTTGTAGCTCAGGGCGTGACACTACCCTACGTTAAGTTACTCGCGGGTAACTTAGTCGCTTCTCTCTCACAACGGTGGTACTGGCGATATCTTGCGGCCGTCCAACCAGTAACGTCGGAGCGATGAGCGAGGCTGTGATCCCTGCCGCAGTGGGCACCACCCCGGGCATTACTCCCGAGTCGGCCGTGGAGCCGTTGCCGCTGACCGGCGAGCGGACCGTACCCGGCATCGCCGAGGAGAACTACTGGTTCCGTCGGCACGAGATCGTCTACGCACGCCTGCTCGAGCGTTGTGCCGCAAAGACGGTGCTGGAGGCCGGATCCGGTGAGGGTTACGGCGCGAACATGATCGCCGAGGTGGCCGCCAAGGTGATCGGTCTGGACTACGACACCAGCGCGGTCGAGCACGTGCGCGCCCGCTACCCGCGCGTGGAGATGATCCAGGGCAACCTCGCCGCGCTGCCACTGGAGGACGAGTCGGTCGATGTCGTGGTGAATTTCCAAGTGATCGAACACCTCTGGGACCAGGGCCAGTTCATCCGGGAATGCCTGCGGGTGCTGCGGCCCGGCGGTGAACTGCTGATCAGCACGCCCAATCGGATCACCTTCTCCCCCGGCCGCGATACCCCGCTCAACCCGTTCCACACCCGCGAACTCAATGCCGACGAACTCACCGAACTGCTCGTCGACGCGGGTTTCCGGGTCACGCTCGTGACCGGGGTACACCACGGCCCGACGCTGAAGGCGCTGGACGCCAAGCACGGTGGCTCGTTCATCGATGCGCAGATCGAGCGCGCGCTGGCCGGGGAGCCGTGGCCCGCCGAGCTGACCGCAGATGTCGCCGCGGTCGTCATCGACGATTTCGCACTGATCACCGAGGACATCGATGCGAGCCTCGATCTGGTCGCCATCGCGGTGAAGCCTTGAGTAGACAAGAAGTTCCCGGCCAGTTCACTCTGGTCCTGCATTCCCATCTGCCCTGGCTGGCCCACCACGGCCGCTGGCCGGTCGGCGAGGAATGGCTCTACCAATCCTGGGCCGCCTCTTACCTTCCGGTCGTCGATGTGCTGAGAACCCTTGCCGCGGAAGGTCGTTCACACCTGCTCAGCCTCGGCATCACACCGGTGCTCGCCGCCCAGCTGGACGATCCGCATTGCCTTGCGGGCATGCATCATTGGCTCGGCAATTGGCAACTGCGCGCCGACGAGGCCGCGATGGCGGGCAATATCGCACTCGGCAGGCATGAACACCGGCTGGCCGCGGCGGCACTCGCGGAATTCGAACAGCACTGGCGCCACGGCGCGGCGCCGGTGTGGCGGCAGCTCATCGACGCCGAGGCCATCGAACTGCTCGGCGGCCCGCTCGCGCACCCGTTCCAGCCGCTGCTGCACCCGCGACTGCGCGCCTTCCAGCTCGACGAGGGCCTGGCCGATGCCCGGCAGCGCTGGGGTCACACCCCGACCGGGATCTGGGCGCCCGAATGCGGCTACACCCCCGGCATGGAGACCGGATACGCGGCCGCGGGTGTGACGCATTTCATGGTCGATGGACCCGCACTGCGCGGCGATACCACCCTCGGCCGACCGGTCCGGGAATCGGATGTGGTGGCCTTCGGGCGGGATCTGCAAGTGAGCTACCGGGTTTGGTCGCCCAAGTCCGGCTATCCGGGGCAGAGCGCCTACCGTGACTTTCATCACTATGACCATGCGACGGGTCTCAAGCCCGCCCGCGTCACCGGCAAGACGGTCGCCGGTCCGGACAAGGCCCCGTACGACCCCGAACTGGCGGCCGGGGCGGTAGTCCGCGATGTCGACGATTTCGTGCGGACCGTGCGCGAACGGCTGATCGAGGAATCGGCGCGTATCGGACGTCCGGCCCTGGTCGTCGCCGCATTCGATACCGAATTGTTCGGACACTGGTGGCACGAGGGTCCGCAGTGGCTGGCCCAGGTACTACGGGCACTGCCCGAGGCGGGCGTCACCGTCGGCACGCTGGCCGATGCCAGGGCGCGCGGGTACGTCGGCGAGCCGGTGCCGCTGGCCGATTCGTCCTGGGGTTCGGGTAAGGATTGGCGAGTATGGGCCGGTGACCAGGTGAAAGACCTGGTGGATCTGAACGACGATATTGTCCGGCTCACCCTCGATACGGTCGACAAGATGCGGGCCGCGGACGGTGGCGCCGCACTGCGCGACCCGGTTGCCGATCAACTGCTGCGCGAAGCCATCCTCACCGTCTCCAGTGACTGGGCATTCATGGTCAGCAAGGACTCCGCGGCCGGCTACGCACGCGACCGCGCGCACCGGCACGCCCACGCCGTGCGGGAAATCGCGGCCGCCGTCGGGGCGGGCCAAGTCGCCAAAGCACACCAGTTGGCGGCAGGATGGGGGGCGGCCGACGGCTTCTTCCCGAGTTTGGACGCACGGCGGCTGGCGATCGCGGACCGAGACTCCGCCTGATAAGGACATTCATGAAGATCTTGATGGTGTCGTGGGAGTACCCACCGGTTGTGGTCGGTGGGCTGGGCCGCCATGTGCATCACCTGGCGGTCGAACTGGCCGTGGCCGGTCACGAAGTGGTCGTGCTCGCCCGCCGCCCCTCCGGCACCGACTCCGTGACCCACCCCACCCACTCCTTCATCGCCGAGGGCGTGCTGGTGGTCGCGGTCGCGGAGGATCCGCCGTGCTTCGACTTCGGCGAGGACATGCTCGCCTGGACGCTGGCCATGGGCCACGCGATGGTGCGCGCGGGAGTCGCGCTCGGCAAGCCCGGCATCGGCGACGGCTGGGTCCCGGATGTCGTGCACGCGCACGATTGGCTGGTCGCGCATCCGGCGATCGCGCTGGCCGAGTACTACGACGTGCCGCTGGTGTCCACCATCCATGCCACCGAGGCCGGGCGGCACAGCGGTTGGGTCTCGGGCCGGGTCAACAAGCAGGTGCATTCGGTCGAGTGGTGGCTGGCCAATGAATCGGATGCGCTGATCACCTGCTCGACCTCCATGCAGGACGAGGTGGAGCGGCTCTACGGGCCCGAGCGGGTGCCGATGACGGTGATCCGCAACGGAATCGATGTGGGCGCGTGGACCTTTCGGCCGCGCGCGCCGCGCACCGGTCCGCCGCGTCTGCTCTATGTGGGTCGGCTCGAGTACGAGAAGGGTGTGCAGGATGCGATCGCCGCGCTGCCGCGCATCCGCCGCGCCCACCCCGGCACCACGCTGACCGTTGCCGGTATCGGCACCCAGTTCGAATGGCTGCGCGAACGCGCCCGGGTGCATCGGGTCGCGCGGGCGGTGACCTTCGCCGGTCAGCTCGATCACGAGGAACTGCTCGGCTGGTTGCACGGCGCCGATGCCATCGTGCTGCCGAGCCGCTACGAACCCTTCGGCATCGTCGCACTCGAGGCGGCCGCCGCCGGTACCCCGCTGATCACCTCCACCGCGGGTGGTCTCGGCGAGGCCGTCATCGACGGCGTCACCGGCGCATCCTTCGAACCGGCGGATGTGGACGGCATCGTCGAAGCCGTGCGCGCCACCCTCGACGATCCGGCCGCCACCCAGGACCGCGCCTACGCCGCGCGCGAACGCCTCACCGCCGATTTCGCCTGGGATGTCGTGGCCGCCGAAACCGCCCTGGTCTACTCCTCGGCCAAACGCCGCGTCCGCAACCCCCTCGGCCGCCCCACCATCATCGAACGTCCCCTCCCCGAGCGTGATCCGAAGTAGCGCCTAGCTCTCCATCTTCTTGACGATCTTCTGGATGGTGAGCCAGGTGCGGGTGGTGATCTCCTTGCTGTAGGTCTTCTCCATCCAGGCCATGAAGTTCGGGGTGCGGGGTTCGGTGTTGTCGATGACCGACAGGACGACGCGGGCGGCCGTGTCGTAGCCGACGATCCGGACGCCGGGTTCGGTGTGCTTGCGCAGCTCTTTCGCGACGTTCGGCGGTGCCTGTTTGAGGAAGGTCGCGGTGAGGTAGGTGCCGCGGCCGTGGGTCAGGCCCGGAAACGGATCGGTGTCGAGCAGGTCGCACAATTCGTCATAGGTGCGCACGATGGTGCCGCCCGGAATTCCGAGTTCGCTGTTCAGCGCGTCCTGGATGCGGGCTTCCAACTTCGCGATATCGGTGTCCGCGGTACGGAAGACCACATTGCCACTGGCCAATACCGTGGCGACCTTCTCGAATCCGAGCCCCTCGAACACCCCGCGCAGCTTTTCCCCCTTCATATTGGGGTTCGTCGGCATGATCCCGCGCAACAGCGCCGCGTACCTGTTCATGCCGTGACCGTACCGACTACCACCGACGCATACCGGGATACTCGGCCGAGATAGCACGAGCCCCGGGTCCGTTCCGGATCCCGGGGCTCGGTGGCACTCAGGCCGACTGGGTGGCGCCGTTCTTCTTGCGCTCGATATCTTCCAGCGCGGCAACATATTTGGCGCGCTCCTCGGCACCGGCCTCCCAGGTCGCCTTGCGGTTCTTGACGACCTTGGCGGGCGCGCCGACGGCGATGCTGTAGTCCGGAATCTCGCCCTTGACCACCGCATGCGCACCGAGCACACAGCCACGGCCGACGCGGGTTTCGCGCAGCACCGTCACCTTGGCGGCGATCCAGGTATCCGGACCGATTCGGACCGGGCTTTTGACGATGCCCTGATCCTTGATCGGCATATTGATGTCGTCCATGCGGTGGTCGAAGTCGCAGATGTAGCACCAGTCCGCGACCAGCGTGGATTCACCGATCTCGATATCGAGGTAGGTGTTGACGACATTGTCCTTGCCGAAGACGACCTTGTCGCCGATGCGCAGCGAACCCTCGTGGCAGCGAATGGCATTGCCGTCGCCGATATGCACCCAGCGGCCGATCTCCATCCGGCCCAATTCGGGGGTCGCGTGGATTTCGACGCGCTTGCCGAGGAAGACCATGCCGCGCAGCACGATATGCGGATTGGCCGCCTTGAATTTGAACAGCCGGTAGTACCGCACCAGATACCAAGGCGTGTACGCCTTGTTCGCGAGCACCCAGCGCAGCGACGCCAGCGTCAGAAATCGCGCTTGCTGCGGATCCCGGCGGCGCGAACCGCGCCACCGCGAGCGCAACGGTGCGCCCCACATGCTCGTCACGAAGTCATCTCCTGTCGTGGTCCTTGACATGGCGACCGTCCCGGTCGCGACGGCTAGAGCTTATCCCGTCGGAAAACACCGCCGGGACCCGTACAACGTCGGCGGACCCTCCCGTACAGTGATCGCTGCGCCGCCGACGGCGGCGGCGAACCTCCACGCGGGCGGTGGTGCGCGTACCCGGGGGTCGACACGCTTTCGGTCACGTCCCCAGCGGGCAACGACGACAGGAGTGCAGCAGGTGCGAAGCGGCGGCGTACTGGGCAACCCGGCGCGCGGGCTCACTCTGTCCCGGCTGGGCGCGGCGGCGGCCATCGGCGCACTGGTATTGACGGGCTGCGGTACCGACGTCGACGACATCACCGTCGGATCAGGCAAGGGCTGGACCACCGCGCACCACGACGGCCGCAACAGTGGCGTCAGCCCGGTCACCGGCTCGCGCAAACTGTCGTTGAGCTGGTCACGGCCGGTCGGTGGGCCGATCGAGGAACCCGTGACGCTCGGCCCGGACGGGCAAATGTTCGTCACCACCCTGACCCCGAGCAACTGCGCCATTCTCTCGCTGCAGATGCCGACCGGCCGCAAGCGCTTCTGCAACGCGCTGGGACCGAATGCGATCTCGGCGCCCTCGGTGGTCGACAGCGGCACCAATGTCTACGTCGGCGACGACAGCGGGGTCAGTGCGTTCAACTCCATCGGGCAGCCGCGCTGGCGGACTCCCGTTGCGGGCGTACCGGTTTCGGCGCAGTTCACCGGCGACGGGAACATCCTGACAGTCACCCAGTCCGGTCAGGTGGATGTACTGAGCCGCCAGACCGGGGAGCGCGTCGTCAGCACCGCCCAACTGCTGGGCGATCCCGATTT
Source organism: Nocardia sp. NPDC102475 (assembly GCF_055584605.1). Taxonomy (NCBI): domain Bacteria; kingdom Bacillati; phylum Actinomycetota; class Actinomycetes; order Mycobacteriales; family Nocardiaceae; genus Nocardia; species Nocardia sp. NPDC102475. The sequence continues at coordinate 227,074 of NZ_JBVJLS010000006.1, read as the reverse complement.
CCTGGAGTACCCCGATCTCACCCGACCCGCGTCCGGACAGGGTCTCGGCGACTGCGCGATCGGCGGGCCACAGTGCCCGGTCGCCAATATCTCGCCGATCGAGGTGTCCAGCGGCCGCTTCTTCGTCACGCTGTGGAAGCCGGGCAAGCCGATCGCCGCACTGGTCGCATTGCGCTACGCCGACAATAAGATTCAGCAGGAATGGAGCGCGGACCTGCTCACCGACGGCAGCGCGACCAGTCCGGCGCTGTCCGCCGACGGCCGGACCGTCTACGTCGGCGACAACTCCAAACGCCTCATCGCGATCGACGCCGCCGACGGCCGGACCAAATGGGTGCAGCCGCTGGATTGGGCGCCGCGCGGCGGCATTTCGGTCTCCAGCGACGGCCTGATCATCCCGGCCGGCGACGACGGCCACCTGCTCGCCCTGCGCGACAAGGGCGACGCCGCCGAAATCGCCTGGGAGCGTAAGGATCTCACCCTGCGCGGCACCCCCGTCCAGACCGCGGGCGACACCGGCTACACCGCCGCCGCCATCGGCGACGGCATCAACCTGATCACCTTCGACACCAAGACCGGCACAACCGTCGACTCGGACGTCCTGCCGGATGCCAGGGGCACCACCACCGGCACCTCCGTCGGCCCCAAGGGCGAGGTAGTCCTCGCCACCCGCATCGGCGAAGTCTTCGCCTTCAAACCCGAGCAGTAGGCAGTTGGCCGCGTCGGCGGCAGACATCGAGACCAGCGCAGGTCAGAGGCGGGCTGCGGAGGCGGCGAGTCCATGAAGCCGTGAGCGGCTGGTTCGCAGCGCAATCCATGATCACCATGCATCTGTGGCGGCAAACGCCGAGAGCAGTCCACCAGCATTGCATTCTCGACTTCGGCGGGAGCGCGAGTCGATGGAGGCGGGTGGGTGGGATGGGGCACGAGGCGTGGTCCGCATGCGTCTGTGGCGGGGATGTCGGGAGGGGTCGCCACCATTGCATTCTCGGGTTCAGGGGGTGGGTGGGGTGGTGCAGAGGAAGGCGGCGGCGGTGCGGGAGAGGCGGGTGAGGATGAGGGTGTAGGGGTGGGTGCCGCGGAGTTTCAGGCGTTTGCGGAGGGTGTCGGGGTCTATGTCGAGGCCGCGGATGCGGATTTCGAGGGGGCCGCAGTTGCGGCGGGACAGTTCTTGGCGGAGGGTTTTTTCGCGGAATTCCAGGCGGTCGACGATGCGGAAGCCGCGGATGCCGTGGGGGACGGTGTTGCCGGTCAGGTAGGCGATCTGCGGGTCCAGTTGCCAGAGGCCGTGTTCGGCGGCGTAGTGGCGTACCAGGCCTGCGCGGACGATGGCGCCGTCGGGGTCGATGATCCACTCGCCGGGGGGCTGTTCCGGAATCTCGTCGGGGGCGGCGTCGGTGTAGGTGACGGATTCGCCGCGGGAGGTGAGGACTGTCGCGCGGCGGGTGACGTCGCTGTCGGAAAGGCCCGGCGACCACAGGCAGGCCTCACGGACCGCGCCGTCGAGGGAGACGACCTCGGTCTCGCCCGGCCAGTTCAGGCGGTCGAAATCCAGTCCGGGAGCACACTTTACGGCCAGGTCGCGGCCGGGATAGGCGGCAAGCAGATCCGGGAGCGGGGGTTGCAGTTTGGCCGGATCGTGGGTGCGGCGACCGTCCGCGCGGCGGGCCGGATCGGCGATGACGACGGTCCCGGTGCTGGTCGGGACGAGGGCATCGGCCTTGGCCAGCAGGACATTTCGGGAGCCGGTGAGATTGTGTGCGGCCATGGACAGGCGCACGTCGTCGAGGTCGCTGCCGAGTACGGCAGGGCAGGTGCGAGCCAGTTCGGCGAGTTCCGCGCCGATCGAGCAGGTCACATCGTGTACGGCACGTTCGGACAGGCGGGTGGCGCGGTGTCGGGCGACCAGCGTCGGCGTCGCCTGTTGCAGTGCGTCATCGGTGAACAGCCACTGTCCGGTATCCACGAGTTTGGCCGCGGCACGACGGCGCAGACGCACCGTTTCCACCAGTGCGGCCGACCGCTCGCCGAATTCGCGACGCACCCGCTCCAAATCGCGCAGGTGCGTCGCGGGAGTCAGCTCCAGCCGATCCACCTCGGCCAGCGCGGCGCAACCCGCCGCGCTGCCGAGGAAGACGACATCCTCGCGGCCGAAGCGGTAACCCACTACTTGGCGGCAGCGCCCGGCTTCACGCCGGTGATCATGGCGTTGTAGAAGAACTGGCGCGGCACCACGCGGCGCATGACGTTCTCGTCCAACCAGCTCAGCCGCAGCCACGCACGGTACATGGCCATCCGGTAGCCCATGGTGAGCTTCTCGTCCGGGACGGCCGCCTCGAAGGTGCGCACCGGCCAGCCCCACAGCGCCGCCGCGAATTCCTCGGTGCTCGCCTTGACCTCGGTGGCGCCGGCGCGCCGGGCCTTGGCCTCGAGGTCGCTCGGATCGAAGGTGTGCAGGTCGACGACCGCCTCCAGCGCCGCGGCGCGCGAGGACTCGTCCAGTTCGGCCTGCGGACGCCGCCAACCCGACAGCGCGGGCAGCTTGGTCACGGTGGTGGTTGCCTTCCAGGTGATGCGGCCGAGCCAGCGAGCGTAGAAGTTGCCCGCGGTGGTCGGTTCACCGGCGAAGACGAAACGCCCGCCCGGCTTCAGCACGCGCAGGCACTCCTTGAGCGCCAGTTCCACATCCGGGATGTGGTGCAGCACGGCGTGGCCGACGACGAGGTCGAAGGTGTCGTCCTCGTACGGGATGGTCTCGGCGTCGGCGACCCGGCCGTCGACATCGAGCCCGAGGTTCTCGGCATTGCGCAGCGCGACCTTCACCATGCCCGGCGACAGGTCGGTGACCGAGCCGGACTTCGCGACGCCGCCCTGCATGAGGTTCAGCAGGAAGAAGCCGGTGCCACAGCCCAATTCCAGCGCGCGCTCGTACGGCAGCGGCGCGGGGCCGACCGCGGCATCGAACCGGCCGCGGGCATAGTCGATACAGCGCTCGTCATAGGAAATCGACCACTTGTCGTCATAGGTCTCGGCTTCCCAGTCGTGATAGAGCACCTGGGCGAGCTTCGTATCCTTCAGCGCTGCTTCGACCTCGGCCTCGGTGGCATGCGGGTTCGGCGCCGGGTCATCGGGGTGGACCGTCATGGTGGGCTAGCCTAGCCAACCCTCCGCCGCACGTCTGCAGCGGACCAGTGAGTAGGACGTGATTTCGCCCCACCGCACCGCCCCCCGAGACTCGTTCTGGTTCTGAACCTGCTCGACGATCTACCCCCGCACCGCTACGCGTCCCAGATGCGGTTAGCAACCTGGGGCTCGAGTGGAACTCACGATCATCGAGTGCTGCGAAAGTCACACCACCCACCGACCAGGAACGTGTTCCTGTTTATGGTTCGCATCGGCACTCGGATCGCCCAACCCCGCCCCGAACGACCGCGGCACCGCAGATCGCGACTACCGACCAGTAACGACAAAGAGGCAAACCGAACCGTCAGCCGGTTGCGTCGGTGCCCGTCAGCGTCCGACGGTGGTTGCCGAACCTGGACCGTCGGCCAGGTTCGACTCGTGCCAATGCGGGGCCCGGTGGCGAAGAGCGGGGTCCATTCCGTGCGAGCACGATCGAGCCCGTCAGACCTGTCCGGGCAGATCGACCGAGAGCCTGACGAAGACCACCGACTCGGCCGAGCCGTGTGCCCCGTCAGCGCCCGACGAAAGTCGCCGAGCCTGGGCCGTCGGCCAGGTAGGACTCGGTGCCGATGCGGCGGTCTTCGGTGGTGAAGAGGGTGGTCCATTCGGTGCGGGCGCGGTCCAGGCCGTGGGGGCCTGCTTCGAAGACGGCTTTCGCGGCGGCGAGGGCCCGGGTGGGGCCGTCGGTGAATTGTTGCGCCCAGCCGATGGCGGCGGTGAAGACGTCGTCGGGGGCGACGACCTCGTCCACCAGGCCGAGGGTGCGCGCTTCGTCGGCCTCGACGAAGCGGCCGGTATAGACGATGTCTTTGGCGGGTCCGGGGCCGATCAGCAGCGATAGGCGGCGGATGCCTGCGAGGGGGATGAGGCCCGCTTTGATTTGGGGCAGGCCGAGTTTGACGTTGTCGCCGATGATGCGGCGGTCGGCGGCGATGGCCAGTTCCAGGCCGCCGCCGAGGCAGTAGCCGCTGATCGCGGCGACGGTGGGCTGGGGCACCTTGGCCAGGCAGCCGAGTGCCGCCTGCAGATCGGCGGCCATGGCTTCGGCCTGATCCGGGTCGAGTCCGGAGAGTTCGGCGAGGTCGTCGCCCGCGCAGAAGACCCGCTCGTCGCCGTAGACGACCAATGCCGCGACCCCGGGGTGTGCGGCGACAACCGCCGCCGCCTCGGCCACCTCCCGGACCAGCTGCGCATTCAGCAGGTTCAGTGGCGGGCGGTCGATCCGGAGGACGGCAACGCCACGGACGGCGGGATCCTCCGGCAACTCCAGGGTCACGAATTCGGCCATGGCAGGAAACCTACTGCCTCACGGACGCGCGGATCCTCTGAGCCTGCTGGTATCCGGCAGTGCGGCGAAATAGCGCTGGTTGTCCGGGAACTCGAGCACCTGCCGCCCGCTGTCACCGGTGAGCACCGGCATGATCGGTTCGATCACCCGGTCGATGGCCAGAATCTCCGCCGTGGAGGCGAATTCGGCAATGGCATCGAGCTGCGACCAGGTCGGCGGCAACAGCACATCGGTGCCCGCCCGCCAGCGGTCGAGCTCGTCCGCCGCGGTGCGCCATTGCACCTCGGCCGCCTCGGTGGTGGCGCCGTCGGCCAACTGCCCCTGCGGCAGCACCGCGACGAAGAACCGGGTGTCATAGCGCCGCGGCTCGATCACCGGGGTGATCCAATTCGCCCACGGCCGCAGCAGATCCGCGCGCAGCACCAGTTTCTCGTCGGCGAGGAAGTCCGCCAGCGACACTTCGCGCCGCTCCAGTCGAGCCCGGGCATCGTGGTAGCCGGTGGTATCGGAGACGACGGTGTCGGCCGTCGGCCCGGCCAGCAGTACCCCGCACTCCTCGAAGGTTTCGCGCACTGCGGCGGCAACGAGCGCCTTGGCCCTCGGCTCGGTGGTGCCGAATTTCGCCGCCCACCAAGCGGGTTCGGGCCCGGCCCATTCGATATCGGCGGTTCCGTCCGACGGATCGACACCGCCGCCAGGGAAAACGGTCATACCGGCGGCGAAGGCCATCGCCCCGACCCGGCGCTGCAGGAACACCTCGGGCCCGGTGGCACCGTCACGCACCAACATCACCGTCGACGCGTCCTTGAGCGGCGGGATGGGCTCCTGCGCGTTCGTCTCACTCACTCCTGCACCCTAACGCGTGCTTGTTTTACGCCGTAATCCCCATCACGGGCTCAGCGCGAACGGTGCCGCCCCAAGCGCCGCGCGCGCCGCGCGAAGTACCGGCCATCGACGCGATCCAGCGCGATCGACTGACGGAAGGCCTCACTCAGGTTCTCGGCGGTGAGCACATCCGGCAGCAGACCCTGCGCGATGACCGCGCCCTCGTTCAGCAGCAGGCCATGGGTGAACCCCGGTGGAATTTCCTCGACATGGTGGGTCACCAGGACCATGGCCGGGGAATCGGGATCCGAGGCCAGATCGCCGAGGCGTTCCACCAATTCCTCACGGCCGCCCAGATCCAGACCGGCGGCGGGCTCGTCGAGCAGCAGCAGCTCCGGATCGGTCATCATCGCGCGGGCGATCAGCACCCGCTTGCGCTCCCCCTCGGACAACGTTCCGTAGGTGCGATCGGAAAGATGTTCGGCGCCGAGGCTTTCGAGCATATCGATGGCGCGGTCGGTATCGACATCGTCGTAACGCTCGCGCCAGCGACCGAGGACCGCGTAACCGGCGGAGACCACCAGATCGCTGACCTTCTCGTCGCGCGGAATCCGGCTGGCCACCGCGGCCGAGGACCAGCCGATGCGCGGTCGTAGCTCGCTGACATCGGTTTTGCCGATGACTTCACCGAGCAGATGGGCGATGCCCGAGGTCGGATGTACTTCGGCGGCGGCCATGCGGAGCAGCGAGGTCTTGCCCGCGCCGTTGGGTCCGAGGACCACCCAGCGTTCGTCGAGCTCGACCTGCCAGGTGACCGGGCCGACGAGGGTGTGACCCGAGCGTCGGATGGTCACGTCGGTGAAATCAATGAGCAGATCGGGATCCGGTTGCGGCACGGGCTCCATCTTGGCTCAAATGCGCTGTGTTCGTACGACCGCCCCATGCCGGTAGCCACGACGTGGCCATTCGTCCGCCACGACGTGTCTTCGCGGACGGTGCGCGCACCGCTCGCGGCGGATTTTTCGGCGGCTCATCGGTGGCACGGAACATCCGCGCGACGATCAGCGCCAGCGGAATCGAACAACCTACCCAAACGGCGAGTATCACCAACAGCGTCGTCATCATGATGGCCTCCGGCGAGTGGTATGCGGCGGTCCTATTGCGTCGAACGTACCCAGATCGGGCCCGGGTGAATCCCCTTAGCGCCGAACAGCGAAACATCTACATCACGTAATCGCTTGCGGGACCTGCGGTGTAAAACGGTTGCGAGGCAATTCACCCCCCAGGCAATCAGTATTGTGCAGGCACCGCGATCACAGTTATCGACCCCGGAGCGACCTCGGTGAAACCGGCGTCGCGCACCGCGACGGCCTGCCCACGAGACACCTGCTCGCACAGCGACGCCCACTGCTCCGGTCCGGATTCGCGCACCGCGCATCGGAACTCACGCTGCGACCACCGCAGCGCCTCGTCCGCGGTAAGCGCACCGGCGAGCAACATGCTGGCGTGACCGACCTGAGCGGCGGCCTTGCCGAGCGTCATGCCGAGCTTCGCATTCACCCACAGCACCGGCAGATCGGGATCGGCGGGTCCGGGATCGTCGTGTTCGAGATCGGTGCCGTTGATCTGCAGCCGCCTGATCCGCGGATCGACCTCGCCGACCGGCCCCGGCACGAATGCCCGCGCCTGCGCACCGTCCACCTCGACGGTCACCCCGTCCACTTCGTCGGCCGCCAGCCACTGCGCACCGCGCGCCCGCCGCGCCACCTTGCGGATCCGCGACCGCTTCCAGGCCAGGAACCGCTGCTCCCACACCCCGACGGGTCCGACCCGCTCATCCAGGCACAGTGCCACCGTGGCCTCTGCCGCGGCCTCCAGCAGCGCACTGCGCCGCGGCGGATCGATCTTCGGAATGTGCAGCACCATCTGCATGGCCTGCACGAGAGCGGGATCCTCCGGATCGCCGAGACCACCGTAGCCGCGCGCCAGCTCCGCATGCCGAATGCGGAATCCCTCGACACCCGTTGACAATTCGGCCTCCGGGATACTCGACATCACGCCACCTCGATCGTCAACGAAAACCGCCGCGCAGGCGCGACACCCCCAGCGAGCCTACCGATCCTCGCGACTCAGCTGCCGACGAGCGGGACGCGACGGATTCCGCCGTCGCGGGCGTCGGCGGCCTCCACCTCGTCGCGGGTCACGCCGAGGATGAACAGGACCGCGTCCAGGTAAGGATGCGACAGGGCCGCGTCGGCGACCTCACGCAATGCGGGCTTGGCATTGAAGGCGACACCGAGTCCGGCCGCATTGAGCATGTCGATGTCGTTGGCGCCGTCGCCGACGGCCACGGTCTGCTCCATCGGCACGCCCGCCTCCGCCGCGAATTTACGCAGCGCGGTGGCCTTGAAGGCACGGTCGACGATCTCGCCGACCACCCGGCCGGTCAGCTTGCCGTCCACCACCTCGAGCGTATTCGCCTGCACGAAGTCCAATTCCAGTTCGTGCGCGAGCGGTTCGATCACCTGACGGAAGCCGCCGGACACCACACCGCAGCGGAATCCGATGCGGCGCAGGGTTCGGATGGTGGTGCGCGCGCCAGGGGTCAGCTCGATCCGGTCGGCGACCTCCTCGATCACCGATTCGTCCAGCCCCTCGAGGGTCGCCACCCGCTGACGCAGCGATTCGGCGAAGTCGATTTCACCGCGCATGGCCGCCTCGGTGACCTCGCGGACCTGATCCTCCACCCCGGCATGCGCGGCGAGCATCTCGATGACCTCGCCCTGGATCAGGGTCGAATCGACGTCGAAGACGATGAGCCGCTTGGCCCGGCGGGCCAGTCCGGCGCGCTCCACCGCCACGTCGACCTGTTCGGCGACCGCGACCTCGGCCAGCGCGGTGCGCAGCCGGGCATCGGAATCGGGGCCGGTATCGGTCGCGGTGACCAGGAGTTCCATACCGGTCACCGGGTAGTCGGCAATGCCGCGGATGGTGTCGATATTGGCGCCGAGCGCCGCGAGCTGACGGGAGACCGAACTGAATGCGCGCGCGGTCACCGGCGCGCCGAGGATGACCACCGCATGGGTGGACATCGGCTGCCTGCCGATCTGCGCGTCGACCTCGACGTCGACATGCATGCCGACGGTATTCATCGCCTCTTCGAGTTCGTCCTGCAGCGCCTCGGGATCGCTCGGGCAGGTGACCAGCACGCCGAGGGTCAGTCGGCCGCGGATGACGACCTGCTCCACATCCAGCAGGCTCACGTGGTGCCGCGACATCGCCGCGAGCAGCACGGAGGTCACACCGGGCCGGTCGGGTCCGGTGACGGTGACGAGGACGGTGGTGTCGGCCAACTGAGGTGCTCCAAGTTAGTTGTTTGCCGTAGCTGTGCTGGACCCCGATGTCGCAACGCTGCGGTCGGTGCTTCTCCCACAAATGAGTGTGCACCCACTGAGGATCAGCAGGTGCACACTCATCGACCGGAATACTAGTGCTTTGCCAAGGCGCCTTCGTGCACCTCGGTGGCATGTTTGCCCGAACCCCAGCCCACATGGGCCTCGGCCCGCATCCGCTCGACCATGTGCGGGTAATGCAACTCGAAGGCGGGGCGCTCGGAACGGATGCGCGGCAGTTCGTAGAAGTTGTGCCGCGGCGGCGGGCAGGTGGTGGCCCACTCCAGCGAGTTGCCGTAGCCCCACGGATCGTCCACGGTGACGACCTCGCCGTAGCGGTAGCTCTTGAACACGTTCCAGATGAACGGCAGCATCGACGCGCCCAGGATGAAGGCGCCGATGGTGGAAATGGTGTTCAGCGTGGTGAATCCGTCGCTGGGCAGGTAGTCGGCGTAGCGGCGCGGCATGCCTTCGGCGCCCAGCCAGTGCTGCACCAGGAAGGTGGTGTGGAAGCCGATGAAGGTGGTCCAGAAGTGCCACTTGCCCAGGCGCTCGTCCAGCATGCGGCCGGTGATCTTCGGGAACCAGAAGTAGATACCGGCGTAGGTGGCGAACACGATGGTGCCGAAGAGCACGTAGTGGAAGTGCGCGACGACGAAGTACGAGTCGGTCACGTGGAAGTCCAGCGGCGGCGAGGCCAGGATGACGCCGGACAGACCACCGAAGAGGAAGGTGACCAGGAAGCCGAGGGAGAACAGCATCGGCGATTCGAAGGTCAGCTGGCCGCGCCACATGGTGCCGATCCAGTTGAAGAACTTCACACCGGTCGGGACCGCGATCAGGAAGGTCATGAACGAGAAGTACGGCAGCAGCACGGCGCCGGTGGCGTACATGTGGTGCGCCCACACCGCGATCGACAGCGCCGCGATGCCAAGGGTCGCGTAGACCAGCGTGGTGTAACCGAAGATCGGCTTACGCGAGAAGACCGGGAAGATCTCCGAGACGATGCCGAAGAACGGCAGCGCGATGATGTACACCTCGGGATGGCCGAAGAACCAGAACAGGTGCTGGTAGAGCAGGATGCCGCCGGTGGCCGGATCGTAGATGTGGCCACCGAGGTGGCGGTCGTAGGCCAGGCCGAACAGCGCGGCGGTCAGCAGCGGGAAGGCGAGCAGCACGAGGACGCTGGTGACGGCGATGTTCCAGGTGAAGATCGGCATACGGAACATGGTCATGCCGGGGGCACGCAGGCAGACCACGGTGGTCAGCATGTTGACGCCACCGAGGATGGTGCCGAGACCGGAGACCGCGAGGCCCAGGATCCACAGGTCGGTGCCGACGCCGGGCGAGTGCAGGATGTCGGTCAGCGGCACGTACGCCGTCCAACCGAAGTCCGCGGCGCCACCGGGGGTGATGAAGCCCGCGGTCGCCATGGTCGCGCCGAAGGCGTACAACCAGTAGCTGAAGGCGTTCAGGCGCGGGAAGGCGACGTCAGGTGCGCCGATCTGCAGCGGCAGGACGATATTGGCGAAGCCGAACACGATCGCGGTCGCGTAGAACAGCAGCATGATCGTGCCGTGCATGGTGAACAGCTGGTTGAACTGCTCGGGGGACAGGAACTGCAGACCCGGCCGGGCCAGCTCACCACGCATCAGCAGGGCCATCAGACCACCGATGAGGAAGAACGCCATCGAGGTGGTCAGGTACATGACACCGAGGACCTTGGGGTCGGTGGTGGTGACCATCTTGACGATGAACGAGCCCTTCGGCCCGGTCCGAGCCGGATACGGCCGAGTCGCTTCCAACTGAGGGACTGGCTTTGGCTCTACGGCAGTCACTGATCCTCCTGAAAGGTGCCTTTAGGTCGCTCCGCAGGCTCCGCTGCTCGCATCCGCCCCACTACCGGGGACAGACGAGGAGTTCGCTTGCGCTCCTGAGATCGTAAACCGTGCTGCGACAGCCATCCGCACGGGTCCTACTCTGTGTCGTATTTCGCGGTATGGGCGACTCCAACCCACTGATCCGGCGATCATCAAATCCGGCCCCGTGCGTGCCGACCATTTCGAGCGATCTGCAAGCAGTCGCCAGCGATGACTTTCCCGGGCAGCCGACGTCTCTATCTGTGACAGTGATCCACTCTCGGCCAAGGAGACCTTTGATGAGCACAGCATCGCGTAGCGATTCGATGAGGGGCGGCGGTCGGGTGACGGGCGGGCCCGCACCCAAGACCGGCGATCCCTGCTGGGTCGACGTTTACACCTCTGATCCAGACCGGGCCATCGCCTTCTACGGCCAGCTCTTCGGCTGGACCGCAGACCGCGCGGACGAGGAGTTCGGCGGCTACATCACCTTCCGCAAGGAAGGTAAGGCCGTCGCGGGCGGCATGGGCAAGACCGCGGACGGGGCCGAGGGACCCGATCAATGGACGGTCTACCTCGCTTCGCCCGATGCCAAGGCCACCGCCGACGCGGCCGCCGAGCACGGCGGTGCGGTCGTCGTGGCGCCCATGGATGTGGGCGATCTCGGCGCGATGGCCGTGCTCGGCGATGTCGGCGGCGCGGGCGTCGGCATCTGGCAGACCGGCACCTTCGGCGGTTTCGAGACCATCGGCATCGCCTCGGGCGGCACCTGGAGTGACCACGTCGGCATCCCGTCCTGGTTCGAACTGCACACCCGCGACTACGCCCGCTCGCTCGACTTCTACCGCGACGTCTTCGGCTGGAGCGATACCTTCGCCATCTCCGACTCCCCGGAGTTCCGCTACACCACCATCCACGCCACCACCCCGATGCTCGGCGGTGTCATGGATGCCTCGGCCTTCCTGCCCGAGGGCGTACCGGCGGGCTGGACCGTCTACTTCGGCGCCGATGACGTCGACGCGGCCGTCGCGAAGGTCGTCGAACTGGGCGGCACCGTGCTGGCCCAGCCCGAGAACACCCCCTACGGCCGGATCGCACAGGTCACCGATCCGACCGGCGCGCGGTTCAGCATCGGCGGCAATGCCAAGTAGCCGATCCGGCGACCGCGCGGAATCCGCTGTACGACAGCGGGATTCCGCGCGGTCGCGAACAGGGTCCGGACGCGACGTGCACGCGGCGGTGGCCTTCGCGTCCCGGCACCCACGCCACGCGGTACCCTCACCCGCATGCCGGTGAGCGCCCCTGTTCGCACCCGAAACCGCACGGACTCCCCCCGATACGGCACCGCCAGGAATCGCGCGGTCCGGCACGGGGGCACGGCGGTCGCCCTGCTCTGCGCCGCATTGCTCGTCGCGGGCTGCAGTCAGAAGGACGACGCCAGCTCGATCATTCGCACCACGACGAATATCGCGGGCGCGGGTGTGGTCGGCCTGGAACGCGACACCTCGAAGGCCTGCCCGCTGCCGAGCGCACCGGATCCGTCGAACGGCAAGACTCGCACCGTCACCCACGCCGCGGGCACCTCGGAGGTGCCCGCCGATCCGCAGCGCGTCGTGGTCCTGTCCACCTCAGCGTTGGACGCCACCTGCGCGGTCGGCCTGTGGGAGCGGGTCGTCGGCGCGGTCCCGATCGACGGACCCCGCTCGCAGCCCATGTATCTCGGTTACGGCGTGCTGAAGATTCCTACCGTCGGTTCGGCGGCGCAGCCCGATCTCGGGCAGATCGCCGCCCTGCATCCCGATCTGATCATCGGCGATATGTCGAGCGGCCCAGGCGGTTTCGCCGCATTGCAGGCGATCGCGCCGACCGTACTCGCCGATTCCGGAAGCGGCTGGCAGACCGAATTCGCCACGCTCGCAGCGGGTCTCGGCCGCCGCACGGCCGCGGCAACGGCATTGGAGAACTACCGCGCCGAGGCGCGCGAGACCGGTAATGCCCTGGCCGCCAGCCAGTCCCAGGCCTCGGTGGTCCGCTTCACCGCCGATCACGACCAGGTCCAGGGCAGCAATAGCTTCGCCGGACAGATCCTCGCCGATGTCGGCGTACAACGGCCGACCGCGCAGCGCGGCACCTCCTTCGACGTGACCGAGCAGGACCTGCCCAAGGTCGAGGGCGACATTATCTACGTCGTCTTCGCGGGCGAGGCAGGTGAAGAGCACGGTAAGACGGTGCTGCGCAGCGATGCCTGGAAGGATCTCGGCGCCTCCGCCGATAAGCGCGTCTTCGCGGTCGAAGACACCGTGTGGCACGGTGACGGGCTCACCGCGGCCCGCGCCCTGCTCGCCGACCTGCGCAGCAGCTTGAACGGTTTCGTCACCGACTGAGTTTTTGGCAGCGCCTTCGGCGCTGCGTGTTCGCGGCCCCCTGGTGTCTTGCGTCCGAGCCGTCGAGACTCGCGCCTGCGGCGCATGCGCTTCGACGACTCGGACGCAAGACGGGCCGCGAACGGTCGCTCGTAAGACTCGCTCCGTGGTCGTCGCCGATGGCGGGACGTCCGGCACCTGACATACACGCGCCGGATAGGTGAGACCCGCGCATCGCTTCGACGACTCGGACGCAAGACAGGCCGCGAACTCCTCGCTCGTAAGACTCGCTCCGTGGTCGTTTGCGAGCGGCTTGGTCGATTCCCCGATCAAGCCCGCACACCTTGGGTATGGATTCGCTCACCCTCGGAGTGCTCCCACCAGCGCTTGGGTAGCTGTCGCCAACCCCTCCCGGCAGCGAGATTAGAAGGGCACCGAGAACAAAGACGGAACCTGTGAAGGGATCACAATGAGCACTCTGGTCGAAGCGCCCGCCACCAACGTCATCCAGCTGCAGCCGCGCCTGCGGAAAGCGGCCGAGTTCGAGCTGTGTGCGGTCCCGAGCAACTCCGGGACGCTCGCCAACGTCGAGCTGGATCGTTGGGCGAACCGGCTGGCCCGAGTGCTGATCAACCGTGGCGCCGCCGTGAACACGCGAATCGCGCTGGCGATCGACCCGCAGATCGAAGCCACAGTTGCCGCATCCGCCGTCGTCAAGCTCGGCGCGACTCCGGCATCGGTGGCCGACGACGCGACCGCCGTCCCCGGTGCTTACATCGGCATCACCACCAAGGCCCGCCGCCCTGAGCTCAGCGATGCCATCGACTGGCTGCTCCTGGACGACCGCTCGACGCTGCAGCGCTACCTGGTCAGCTCCGACGCCCCGATCACCGATGCCGATCGGCTGACCGAGCGGAAGTCCGCCTGACCTGCTATTCAGCCTGCGCGCCCGAACTCACGGAGTTCGGGCGCGCTGCGGCGCGTATGCCGGGCCCGGAGGCGGCAGCGCCGCGCGACCACTTAAAGCCTCCGGGACGCCGCCGATCGAACACAGTGTTGTCAATACGCCTTCGGTCGGCTCGGCGCCGGTCCAAAATGAACTTGCTACTACGCGACGGTCGGGACCAGCGGTGCACCACCGCTCCAGACGTCAGAACGCAGGTGTGCTTATGCAACAGCCATCGTCCTCGAACGGAAAGATAGGCACCGCACCGCCCGACAGCGCGTTCCCGCTGTCGGCAGCCCAGCGCGGTATCTGGTTCGCCCAGCACATCGCGGGCGATACGCCTATCTCGATCGCCCAGTACGTCGAACTGATCGGCGAACTCGATCTCGACGCGCTCGCCGCGGCCGCCAAGCAGACCGGGCGCGAATTCGGGACCGGCTATGTCCGGCTGCTCGATGTCGAGGGTCAGCCGTACCAGCTCGTCGACACCACCATTGTCGACGAACTCACCGTCATCGACCTGCGCGATAAGCCCGATCCCGAGGCAGCGGCACATGCCTGGATGCGCGCGGAGTACTCCGCGCCGCTGGATCTGATGCACGACCGATTGGTCGCGGTGGCTATGCTGCGGCTGGCCGATGACCACTGGTTCTGGTACTCGCGCATGCACCACATCGTGCTGGACGGTATGGGTGCGCTCGCACTGGTACAGCGCACCGGCGAGATCTACAACGCCGCCATCGAGGGCAGCGAGGCGCCGCCCGCCAAGGCCGAACCACTGCAGAAGATCGCCGACGCCGATCTGGCCTACCGTGGCTCGGACCGATTCGACGCCGATCGCGAGTACTGGCGCGAGCATCTGGCCGGGATGGCCGACCCGGTCAATCTCGCGGGTCGCGAGGCCGATGTCGACGCGCCGCCGAGCCGGGTCTCGGGCGCACTGCCCGCCGCGACGGCCGAATTGCTCGATACCGTGGCGAAGGCGGCCGGCTCGAACGCCGCGCCGACCATCGTCGCCGCCTTCGGCGCCTATCTCGCCGCGATGACCGGTGCGCCCGAAGTGGTGCTGAGCCTGCCGGTTTCGGGACGCACCACGGCGGCACTGCGCCGCTCCGGCGGCATGGTCGCCAATGTCGTTCCGATGCGCCTGTTGTTGTCACCGACCACCACGGTCGGTGACGTGATCCGGGCAGCGCAGAGTGAGCTGACCGGGGCACTGCGCAGACAGCGTTACCGGCAGGAGGACATCGTCCGTGATCTCGGCTGGTCGATGGACGAGGCGTCGTCGTTCGGTCCGGCCGTCAATTTGATGATGGTGGACACCAGGATTCAGCTCGGCTCGGTCACCGGACGACTGCACGTGCTGACATCCGGGTTGATCGATGACGTGTTCTTCAACCTGTATCCGGGCGTCGGCGGCGAGAGCACCCACATCGATCTGCAGGGCAACGGAAACCTGTACAGCACCGATGAATTGGCGGCACACCATGCCCGCTTCTTGATGTTCCTGCACGGGTTCCTGGCCGCCGGACCGGATGCGCCGCTGAGTACCGTCCAGGTCGTCTCCCCGCAGGAGCAGGATCGGCTGGTGCCCGCGCGCGGACCCGAAGCGGTCGCACCGCGCACCCTCCCCGAAATCATCGCGGCCGGTGCCGCACTCGACCCGGAGGCGATGGCGCTGCGCTGCGGCGACACCAGCATGACCTACCGTCAGGTCGACGAGTACACCAACCGTCTGGCCCGCGTGCTGATCGCGGCGGGCGCCGGACCCGAACGCACCGTCGCGATTTCGATTCCGCGTTCGGCCGAATCCGTACTCGCCACGCTCGCGGTGGCGAAATCCGGTGCGGCATTCGTCCCCATCGACCCGACCTATCCCGCCGACCGGATCGAGCATATGGTCGGCGACAGCGGGGTCGTCGCGGGCTTGACCGTGCACCCGGCGCGAAAGTCCTTGCCGGACCGCGTGAATTGGCTGCTGCTCGACGACGACGCGACGGCCGAAACGGTGGACGCGCAGGATTCGGCGGCGATTACCGATGCCGACCGCCGCGGGCCGGTACACCTGGATCAGATCGCCTACATCATCTACACCTCCGGATCGACGGGACTGCCCAAGGGTGTGCTGGTGTCGCATCGTGGCCTGGCGAATTTGGTCACCGGTTCCGGCGCCGGATTCGGTGTCGACGCCGATTCGGTAGTGGCACACGCGGTTTCGCCGAGTTTCGATATTTCCGTCGAGGAGATCCTGGTCACCCTCGCGGCGGGTGCGACGCTCGCTGTCGTGCCGCCGTCGGCGTATGCGGGCGAGGAGATGGCCGAAGTTCTGCGCGCGCACCGGGTCACCCATCTCAATGTCACCCCGGCGGTGGTGGGGTCGCTGGACCCGGCGACGCTGCCGGATCTGCGGACGATCGTCGTCGGTGGTGACGCGTGTCCGCCGGAGTTGGTGAGCACCTGGTCCGGGCGGACGCTGTTGAACGGCTACGGGCCCACCGAAACCACCGTTACCGTGACCTTGAGCGGGCCATTGCGCCCCGGCGGGCCGGTAACCATCGGCAGCATCGTGCTCGGTGTCACCGCTGTCGTGCTCGACCCGTGGTTGCGGCCGGTGGCCCGCGGCGCGGTCGGTGAGCTGTATCTGGCCGGCGCGGGCGTCGCGCGCGGCTATCACCAGCGCAACGGACTGACCGCCAGCCGTTTCGTCGCCAATCCGAACGCGCCGGGTGAGCGGATGTACCGCACCGGCGATCTCGTGCGGTGGACCGCAGACGACGAACTGGAGTACCAGGGCCGCAGCGACTTCCAGGTCAAGGTGCGCGGGTTCCGCATCGAACTCGGTGAGATCGATGCCGCGCTGCAACGGCAGCCCGACGTCGATTTCGCACTCAC
The DNA here is from genome assembly GCF_055584605.1 of Nocardia sp. NPDC102475. Lineage (NCBI taxonomy): Bacteria > Bacillati > Actinomycetota > Actinomycetes > Mycobacteriales > Nocardiaceae > Nocardia > Nocardia sp. NPDC102475. The sequence goes on along the minus strand of NZ_JBVJLS010000006.1, from coordinate 210,326 downwards.
CATCGGCGCGAAGACTCCCACCGGAGTGACCGCACTGGTGTCCTACGTGCTCGGCAAGCCCGGCGCCGAGATTCACCCGGAGGCGCTGAAAGCCGCTGCCGGTGAGACGCTTCCGGCCTATATGGTCCCCTCGGTCGTCATGGTGCTCGACAGCATTCCGTTGACACCGCTGGGAAAGGTGGACCGCAGGGCCCTGCCCGCACCGGATTTCAGTGTCCGAGCCGTTGTGGGCCGGGCGCCGTCGACGCCGCGCGAAGCGGCACTGGCCGGCTTGTTCGCCGATGTCCTCGGACTCGAAACGGTCGGTGTCGACGACAGCTTCTTCGCACTCGGCGGTGACAGTATCGTCTCCATCCAGCTGGTATCGCGCGCGAAGGCCGCCGGGATCGGCTTCAGTGCACGAGATGTGTTCGAGCGCAAGACCGTTGCCGCGCTGGCCGCGATCGCGACCGACGTGCGCGCACAGACGGTCACCGAACTGCCCGGCGGCGGGGTCGGCACTGTAGAGCTCACGCCGATCGTGCACGCCATGGTGGAGCAGGGACCGACCTGGAACCGCTTCGGTCAGGCCGTCTTGATCGGTCTCCCGGAGGCTTTCGGCCGCGACCAGCTCAGCGCCGCGGTCCAAGCGCTCCTCGACCATCACGATGTGCTCCGCTCCACTCTGCGGCACACCGAGCAAGGCTGGGAATGGGTTGTCGCCGAGCGTGATTCGATAACTGCCGATGATTTGATCGAGGTAGTCGCGGCCGACGCGGACTCCGACGACAGCTACGAGCGCGAATTGCAACAGGCAGCGGATCTGCTCGATCCCGAGGCTGGTGTCGTCGCGCGATTCGTCCTGATCGAGCGGGCGGGGGCCGATCCACTGTGCTGGCTGGTGCTGCACCATCTGGTGACCGACGGCGTCTCCTGGCGAATCATGTTGCCGGACCTGGCGATCGCGGCGTCGGGCGGCACCCTCGTGCCCGTCGGCACCTCCTTCCGGCGGTGGGCATACGGTCAAGCCGAACAGGCGCCCGAGCGGGTGGCCGAACTGCCGCTGTGGCAACAGATGCTGGCCACCCCGGATCCGATTGTCGGCTCGGCGGCACTGGATCCCGCGGTCGACGTCGTCGCCACCATGGGCCAGTGCCGGACCACCGTCGACCCGGATATCGCCAACACCGTACTGGCCACGCTGCCCGACCAATTCCATTGCGGCGCAGACGATGTGCTGCTCACCGGACTCGCACTCGCGGTGAGCCGCTGGCGCGATCGCAATACCGCGCTGCTCACCCTGGAAGGCCACGGCCGCTCCGAGACACTGCTGCCAGGCGCCGATGTCGCCCGTACGGTCGGCTGGTTCACCAGCATCTACCCGGTAGCCATCGATGTGACCGGCATCGATCTCGACGACGCGTTCGCCGGTGGCGGCGCGGCGGGCACCGCGATCAAGAAGGTCAAGGAACAGCTGCGCGCGGTGCCGGATAAGGGCATCGGCTACGGCATGCTGCGCTATCAGCATCCGGAGTCCGCCGCCGCACTCGCGGACGCGCCGATCCCGCAGCTCAGCTTCAACTATCTCGGCCGTGCGCTCACCGGCGGGCACGCGGGAGCGTGGCTGCCACAGCGTTTCGCGGCGACGCACAACGAGTCGGCGCCGCTGGCCGCGGTCGTCGATATCAATGCCGTGCTCACCGATGTCGGCTTGGAGGTCACCTGGGCCTTCGCCTCGCGGTTGCTCGACGAGGCGGATGTCGGTCAGCTCGCCGAGCTGTGGTCGCAGGCGCTGGGCGCGCTCGCGGCGCACGCAGGCTCGCCGGGCGCGGGCGGACGCACCCCGTCGGACTTCGAACTGGTCCCGGTGCGGCAACAGCAGATCGACAGCTGGGAACGCACCTACCCGAATCTCGTCGACGTCTGGCCGCTTTCGCCGTTGCAGTACGGTCTGCTCTTCCATGCGCTCTACGACACCGATACCGCCGACGACTACACCGTCCAATCACTGCTCACCCTGGCGGGCACCGTCGACGCCGCCCGCTTGCGCAGTGCGGCACAGGCCTTGCTGGAGCGCCACGAGAACCTGCGCGTCGCCTTCGCCGAAACCGATGACGGTCCGCGCCAGCTCGTTCTCGCCGGCGGCGAAATCCGCTGGCACGATATCGATCTCACCGATATCGCCGATACCGACGAACGCGACCGCGAACTCGACCGCCTCATCGCCCTCGACGCCCGCACCCGATTCGAACTCGACCGCCCACCGCTGATCCGCTTCACCCTCATCCGCATCGGGGCAGATATCTATCGGCTGGTCATGACCAATCACCATCTGGTGCTGGACGGCTGGTCGACACCACTGCTGGTGCGCGAGCTGCTGACGCTCTACGTCACCAGGGGCGACACCTCCGCACTGCCACCCGCGCACTCGTACCGGGAGTTCCTGGCGTGGCTCGACGAGCAGGACAACGAGGCCTCGCTCGCGGCCTGGACGCAATCGCTGGCCGGCGTGGATACGCCGACGCGCGCGGTCCCGTCGCTGGCCGGGATCGAATCGACCGAGGCCGGAATGATTACGCACGACCTGACCCGGGCCACGGTCGAGCGGCTGGAGACCACCGCACGCGAATCCGGTGCGACGGTGAACACGGTGGTGCAGGCCGCATGGGCGATGCTGCTCGCCATGTCGACCGGGCGCACGGATGTGGTGTTCGGCGGCACCGTATCCGGTAGGCCACCGGAGCTGCCCGGCGTCGAAGAGATGGTCGGACTGTTCATCAATACGCTTCCGGTACGGGTCCAGCTCGATCCCGCGGAGAAGGTCGCCGACCTGCTCACCCGCATCCAGGCCGAGCAAGCGCGCCTGCTGGACCACCAGCATGTGGGGCTGGCCGCCATCCACCGGGCCGTCGGCCTCGCCGAACTCTTCGACACGCTCACCGTATTCGAGTCGTATCCGATCGACCGGGAGGCGCTGTCGCAGGCGCTCGATATCGCGGGTATGCGGGTGCTCGATATCGCGGGCACCGACGCCACGCCCTACCCGTTGGGCCTCATGGTCATTCCGGTGCACGGCGAAGACGGGCACGACACACTGCGCATCAACCTGAAATTCATGGCCGACCAGCTCGATCGCACGGCGGCACAACCACTGCTGGAGCGCTTCGTCCGGCTACTGACCCAACTCGCCGACAATCCGAATGCCCTCGTCTCCCAACTGCAATACTGCGACGACGCCGAACTGGCGACCCTGGCACCCGTGCGCGGTGCGGAATCGGTTCCGCCGCAGACACTTCCGGACATCCTGTCGGCAGGCGCGCGCATCGATCCAGATGCCATCGCGATCACCGCGGGTGATCTCAGCATGAGCTATGGCGAACTCGACGCCTGGTCCAACCGTTTCGCCCGGGTACTGCTCGGTCGCGGTGTCGGTCGGGAGGTCTTCGTCATACTCGCACTCACCCGATCACTGGAATCGGTGGTGGCCGTCTGGGCGCTAGCCAAGTCCGGCGCGGCGTTCCTACCGCTGGATCCGAGCTATCCGGTGGAGCGGATCGAGCACATGCTCACCGATTCGAAGGCCCCGATCGGGGTGACGGTTACGGCGACCGGTGAGACACTACCCGGCACCATCGACTGGCTGCTGCTCGACGACCTGAACACGATTCGACGAGTCATGCTCGTCTCCGACGCGCCCATCACAGACGAAGAGCGCGGCGGCCCTATCAATATCGACCAGACCGCCTACCTGATCTACACCTCGGGCTCCACCGGTAAGCCCAAGGCTGTCCTGGTCAGCCATCGCGGCCTCGTGAATATGGCCACCGCACAACAAGAGGGCCTCGAACTCGATCCCTCTATCAGTTCGCTACAGGTCGCTTCGCCGAGTTTCGACGCATCGGTCATGGAGCTGCTGATCGCGCATTCGACGGGTGGCCGCCTGGTGGTAGCGCCACCGGATGTCTACGGCGGCAGCGATCTGGAACATCTGCTGCGCACCGAACGGATCACCCACGCCGCGATCACGCCGTCGGCGCTGGCCACCATGGAACCGACCGATCTGGCCGACCTGCGGGTGCTCGGGGTCGGGGGCGAGGCCACCTCATCCGAACTGATCGACCGGTGGGCGGTCGGGCGGCGGATGGTGAATCTTTACGGCCCCACCGAATTCAGCGTCTGCGCGACAAGCCCCGTCGAACTGCTGCCGGGGCAACCGATCACCATCGGCGGGCCGATCCGCGGCGCGTCGAATCTGGTGCTCGATACCTGGCTGCGACCGGTTCCTGTGGGCATCGCGGGTGAGCTGTACCTGGCCGGTCCGGCGCTGGCACGTGGTTACTTCAATCGGTTCGAGATGACCGCGGCGCGTTTCATCGCGAATCCGTATGGCGCGGCCGGGGAAAGGATGTATCGAACCGGCGATATGGTCCGATGGGTCACCGGTGCCGATGACGCACTCGAGCTCGAGTATCTGGGCCGCAGCGACTTCCAGGTCAAGATCCGTGGTCTGCGGATCGAACTCGGCGAAATCGATGCCGTGCTCGCACGCGACGAACAGGTCGAATACGCGGTGACCATCGGCCTCACCGGACCGGCGGGCGCGACCGTGCTGGTCTCGTATGTCCTGCCGACCACGGGCACCGAACTCGATCCCGAGCGCCTGCGGGAGCAGGTGGCGGCCGAACTGCCCAGCTATATGGTGCCCGGATACCTGGTCGTGCTCGACGACATTCCGCTGACCCCGGTCGGCAAGCTGGATCGCAAAGCCCTTCCGGTGCCGGACTTCTCGGCGGAAAAGCGGCCGTATCTCGCGCCGCGGACACCGGTCGAACTGGCGGTCGCCGGGGTATTCGGCGAGGTGCTCGGCAGCGAGCAGGTAAGCGCCGACGAGTCGTTCTTCGAACTCGGCGGCAATTCGCTCAGCGCGACCAAGGTTGTCGCCCGGATCAATTCGTCCCTCGGCTCCACCATCGCACTGCGCGATCTGTTCGACGCGCCGACGGTGGCCCAACTGTCCGCGCGGGTCATCCCGGCCACCGACGGCAAGCCGGGCCGGTTCTCGCTCGCTCCACGCATTCGTCCGGACCGAATTCCGTTGTCCCCGGCTCAGCAGCGCATGTGGGTCCTCAATCGGATGGATCCGGCCTCGCCCGCGTACAACATCGCGGTCGCCTTGCGGCTCACCGGAAACCTCGATGTGGCGGCGATGCAACATGCGCTCGCCGATGTGGTCGAGCGGCACGAGAGTCTGCGCACCATCTACCCCGCCGATGCGGAGGGACCCCGTCAGGTGGTGATCGGTACGGCGGCCGCCGCGCCGGAGTTGGCCGTGATCGACACCGGAGACACTGCGGCCCTGCGTCATCGGATCAATGCCCTGGCGGGCACCGGATTCGATATCACCACGGAGCCGCCGTTGCGGGTCGGCATCTTCCGGATCGGCGACGGCACCGGCGCGAACGGCAAGGGATCGGTGCCGGTGTCCTCCGGCGCCGGCGCGGGCATTCCGCCGGTGTCGTCGAGTCCCCTCGTGGCCGAGGCGCCTGTGATGGTCGAACCGCCCTCGGTGCATGTCGTCGTGCTCGTGGTCCATCACATCAGCGCCGACGGCGCCTCGATGGCACCATTGGCGGCCGATCTGGTCGCCGCATACTCGGAGCGGACCAGCGGTGCCGACACGACCCGCGTGCCGCTCGGCGTGCAGTACGCCGATTTCGCGCTGTGGCATCGGGAGTTGCTCGGCAACGAGTCGGATCCGGAATCGCTTGCGGCACGGCAGATCCGATACTGGTCCGATATCCTCGGCGGTGCACCGGATGTGTTGGAGCTGCCCGCCGATCGCCCGCGCCCGGCAGTGCAGTCGATGCGCAGCGCCGACGTCGATTTCACGCTGGACGCGCAATTGCACAGCGCCATCATCGAATTCGCGACCGCGAACAATGTCAGCGTATTCATGGTCGTGCACGCCGCGCTCGCGGTGCTGCTGGCCCGGCTCGGCGGTACCGACGATGTCGTGATCGGCACGCCCGTCGCGGGCCGTGGTGAGGAGGCGCTCGACGAACTCGTCGGCATGTTCGTCAATACGCTGGCCCTGCGCACGCCGGTCGATCCAGGAACCGGATTCCGGCAGTTCCTCGCGACCGTGCGGGCCGCGGATCTGGATGCCTTCGGCAATACCGATGTGCCGTTCGAACGGCTCGTCCAGGTGCTCAACCCGACCAGATCGACCGCACACCATCCGATATTCCAGGTGTCGCTGTCACTGCAGAACTTCGTCGAACCGGTCCTGGAACTGCCCGGATTGCGGTTCGAGGTAGAGGATTTCGATCGCGGCGCCTCGCAATTCGACCTGACGCTCGACCTGCGTGAACGTTTCACCACCGACGGCCCGGACGGCGTCGAGGGTGTATTGACCTACGCGATGGACCTTTTCGACGAAACCACAATGGCGACCTTCGTCGATCGGTGGCGTCGCGTGCTCGCCGCGATCGTCTCGGATATCGATATCCGCTTGGCCGATATCGACATCCTCGCCGAATCCGAACGCACCGAACTGGTCCCGGTTCGCGGCACCGAGACCACGGGGACCACGACGCTCACCTATGCGCTCGCCGCATCGGCCGCCTCCTACCCGGACCGCCCGGCTTTGGTCGCCGACGGACGCACGACGACCTACCGTGAACTCGACGCCACGTCGAACCAGTTGGCCCGGCTCCTGATCGAAGCGGGCGTCGGCACGGAAACCGTTGTGGCGCTGGGTCTCCCCCGCTCCGCCGAACTGCTGATCGGCATGTGGGCGACCGCGAAGGCCGGTGCCGCCTTCCTGCCGGTCGATCCGAAACATCCGGTGGACCGGATCGATCACATGCTCACCGATTCCGGTTCGCGGGTCGGCCTCACCCTCGCCGCCTACCGGCCACTGCTGCCCGACAGCACCGAATGGCTGGTGCTCGACGATGCCGAGTTCAGCGGTCGCCAACGGGCGGCAAGTGACGCAGCGTTGTCGTCGGAGTCGATCCGTCCGGACAACCCCGCCTGGATGATCTACACCTCCGGTTCGACCGGAACACCCAAGGGCGTCACCGTCTCCCATCGCGGTATCGCCGACCTCATTGCGGCACAACGGGAATCGCTCGGCGTCGACGAGCACTCGCGGGTATTGCAGGTCGCCTCGCCGAGTTTCGACGCATCGGTCTTCGAGGCGCTGATGGCATTCGGCTCCGGCGGCGCGTCGGTGGTCGCACCACCGGAGATCTTCGGCGGCAGCGCACTCGCCGAATTGATTGCCGCCGAACAGGTCACGCATATGGTGATCACGCCGTCGGCACTGGCCACCATCGATCCAGCCGAGGTGTCGAGTGTGCGGGTGCTCGCGGTGGCGGGCGAGGCGGTCGGCGCCGAACTGGTCGAACGCTGGTGCGACGGCCGGAGCATGGTGAATCTGTACGGTCCGACCGAATTCACCATCTGGGCAACGGGTTCCGCGGCGCTCGCTGCGGGCACCCCGGTCACCATCGGTGCGCCGATTCGCGGTGCGTCCGTATTGGTCCTGGATGATCGGCTGCGTCCGGTGCCTGTCGGTGTCGCGGGCGAGCTATACCTCGCGGGCTCCGCACTGGCCCGCTGCTATCACGCCCGGCCGAGCCTGACCGCCGCGCGTTTCATCGCGAACCCCTTCGGCGGTCCCGGCGAACTCATGTACCGCACCGGTGACCTGGTGCGCTGGACTCGAGCGGCCGGGTTGGAGCTGGAATACATCGGCCGCACCGACTTCCAGGTCAAGGTGCGCGGTCAGCGCATCGAGCTGGGTGAGATCGATGCGGTTCTCGGGCGCGCGGATGGGGTCGACTTCGCGGTCACCCTCGGCGTTCCCGGCCCGACCGGATCCACGGCGCTCGCGGCATATCTCGTGCGCAAGCCCGGTATCGAACTCGATATCGCCCGCGTGCGCGCGTTCGCCGCCGATACCTTGCCCGCGTATATGGTGCCCGCCGCATTCGTGGTCATGGATGCCATCCCGCTCAATGCCGTGGGCAAGCTCGATCGAAAAGCATTGCCGGAACCGGAATTCGTCGTCGAGGAGACCGAGTACCGCGCTCCGACGACTCCCACGGAGGAAATCCTGGCGCAGATCTACGCTGAGCTGCTCGACCGCAACAAGGTCGGCGTCGACGATTCGTTCTTCGCGCTCGGCGGCGACAGCATCATGGCGATCAAACTGGTCTCCCGCGCGAAAATGCACGGCATCCAGTGCACGCCGCTGCAGGTCTTCGAACATCGCACGGTTGCCGCATTGGCCGCTGTGGTGGCCGGGCCGGTCGTGTCGCTCGACGAACTGCCCGGTGGCGGGATCGGCGAGTTGCCGCTCACCCCGAGCGTGCACGCGCTGGTCGAGCGTGGCGGCGAGATCGACCGCTGTGCGCAGTCCGTGGTGTTGGCACTTCCGGTCGGCGTCGAGCGTGCGCAACTCGTCGCGACACTCGCCGCGGTGGTCGATCGGCACGACATACTGCGCTCGCGGCTCTGGCGAGCCGAGGACGGCTGGCAGTGGCGAGTCGACGACCCTGGCTCGGTCGATGTCGACGCGCTGGTGCACCGCATCGAATTCGATGCCGGAGCCGACGCGCTCGACCTACGCGAATATGCCGCCACCGAGCTGGACTCCGCGGCAGATCGGCTCTCCCCAGCGAATGGCATTGTGCTGCAAGCTGTCTGGCTGGATCCGATCGGCGATGCCGGTGCCAGGACGCGATCGGGCCGCCTGATCGTGGTGGCGCACCGACTCGCCGTCGACAGTGCGTCGTGGCGAATTCTGGTGGCGGACTTGATCGCCGCGTGGGCGCAGGTTTCGGTCGGGAACACACCTGTTCTCGCCGACGTCGGTACGTCGATGCGTCGGTGGTCGCATGCCCTCGTCGAGGAGGCGCGGACCGAACGGCGCAGTGCCGAACTCGAGTACTGGCAGGACATGATCGCCGGTCCTGATCCGCTGATCGGCTCCCGCGAGCTCGATCCGGCAATCGATCAGGCGCACACTCTGCGCACGGTCGGATTCGAGGTCTCCGAGGAGGTCACCACCGCACTGCTCACCACCCTGCCGGAACTGTTCCAGGGCGCGGTCACCGATGCTCTGCTCGCCACGCTGACATTGGCGCTGGTGCGGTGGCGGAATGTGGACGATTCGACGGCCCTGCTGCGGTTGGCGGGCGATGGCAGGCGGGATGTGATCCCGGGTGCGAATCTGAATCGGACACTCGGCTGGTTCACGAGTATCTACCCGGCGCGGCTGGATCTGTCCGCGATCGATATCGATGACGCCTGCGCGGGCGGTGCGGCGATGGGCACGGCGATCCGCACGATCAAACACCAGCTGCTCGCGGTGCCGGACAAGGGCATCGGATACGGGATGCTGCGCTACCTCAATCCTACTGCAGCAGAACAACTTCCAGCTCGAATGCCAGGCCGGATCAGCTTCGAATACCTCGGTCGGCACCCGGATGTCGATATTCCCGCCGGACTCGAAGGGCTCGGCTGGTCCGCCACCGATGAATTCGGCGACCTGCACGCCGATGAGCATCCCGAACTGCCGGTCGCGTCCGCGATCGAAATCAGCGCGGTCGTCATCGACGATCGGTTGCACGCGGATCTCCGCTTCCCGGAAACACTCGCGGATCGTTCCGAGATCGCCGAGTTGTCCCGCCGGTGGTGCGAGATTCTCAGTGCGGCAGCCGATTTCGTGCATACCCCGGCCGCGCAACGCGCTGCCGACGATGAAGCCGCGACGATCGCCGCACAGGTCGCGGCACGCGAAACCGCCGCCGCACCAGGCGGACTCGGTCTCGATGTGCTGCTGCCGATCCGGCTCGGCGGCACCGAGCCCGCGCTGTTCTGCATTCACTCGTCGTCCGGAATGTCCTGGAGCTACCTGGGATTCGCGGAACGGCTGCGACCCGGCCGACCGATCTACGGTCTACAGGCCCCGGAGCTCAGTGGTCGCGAACCGGCGGCGCGCTCCATCGAGGAGTCCGCCGACCGGTACATCCGCGAAATCCGGGCCGTCCAGCCGAACGGGCCGTACCACCTGCTCGGCTGGTCCTTCGGTGGCCTCATCGCACACGCCATGGCGGCGAAACTGCAGGCGGCGGGCGAATCCGTCGGTGTCGTGGCACTTCTGGACAGCGACCATGCCGATATCGACAGCGACTCCATCGAACAGCTTTCCGCCGGCGCATTCGTCAATACCTTCGGCGCGATCTTCGGCATCGAAGACGTCCCCGCCGATGCGAGCGCCCAGGAGGCCGCCGAACTCATCGAGGCCCGGCTCGGTATGGAACTCATCGACGCCGAGATCATCGAGCGAATGGCGGCTTCCTACAACGCGGCCGCGCGCACCCGCACCGGCTACCATCGCCCGGTCTATCGAGGCGACCTGCTGTATTTCAGCGCCACCGTGGACACCTCCGATATGGTCGGGCCGGACGGCTGGCGGCCCTACGCCTCCGGCCGGGTCGTCAACCACGATATCGACCTCGCCCACAACGATCTGACCTCGCCGCACGCACTCTCGATCATCGCGCCGGTACTCGATGAGCACCTCGCGGCAGCGCCGACGCCGGAACTCGGCACATGACCACCACTCACAGCTTGCTCCCAGCCTGGGCCCACATACCGCCTAGCCTGCGTCCATAGCGTCACGGTCGACAGCTGACCGCGACGACGGAAGGACAACGCAGTGAGCGCACAGCCCGCGCACCGCCGCGATGGTGACGTACACGAGCACGATCTCGGACTCGCCCACGATATGAAGGTGATGTCACGCCGCCGCGCCCTGGCTTTCTTCGGCGCAGCCGGGGCGGCGACGGTGGCGGCGGGCTGCGCATCGGCGACGACGACCACCAGCACCACCTCCGCCGCCACCACCAGCACCACGACCACCAGCACCGGCACGGTCGCCGCCGCACCGCAGGAGACCGCGGGCCCGTACCCGGGCGACGGCTCGAACGGCCCCAATGTGCTGATCGAATCCGGCGTGGTCCGCTCCGACATCACGACCAGCTTCGGTGCGTATTCCGGTGTTGCACAGGGTGTTCCGATGTCACTGCGATTGAAGCTGCAGGACTTGGCCAAGAGCGGCACCGCGGGCGCGGGCATGGCCGTCTACGTCTGGCATTGCGACCGCTCCGGCGAATACTCGCTCTACGGTAAGAGCATTACCGACCAGAACTATCTCCGCGGCGTCCAAGTCGCGGATGCCGATGGCGAGGTGAGGTTCACCTCGATCTTCCCCGCCTGCTATTCCGGTCGCTGGCCGCATATCCATTTCGAGGTCTACGACTCGCTCAGCACCGCCGTGGCGGGCGAGAACGCCCGCCTCACCTCACAGATCGCACTGCCGCAGGACGTCTGCGGCACCGTCTTCGCCGCCGACTCCGGATACTCACAGAGCATCAGCAACCTTTCCCAGATCTCACTCGCCTCGGACAATGTCTTCGGCGACGGCTGGGATGCCGAAATGGCCACGGTCACCGGCACTCCGAGTTCGGGTATGACCGTGTCGATCACCGTCGGCGTCGCCGAGAAATCACAGAACACCCAGTCCGGCAATGGCGGTACGCCGCCGGGACAGGGCGGTCCCGGCGGACAAGGCGGTCCCGGCGGACAGGGCGGACCGCCGCCGCGCACCAGGTAGGCAGACAAGTCGGCCCCCGGCCCGTACGCGACGGGCCGGGGGCCGATAACGCGAAACCTATCGCGCCACTCCGCTTTCGGCGCCGATCTGCCGCGCCAGCGCCCAGATGATGAGCACGTCGAGCGCGATCATCACCAACGACCAGAACGGGTACATCGGCGCGAACAGGAAGTTGTCCAGCAGGCTGATCGACGCCATCACGATACCCGCCAGATAACCCCAGTTCTGTCCGGTGATAATGCCGACGCCAGCGATGATGATCAGCACCGCGATCACCAGATGAACCCAGCCCCAGGCCGAGACGTTCACCTGGAAGACCTGATCCTCGGTCAAGACGAATAAGTCACGCTTGGCAATGGCCGCAATGGCGGCGAGCAGATGCAGTACGCCGGTAATCAGAATCAATACGCCCGCGAAGATCGTCATGTCATTGAGCGCGGGTCCGGTTTTGGTCGGGCCGGGACTGGTCATAGCACACCCTCCTTGGCGAAACGCGTGGTAACCGACGGCCACAACGTAACCCTCGCCGCAGCCGAAATGCGGCAGCGCGGCGGCGGGTCACTTGCTGAGACTGGTCTCCGGTTCGCGTTCCGCGGCCACCCTGGGCCGGGCCAATGCGCTCGGCCACCAGATCCGGTCGCCGATATCCAGCGTCAGGGCGGTGACCAGGATCGAACGCACGATCAAGGTATCGAGCAGCACGCCGACGGCGATGACAATGCCCATTTCGGCGAACGTCACCACCGGCATGGTCGCGAATACCGCGAATGTGCCTGCCAGGACCAGTCCGGCCGAAGTGATCACGCCGCCCGTTGCGGCCAAGCCGATGAGCGCGCCCGCCTTGGTGCGATGCTTGATCACCTCCTCGTGCACCCGCGACATCAGGAAGATGTTGTAGTCGATGCCGAGAGCAACCAGGAAGACGAAGGTCAGCAGCGGCAGTCCGGCGTCGGCGCCCTTGAAACCGGCCAGATCGAAGATCCAGCGGCTCAGCCCGAGTGCGGCGAAATAGGACAGCACCACGGTCGCCGTGAGCAGAATCGGCGCGGCTACCGCGCGCAGCAGCACCATCAGGATCGCCATCACAATGGCGAGCACCACCGGCACGATGACCCGATTGTCATGTGCCACAGCGCGTTTGATGTCCAGCACGACGGCGGTCTGCCCGCCGACCCTGGCCTTCGGATCCACCGCGTGCACGGCCGCACGCACCCGATCGATGGTGGCCTCGGCGGCCCGGCTGTCCGGCGGCTCCGTGAGCGTGCCCTCGAGATAGGCCAGATCATCCTTGACGATCGGTCGCGACGGTGCGGTAATTCCAGGTGTCGAGCCCAAGGCGGTGGCGACCGCATCGACGCGCGCAGACGAGGCGACGACCATCACAGGCTGACCGGTGCCCGCCTCGAAATGCCGTTCCAGCACCGCGGTTCCGGTGACCGCGGCGGATGAGCCGACGAAGGCGTCCTTGTTCGCGATGCCCTCGGCCTCCAGCCCGCCGGCACCGAGTGCGAGTGCGCCGAGTGCCAGTGCGGTGCCGATCCAGACGGTTCGCGGCCGCCGGGCAATCGCGAATCCGATACGCGCCCAGATGCCGGATTCGGTCTCGTTGACGGTGCCGAAATTCGGATGTCGCGGCCAGAAGATCCACCGGCCGACGATCACCAGCAACGCGGGCAGCAGCGTCAACATCGCCAGCAGCGCCACCGTGATGCCGATGGCGCAGACCGGCCCGATGCCCTTGGTGGAATTCATCTCCGCCACCAGCAGCGCCAACATCGAGACGATCACGGTGCAACCACTGGCCAGCACCGCGGGCCCGGCGCGATGCAGTGCGACCGCCATCGCCTCGTGTTTATCGGGATGGCGGCGCAGTTCCTCGCGATAGCGGGCAACCAGCAGCAGCGCATAGTCGGTGCCCGCGCCGAAGACCAGCACGGTGAGGATGGCCTGGCTCTGCGCGTTGACGGTCAGCCCCAGCTTGGTCGCGCCGAATACCGCGGCCTGCGATATCACCAGCGCGAAGGCGACGGTGATCAGCGGAAACGCCCACAGCATCGGACCGTAGGTGAGCAGCAGAATGACGATGACGACCGCGGCGGCCGAGTACAGCAGCAGACCGTCGATCCCCTTGAACACCTCACCGAATTCGGCCGCGTACCCCGCCGGTCCGGTGGCATAGAAGGACAATCCGTCGGGGCGCTCCCCCGCCGCGTCATTGATCGCACCGACCACATTCGTCAGGCGGTTCCAGCCCTCGGATCCCATCGAGATCGGCACCAGGATTTCCAGGCCCTGACCATCTCCGGACTGGATCGGGCCGAGCACCTTATCGGGCACGACATGCTCGACCTGCCGGAACCGTTTGGCATCGGCGCCGACCGCCAGCCGATCGGCCTCGGTGATCCCGTCCCGGCGCTCATACACCAGCACCACCGGAACATCGTCGCTATTGCCGAATTTCTCGGCCAGTTTGAATGCCTGGGTGGATTCGGCGCTGTCCGGCAGCCAGGTGACATTGTCGTTCTTCTGTGCGCCGGTGAGCTTTCCGGCGAAGGTGCCCAGTGCCAGCAGGGCAATGATCCAGACGCCGAGCATCACCCATTTGCTCCGGCGGCCACTCGGCACACGCGCTAGTCGGCCGAGCAGATCGGACATATCCGGATCAGTCGGTGCGGACATCGAACCCCCTCGGTTGCCGCCACACGGTCGGACCATGCTACTGCCGGGCTCCGACATCCGCGAGTGAAAACGTGACTCTGCGCCCACCCGGCGCGATGCACGGATTTCGCACCGCGTGCCGCACAATGGGTGCCGCAGGCGGTGGTCACCGGCGCATCTGCGCCATCGCGAAAGACGCCGCTGCGACACAAGGTGTTGTGCTGCACGGACTTGTCACCCCCAAGGAGTAGTGTCCAGGGCGTAGCAATTCCGTGACGGCAGCGTGCTCGGGAAGGGTGTGGAGGCAGGATGAAACTGATCGATCGGGTGTCGGCCATCAACTGGAATCGGGTGCCCGACGAGAAGGATGCCGAGGTCTGGGATCGCCTGACCGGCAACTTCTGGCTGCCCGAGAAGGTGCCGGTGTCCAACGACATCCCGTCGTGGAACACCCTCACCGCCGACGAGAAGCAACTGACCATGCGGGTCTTCACCGGCCTGACGCTGCTGGACACGATCCAGGGCACGGTCGGCGCGGTGAGCCTGATCCCGGACGCCGTGACGCCGCACGAGGAGGCGGTGCTCACCAATATCGCGTTCATGGAGTCGGTGCACGCCAAGAGCTACAGCTCGATCTTCTCCACGCTGTGCTCCACCCGCGAGATCGATGACGCGTTCCGCTGGTCGGAGGAGAACCGAAACCTTCAGCGCAAGGCCGAGATCGTGCTGGAGTACTACCGCGGCGACGATCCGCTCAAGCGCAAGGTGGCCTCCACCCTGCTGGAGAGCTTCCTGTTCTACTCCGGCTTCTACCTGCCGATGTACTGGTCCTCGCGGGCCAAGCTCACCAACACCGCCGACCTGATCCGCCTGATCATCCGCGACGAGGCGGTGCACGGCTACTACATCGGTTACAAGTACCAGAAGGGTCTGGAACTGCTCGGCCAGGCCGAACGCGACGACCTCAAGAACTACACGTTCGAGCTGCTCTTCGAGCTCTACGACAACGAGGTCGAATACACCCAGGATCTCTACGACGAGGTCGGCCTCACCGAGGACGTCAAGAAGTTCCTGCGCTACAACGCCAACAAGGCACTGATGAACCTCGGCTACGAAGGCCTGTTCCCCAAGGACGAAACCGAAGTCAACCCGGCCATCCTCTCGGCCCTGTCCCCCAACGCCGACGAGAACCACGACTTCTTCTCCGGCTCCGGCTCCAGCTACGTCATCGGCAAGGCCGTCAATACCGAAGACGAAGACTGGGAGTTCTGAAACCCTCACGCCCACAATGAAATCCGGCTCGGTCCGCAGTGACCGAGCCGGATTTCTGGTCTTCGCCTCAGATGCCGAGGACCAGTTTGGCGGTGGTGAAGTAGATGATGAGGCCGGTGGCGTCGACCAGGGTGGTGACCATCGGGGCCGAGACGACCGCCGGATCGATGTGGAATCGCTTGGCGAGCAACGGCATGGTGCCACCGATGGTCGCGGCCCAGCCGCAGATGATGACCAGGGTGATGCCGACGACCAGTGCGGTGCCCGGATCGACGAACAGCGCGCCGATGGCGATGCCCGCGGTGGCCAGCATGGTGCCGAGCACCAGACCGACGCGGCATTCGCGCCAGATCACCTTGAACAGGTCGGAGCCGCGCACCTCGCCGACGGCGACTGCACGCACACATGCGGTCGCCGCCTGGGCACCCGCATTCCCGCCCGCGCCGATGAGTAGCGGGATGAACAGCGCCAGGTGCGCCGCCTGCTGCAGGGTGCCCTCGAAGAAGTCGGTGACGCTGACCGTCAGGGTGGCCGCGAACAGCAACAGCAGCAACCACAGTGCGCGGTAGCGGGCCAGCTGGAACACCTTGGCCGCCATGTAGTGGCCCTCCCACGGTGCCGAACCCGCCTGCTTGGCGACGTCCTCACTGTCGGCGGCCTCGATGACCTCCACGGCGTCATCGATAGTGAGCAGTCCGACCAGCCGGTCCTCGCTGTCGACGACCGGCAGGTTCATGACATTGGTTTCGCGCATCAGCCGCGCCGCCTTCTCGGCGGAGTCGGTCGCGCGCACGAATGTCGGCTCGGTGACGACCAGATCCGACACCATGGTCTCGGGACGGCTCAGCACCAGCTCACGCAATTCGACAATTCCGGTGAGCCGGCGACCGGCGTCGACGACGGGCAGCGTGTACACCGTTTCGGCATTGATGCCCTTGATCCGTACTGTCTGCAGAGCATCGGGCACGCTCAGATTGCGCGGCAGCGCAACGACTTCCGGCGTCATGTACAGCCCGACCGAACCCTCCGGATAGCCGAGCAGCGAAGCGGTCATCCGGCGTTCGCGCGCGCTCAGTCCGGCCAGCACCTTCTTGGCGACCTTGGCCGGCGCCTCGCGCAGCATCCTGGCGCGGTCGTCGGGATCCATGGCCTCGACCAGATCGCGGAAGCTCTGATCGCGCAGACCCTCCAGAATCTGTTGCTGGTCAACGGGTTCGAGCTCCTCGAAGACGGCCAGCGCCAGATCCTTGTCGAGGAGACGGAAGGCGACGCCCGCCTGGACGGCGTCCATGCGTGCGAGTTCGTCCGCTATGACATGCGGCTGCTGGTTGTCGAGCCAGTCGAGTGCGGCGTCGACACGATGGGTGTCCACGATGTCCTGCAGGGATGCGGACAGCGTCGGACGTGCTTCGATGAGATCGGTCTGCGACATGGGAGGTCCTCAGCACACGGCGAGATAAGCGAGTGAATCGAAAGAACGAAGTCACACCGCGGGCACCAACCCCGGGACCGACTACAGGACGGTTTTACGAAGGGGCGGCGCCGCGCGGCCTTCGACTGGGAGGTTCGCTGCGCATGCAACCCCACCTCCTCAACGCCGCCACAGGGCCGTCACCACTGCGGATTTCTCGAATGCGCCGCCCGGATCGGGCCGACCGCACTGCTTCCGGTTGAAGGATACATGCGGTGACGCCGGTGTTCACACTCGAATCGCGTAAAGATCGACGTTATCTCGCTCGAATATGACCGGACCCACATCCGGTGTCAGGATGGCAAGGTGGCGCCGACGGCGATCTCGACATCGGGCCAGGTCGGCGTGTGCTCCACCCAGTCCAGTACCGGCCCTTCCTGTACACCGAACAGATACAGATTCGGTACCAGCTCGCGCAGGGCCTGATGCACCTCCAGGCGGTCGTCGATCATGTGCGTGATCCCCAATTCCGCGCAGTGCTTCGCCTTATCCGCCCTTGCCCGGCAGAACCGCACGTTGTCCTTCGGCACGCCCGTCCGGTCGTAGAACGCGTGGTGGTCGAGCCACCGCAGGGTGCGCTCCTGAACACGGGGCCCGCATTTCGAGATGACCCATGCGTGGCCGTCGAACCGACGCACCAACCGCGCCAATACCTCGAACGCGTCGGCACTCGGCGGAGATGCCAGCGCCTGCTCGATTCCCCCGGACAGAAATACGGTGTCCGCAGCACCCGCCGCCCCCTGGATGACCCGGCCGAAGTCGATGCCGAGTCGCTGTTGTCTTTCTTTGTTCATCGACCTTCAGCATGACCCGGACCGTACCCACGCCGCCAGCGAATTTTCCGGTCGGCAGGAGATTCGACGCACGCCGAGCCGAACTCTGCACCAATCATGGGAGGCCCGCGAGGATCGTTGCGGCTAGGTTCGGTGAAAACATACGAAGGAGAGATCTGTGCGCTTCGGCATCTTCATTCCACAGGGGTGGCGGCTGGATTTGGTCGATATCGACCCGGCGGCGCAGTGGGGGGTGATGCGCGATCTCGCCCAGCGGGCGGATGCCGGAGATACCTGGGAATCGCTCTGGGTGTACGACCACTTCCACACGGTGCCGGTGCCGACCGAAGAGGCTACACATGAGGCGTGGACGCTGATGGCGGCGTTCGCGGCCACCACATCGCGCATTCGGCTGGGGCAGATGTGTACCGCGATCAGCTACCGCAATCCGGCATATCTGGCCAAGGTCGCCGCGACCACGGATCTGATCTCCGGCGGCCGGGTCGAGATGGGTATCGGCGGCGGCTGGTACGAACACGAGTGGCGCGCTTACGGTTACGGGTTTCCGTCGGCGGGTGAGCGGCTCGGGCGGCTCGACGAGGGCGTCCAGATCTTCCGCCAGGCCTGGACCGAGGGCAAGGCCACGCTGGACGGTAAGTACTACCAGGTCGACGGTGCGATCGTGCGGCCACTTCCATTGCAGGAGGGCGGTATTCCGATTTGGGTCGCGGGCGGTGGTGAGAAGAAGACGCTACGAATCGCGGCGAAGTACGCCCAGTACACCAACTTCAGTGGCGCACCGGAGGAATTCACCCACAAGTCCGAGATCCTGCGCGCGCACTGCGCCGAGGTGGGCACCGATTTCGACGCCATCGTGCGCTCCTCGAACTTCAACGCCGTCATCGGATCCACCGAAGCCGAAGTAGAGCAACGCCTTTCGGCCCTGCAGGCCCGCTTGGCCACGGTGATCAGTGACGACCAGGCCAAATCCTTCGTCGACGGCATGCTCCGCACCTCCCCCGCCGTCGGCACCCCGGAACAGATCACCGAGCGCCTGTCCGCCGTCCGCGAACTCGGCCTCGGCTACGCCATCTTCAACTTCCCCGAAGCCGCCTACGACACCAGCGGCATCGACCTCTTCGAACGCGAAATAGCCTCGGCCCTGCGGTAACCGCTCGAGGTCCGCAGGCCGCGGCGCCTGCGGACCTCCCACCACTGGGACCGCTGACACAATGGTCGGCGATCAGCTCACGACACGATGACTCGGGAGATATCTGTGGTGCATGGCAATCGCGGACGCTACGCGGACGCGCCGACGCCGCCTCCGGCTGTGCAGTCGCGGTTCGAACACGACCCGAACGGGTCACTGCACTACGTCGAGCCGGTACGCAAACCTGAAGCGACAAAGTACGATTCGATGTCGCTGAACGCCGGTCGGCCGCGCCCCGACGGCACCATCGACGAGCCGAGATGGCCGATGCTCGTCGCCTTCGCCATCGATCTGCTGGTGCACGCAGCCATCGGCGGCGCCGTCTGGCTCACGATCACCGGATACGCCCCAGACCCCGAGCAGGCCATTCCCCTGGCCGTAACCGCCGCCGTCGCAACATCTTTCGTGCATCGCACATTCATCCAGCGGATAACCGGCACAACCCTCGGCAAAGCCTTCTTCGGCCTACGCCTGCGCTACCCCGATGGCACCTTCCCCACCCTCTGGCAATTGATCAAACTCTGGTGTGTAGGCACCTTCACCGTCGTAGTAACTCCCCTCCAACTCTTCGGCTGAGCCTTACGATGACCCGGCGCAACAGCTCTGCGGCAACGGAATCCGTTGCCGCAGAGCCACAAATCACAGCATGCAGGAGACGCAGCCCTCGACTTCGGTTCCCTCCAAAGCCATTTGGCGCAGGCGGATGTAGTAGAGGGTTTTGATGCCCTTGCGCCAGGCGTAGATCTGGGCGCGGTTGAGGTCGCGGGTGGTGGCGGTGTCCTTGAAGAAGAGGGTCAGCGACAGGCCCTGGTCCACGTGCTGGGTGGCGGCGGCGTAGGTGTCGATGATCTTCTCGTAGCCGATTTCGTAGGCGTCGTCGTAGTACTCGAGGTTGTCGTTGTCGAGGTAGGGCGCCGGGTAGTAGACGCGGCCGATCTTGCCTTCCTTGCGGATCTCGATCTTCGACGCCACCGGGTGGATCGAGCTGGTGGAGTGGTTGATGTAGGAGATCGAGCCGGTCGGCGGGACAGCCTGCAGGTTCTGGTTGTAGATGCCGTGCTCCATGACCGAGGCCTTCAGCTCACGCCAATCATCCTGGGTCGGAATGTGCACGCCCGCATCGGCGAACAGCTGCCCGACCCGTTCGGTCTTCGGCTCCCACACCTGATCGGTGTACTTGTCGAAGTACTCACCGGAGGCGTACTTGGATTCGGGGAAGCCGCCGAAGTAGGCGCCGCGCTCCTTCGCGATCAGGTTCGAGGCCCGAATCGCGTGGTACACCACGGTATAGAAGTAGATATTGGTGAAGTCGATGCCCTCTTCGGACCCGTAGTGCACCCGCTCACGGGCCAGATACCCGTGCAGGTTCATCTGACCGAGGCCGATCGCGTGGGATTCGTTGTTGCCCTGCTCGATCGAGGGCACCGAGTAGATATGCGTCTGATCCGATACCGCGGTCAGCGCCCGGATCGCCACCTCGATGGTCCGCGCGAAGTCGGGTGAATCCATCGTCTTGGCGATGTTCAACGAGCCGAGGTTGCACGAAATGTCCTTGCCCACCTCGGCATAGGAAAGATCGTCGTTGAACAGCGACGGCGTCGACACCTGCAGGATCTCCGAGCACAGATTCGAGTGCGTGATCTTGCCCGCGATCGGATTGGCCCGGTTCACCGTGTCCTCGAACATGATGTACGGGTAACCGGATTCGAACTGCAGCTCGGCAATGGTCTGGAAGAACTCGCGCGCCTTGATCTTCGACTTGCGGATGCGCTTGTCGTCGACCATCTCGTAGTACTTCTCGGTGACATTGATATCGGCGAACGGCACCCCGTAGATGCGCTCCACGTCGTACGGCGAGAAGAGGTACATATCTTCGTTCTTCTTCGCCAGTTCGAAGGTGATGTCCGGGATCACCACACCCAGGGACAGTGTCTTGATGCGGATCTTCTCGTCCGCGTTCTCCCGCTTGGTGTCCAGGAATCGGTAGATGTCCGGGTGGTGCGCGTGCAGATACACCGCGCCCGCACCCTGCCGCGCACCGAGCTGGTTGGCGTAGGAGAACGAATCCTCGAGCAGCTTCATGATCGGGATGACACCCGAGCTCTGGTTCTCGATCTTCTTGATCGGCGCACCGTGCTCACGAATATTGGTGAGCAGCAGGGCAACTCCGCCACCGCGCTTGGACAGCTGCAGTGCGGAGTTGATGGAGCGCCCGATCGACTCCATGTTGTCCTCGATGCGCAGCAGGAAGCAGGACACCGGTTCGCCGCGCTGCTTCTTACCCGAGTTGAGGAAGGTCGGGGTGGCGGGCTGAAAGCGCCCGTCGATGATCTCGTCGACCAGCTTGCTCGCGAGCACCTCGTCACCGGCCGCCAGCGTCAGCGCCACCATGCAAACCCGGTCCTCGAACCGCTCCAGGTAGCGCTTACCGTCGAAGGTCTTGAGCGTGTAGGAGGTGTAGTACTTGAACGCGCCGAGGAAGGTCGGGAACCGGAACTTCTTGGCGTAGGCCTGCTTGAACAGCGTCTTGATGAACGCGCGGCTGTACTGCTCGAGAACCTCTGCCTCGTAATAGTTCTCGTCGACCAGGTAGTCCAGCTTCTCGTCCAGATTGTGGAAGAAGACGGTGTTCTGGTTGACGTGCTGCAGGAAGTACTGGTGCGCGGCCTCACGGTCCTTGTCGAACTGGATCTTGCCGTCGGCGCCGTACAGGTTCAGCATCGCGTTGAGGGCGTGGTAGTCCATGACCTCGCCCGCCTCGGCGGTACGGACCGGTGGCTGCTCTAAGCGAGCCGTTTTGCCGGTCGGTGCTGTCGTTGCTGTTGCCAAAACAATCCCAATCCCTCTCGGACGCGCTCGACGTCCTCAGCGGTTCCCATGAGTTCGAAGCGATACAGGTAGGGCACCCCGCACTTACGCGAGATCACCTCGCCCGCATAGCAATAGGTATCGCCGAAGTTCGTGTTGCCGGCCGCGACGACGCCGCGCAGCAGCGCACGGTTGTGCGGATCGTTGAGGAACTTGGCGACCTGCCGCGGCACGAAATCCTTATCGGATCTATTTCCCCCCAGTACGTGCCGACCGCCCCCGTAGGTGGGGACGATCAGCACGTATGGTTCGTCTACGCGCAGCGAGTCAGCGGTGTGCAGTGGTATGCGAGTCGCCGGGAGTCCCAGCTTCTCGACGAAGCGGTGCGTATTCTCCGAGGCGCTGGAGAAGTAGACCAGCGCTGTCGCTGTGGACATGGCTACCTCCTCCCCCTTCCATCGGATACACCGGAAAGCAGGATGCGATCAGGCCGCCACGGCCGCGAGCGACTTGATGCGGTCGGGCCGGAAGCCGGACCAGTGGTCCTCACCGGCGACGACGACCGGAGCCTGCAGGTAACCCAGCGCCATGACGTAGTCACGCGCCTCGTCGTTCTCGGAGATGTCGATGACTTCGTAGTCCACCCCGGCCTTGTCGAGCGCCTTGTAGGTGGCATTGCACTGGACGCAAGCGGGCTTGGTGTACACGGTGATGGTCATTGATGTCCCTCTCTCCTATGCCTGATCCACAGCCTGTGATCCGTATGCTGACCGTTGCGAGCGACCCACAAGAGTCGCTGGCGGCGCTTTGATCTGACTACGCTGCGCAAACTCCTGGATCAGTAGCTGAAACCCCTGTTCAGCCGCTCGCGGCCGAAGCTGATCTCATCCCGTCTTCCAGTACCGAAGACACTACACCTAGTGGCCGACAGAGTCATAAAACACGACATGTTGCGAGTCACAAAGATGAAATTCCCAAGCGGTAAGTACCTGGACGCTCGATTCGCAACCCGACACAACAGTGGCGCAGATCACAATTTCGTACCGTAGCGCTCTTCCAGCAAACTTCTTTCGGCGAACGAAAAAGGGCCGCCCCCGTACTCCACAGATGGAGCCGGGGGCGACCCTGACAGCAAGACTCGACGCTTAGGCGGACACCAGTTCGCCGGTCGCCTGAACCAGTTCGTGCACGGTCGCGCCGAGCTGCGTCAGCGCCTCGGCATCCTCGCGCGGATGCGACGCGGCGAACCGCTCGCCGAATCCGGCGAAGTGCAGGTGGGCGGTCTCGACAACCCGGGCGCCCGCGACGCCGAGCGCCTTGACCACATCGCCGTGCGCCCACTTGGCCGCATTCGGACTGATCGAACCACTGACCACCGCGACCGGCCGATCCTTGAGGGCGCCTGCGCCATACGGACGCGAGGCCCAGTCGATGGCGTTCTTCAATACGGCGGGAATGCTGCCGTTGTATTCGGGCGTCACCAGGAGCAGACCGTCGGATGCGGCGACCGCGTCACGCAGCGCCTGCGCCGCAGCGGGTACGGAGCCGGGCACGTCGAGATCCTCGTTGTAGAAGGGGATATCGGCGAGGCCCTCGTAAATGGTGAACTCGACACCCTCCGGCGCGGTCTGCGCCGCGGCCTCGGCGAGCCTGCGGTTGATCGAGGCGGCACGAAGGCTGCCGACAAGAGTAAGAATCCGGGTCGCGCTCATGATTTCTCCTGGTGTACTGAATGTGGTGTCCGTTCTTTTGCCTACACTAACCGGACCATGGTCCGATTCCATTCCCGGGAGAACCGCGAGAGGCCTGTGAGCTACAGCACATCCATGCCGGACGGAATGATGCCCGAGCGACCGCTGCTCGGCATCGGTGCGCCCCTGCCCGGAAATCACGAACGCGCCGATGCCGCGCGCAACCGCCAGTTACTCCTGGACGCGGCGCAGGAGATCGTGCGCGAACAAGGCGTGGACAGCCTGACGATGGACGCACTCGCCAAGCGGGCCGGTGTCGGCAAGGGCACCGTCTTCCGACGGTTCGGCAGCAGGTCGGGGCTGCTGCGCGCACTCTTGGACCACGCCGAGCGAAAGTTCCAGGAAGAGTTCATGTTCGGACCGCCGCCGATGGGGCCCGGCGCACCGGCGGTGGAGCGACTGGTCGCCTTCGGCCGGGCCCGGCTACTCGATATCGAGGTCGCGGGCGAACTGCATCGCGCCGCGGAAATCGGCGAGGCGGGCGACCGCTTCACCGGCCCGCCCTACGGACTGCTGCGTGCGCACGTGACGATGCTGCTGCGGCAGGCGCGGGTCGACGGCGACGTCGTACTGGTCGCCGATGGTCTGCTCGGCCTGCTCGGCGCCGCATTGGTGATGCATCAGATGCATGTCCTCGGTTACGACCGATGTCAGATCGGCGACAACTGGGAGGCGTTCGTTCGGCGGGTGGTCATCGCGGCGCGGCCAGTAGAGTGATGCGTCATGGGGAACCTGCGTGAACAGATCATCGCCGAGTTGGGCGTCCAATCGAATATCGAACCGAAGCTCGAGGTCCGGCATCGGGTCGATTTTCTCAAGGACTATCTGAGCGCAAGTCCCGCACGAGGTTTCGTACTCGGCATCAGCGGTGGTCAGGACAGCGCGCTGACCGGACGACTGTGCCAGCTCGCCGTCGAGGAGCTGCGTGCCGACGGCGCGGATGCCGCCTTCATCGCGGTGCGACTGCCCTACGGTGTGCAGGCCGATGAGGCCGATGCTCGGATCGCGCTGCGGTTCATCCAGCCCGACCGCTCGGTGGTGGTCAATATCCGCCCCGGCGCCAATGCCGTTGCCGCCGAAGTCGCCTCGGCATTGCAGGTGGACAAGCTGCGCGATTTCGTGCGCGGCAATATCAAGGCCCGCGAACGCATGGTGACCCAGTACGCCATCGCCGGTCAGGAAAATATGCTCGTCGTCGGCACCGATCACGCGGCCGAGGCGGTCACCGGCTTCTTCACCAAATTCGGTGACGGCGGCGTCGACATCACCCCGCTGACCGGGCTCACCAAGCGCCAGGGCGCGGCCCTGCTGCAGGAACTCGGTGCGCCGTCGAGCATCTGGTCCAAGGTGCCGACCGCCGACCTCGAGGACGACCGCCCGGCCCTGCCCGACGAGGAGGCGCTCGGACTTCGCTACAGCGAGATCGATGACTATCTGGAGGGCAAGGACGTCACGCCGGAGGTCGCCCAGAAGCTGGAGACGATCTTCCTGAACACCCGCCACAAGCGCACCGTCCCGGTCACGCCGCTCGACACCTGGTGGCGCTGACTACTGCGGATCCGGGGTCTCCAGCAGCCTGCGGTGCAGTTCCTTGGTCATCTCGTGGATGGCCCTGGTCAGTTCGGTATTGGTCTTGAGCTCCAACTCCTGCTCGTTGAAGTCGTGATCGGCCTTCATCTGCTGGAACTCGGCCTGCCGATTCTGGCCGATCATCACGAAGGTGGACAGGAATATCGCCTCCAGGGAGACGACCAGGGTCAGCGTCGGCCATGGACTCTGCTCGGCCCAGATCATCCAGATCGCGAAACCGATGGCGTGGATGTAGACGAACCGCATCGAGCCGGCGAACTTGGTGATCCAGTCCGCCACCCGCAGTTGCAGGCTCTCGCCCCGCACCTCGTGAAACCGCACCACCACCGGGTGCCGCGCAGGTACCTGATTCGACGGCTGGGACATATCGACTCCTGATCCGGTCCGGCGAACGCATTGGCGCAGATGCTAACCCGGTCGAGGAGCGCCTACGTGCCCACACACACCGTCAGCCGCCCGCGAAGGGTGGGAGGACATCGACGCGCGGAGTCAGCGCGACCGACGGGTCACGGGTGAGTTCGTCGCCGACCAGGTAGGCACAGACGGCGAGCATCTTGTCGAGGTCGGGACCGTAGCACTCGGCGAGAGTGGTGCGCAGGTCGGCGATGGTGGCGCCGACCGGAAAGTCCAGGGTTTCCCGGTCCTTGCCGACGACGTCGGCAATCGCGGCGAAGTAGCGGATCTCAACCACCGATGGCTCCCATCGTGCGTTCCGGCGGGACGAAATCCTCCGCATCGATCCCGTGTCCCGCCCATTTGTTCCACATGGCGCCGCGCCAGATGGTCGCGATCTCCTCGTCGTCCGCGCCCGACCGCAGTGCTTGGCGCACATCGAATTCCTGATCGCTGAACAGGCACGACCGCAGCATTCCGTCGGCAGTGAGCCGGGTCCGATCGCAGGTGTCGCAGAATTTGCGGGTCACCGTCGCGATGATGCCGACCGCCGCCGGACCGCCGTCGACGAGCCATTTCTCCGCCGGGGCGGCGGGATCCGCCCGGCCGATCTCGGTCAGCGTGAACCGGGTACCGAGCACGTCGAGCAATTCGGCCGCGGTCACCATATTGGCGCGGGCCCATTCGTGATCGGCGTCCAGCGGCATCTCCTCGATGAACCGCAGTTCACAGGCCTCGTCCAGACACCAGCGCAGCAGATCCGGCGCACCGGCGAGGGTGTCGCGCATCAGTACGGCATTGATCTTCATCGGCGCCAGTCCGGCATCCCTGGCCGCGCGGATGCCCGCGAAGACCGATTCGAGTCGATCGCGGCGGGTCAGGCGGGCGAAGCCGAGCCGATCCACGGTATCCAGCGAGACATTCACCCGGCTCAGCCCGGCGGCCACGAGACCACGGGCCCGGTGGGCGAGTCCGACACCATTGGTCGTCATGGACAGCGGTACCCCGGGCACCCGCTCATGACAACCCGTGATGATCCGCTCGAGATCGCGCCGCAGCAGCGGCTCACCGCCGGTAAACCTGACCTCACGCACCCCCAACTCCCGCACCGCGAGCGTGACGAGTCGCACGATCTCCTCGACCGTCAGCAGTTCGTCCTGCGGAATCGCGGGCAGGCCCTCCTCGGGCATGCAGTAGGTACATCGCAGCGAACACTTCTCGGTGATCGATACGCGCAGATCGCGTGCGGTGCGCCCGAATCGATCAACCAGGTACGGCGTGTCCGGCCGGCCATCGAGTGAGGGCAGCCTGGACCGCACGGCGGGAATCCCCATCTCGACCAGCGTCACACGTCCATTATGACCGGTCCGCAGGCTGTGCCCATGGGCGGACCGCACCATCTCGAGCTCACAAACTCCGAGTTCACTGGGTGAGCGTTCGTGCGATACGACAAGAGAACTCGCTACCGCTGGGCGATTAGGCTGGCCGTATGACCTCGCGTGCCGACACCTCCGGTGGCCACCGGCCCAGCCTGCCCGCCACCGTCCGGTCCGTCGACGCCTACCGGGACACCATCGAGGCGCTGCTGCGCCCGCTGGCCGCCCGCGCGGTCGAATCCGTCGCGGTGCCCGCGGCGCTGGGCCGACAGCTGGCCGACGATATCCACGCGCCGGTCGACCTGCCGGTCTTCCGCAACTCGGCGATGGACGGCTATGCGGTGCGCGCCGAATCGGTAGTGGTCACTCCGGTGACGCTGCCGCTGGTCGGTGTGGTCGCGGCGGGTGCGGCCGGACAGACGCCGTTGCCACAGGGCGCCGCGATAAAGGTGATGACCGGTGCGCCGATTCCGCCCGGCGCCGATTGTGTCGTGCCGGTGGAGGATGTGCACAGCGATGACGCGACGGTGACCGTCGAGCGGGGGCGCACAGCGGGTGAGTTCGTGCGCGAACCGGGCACCGATGTGCGCACCGGTGAGCTGCTGGCTCGCGCGGGCACCCTGCTGGCCCCGCGTCATATCGCGGCACTGGCGGCGGTCGGATTGCCGAATGTGCCGGTATTCCAACCGATTCGGGCGGCCGTCATCACCACCGGTGACGAATTGGTCGCCGCCGGAACACCATTGCGTCCCGGCCAGATCTACAACTCCAACGGTATCGCGCTCGCGGCCGCGCTCAGCGCCAACGGCGTCAGCGTCGTATCGGTGGAGCACAGCACCGACGATCCGGCGAAATTCCGCGCATTGCTTTCCGCCGCAACGAAATCCGCCGATATCGTCTTCACCTCCGGCGGGGTGTCCAAGGGCGACTTCGAGGTGGTCAAGGACGTATTGCAACCGCTGGGCGGTGAATTCGGCTCGGTCGCGGTGCAACCCGGTGGGCCGCAAGGGCTTACCGTTGTCAACGGCGTGCCGGTGTTGAGTTTTCCCGGGAATCCGGTGAGCACCATGGTGTCCTTCGAGGTCTTCGCGCGGCCGATACTGCGCCATATCGCGGGCCTGCCCGAGGTGGAGATCCACGAAGTGCCGCTGCGCAATGCGGTGCGCTCCCCCGAGGGACGACGCCAATTCCTGCGCGGTCAACTGGTGCGCGACGACGCCGCGGCGCCCGGATTGCATCGCGGGCCGACGGCCGTCGAGGTCGCCTCCGGACCCGGTTCGCATCTCATCGCGGGCATGGCCTGGGCGGATGTCTTGATCGATGTGCCCGCCGAGGTCACCTCGCTGCCGGTCGGCGCACCTGTGCGAGTGTGGTCGTTATGAGTGAGTTGTCCCATGTCGACCGGGAAGGTCGCGCCCGCATGGTCGATGTGAGCGCGAAGTCCGACACCACTCGGATCGCGGTCGCGGCCGGTGAGCTGCGCACCACCGCCGAGGTGGTCGCGCTGGTGCGGGCCGACGATATGCCGAAGGCCGATGTGCTCTCGACCGCGCGAATCGCCGGTATCGCGGGTGCGAAGAAAACCTCCGAACTCATTCCGCTGTGCCATCAGCTGGCGTTGTCCTCGGTGAAGGTCGAATTCGGCTTCACCCAGGACACCATCACGATCGAGGCGAGCGCGAAAACCAAGGGCCCCACCGGCGTCGAGATGGAAGCGCTGACGGCGGTGGCGGTGGCCGGACTCACCCTGCACGACATGGTCAAGGCGGTCGACCCCGCGGCGACGCTCAACGGCGTCCGGCTGCTCACCAAAGAGGGTGGCAAACACGGGCATTGGGAGCGGCCCGCAGAGCAGGCTCCCGTGGACATCCCCACACTCGCCGACGAACCAGAGCCCACGGAAGACATCTCGCCGGAAGAGCTCTCGGATTCCGACCAGCGCACCGCCGTCGTCCTGGTCGCCTCCACCAGAGCCGCGATCGGCACCAGAGCGGACACCACCGGTCCGGTGCTCGCGGAATGGCTTGGCGGACTCGGCTTCTCGGTGCGCGGCCCGCTGATCTACGCCGACGCCGAAATCGACATCGGCTTGGCCGACGCCCTGCGGTTCGAGCCGTCGCTGGTGATCAGCACCGGCGGCACCGGCGCCTCCCCCACCGATGCGACACCCGAGGCGACGCTGGCCGTCCTGGATCGCGAATTACCCGGTGTCGCAGAGGCGATTCGGCAACGTGGCACCGCGAAATTCCCACTGGCCGCGCTCAGTCGCGGCGTGGCCGGACTGGCGGGCCGATCGGTGGTGGTGAATCTGCCCGGCTCCCCCGGTGGTGTCAAAGACGGTATGGCGGTGCTCGAGCCGCTGCTGGATCATCTGCTCGCGCAAGTAGCCGGAGGCGGCAACCATGACAACAAGTGAATTCGCGGCCGTACGCCTAACCGGCATCAGCGATCAGCCACTGGATCCGGCGGCGGTCGAGGCGGCGGTAACCGGACCGGAGCACGGCGCCGTAGTGGTTTTCACCGGCAAGGTGCGCAATCACGATGGCGGACAAGCGGTTTCCGCTCTGGAATATTCGGCGCATCCGGAAGCTGAACGGTTCCTGCGAAATTGCTGTGCGGAACTCGCCGAGCGCTCCGGACTCCCGGTCGCGGCCGTCCACCGAATCGGTCAGTTGACCGTCGGCGATCTCGCGATCGTCGTCGCGGTCGCCGCCCCGCACCGCGCCGAAGCGTTCGCCACCTGTGCGGAATTGGTGGATCGGATCAAACACGAGGTGCCGATCTGGAAGCGCCAGCTCTTCGCCGACGGACTCTCGGAATGGGTGAACGCCTGCGGGTAAAGGCCCATTGCCTGTGCATAACGGCGACGTGAGCGCGTAACTGTTGTTACCCGAAACAACACTGTGACGCGAATTCAGTGACGATTCAATAGGCGCGGGATAGCGTCTCCCGCACGAGGACGTCGATCCGCGGTAGGAGGGGCGCATTGGGAACCGATCAGGTACTGCTGCACAGATTCGTCATCTCGCAGCTCACGGATGCCGGGCTGGATCGGGATCGGCTGATCCGCGAGACCGGCCTACCCGAATGGACCATGGTCGGCGAGGACGTACACCTGCCGAGTCACACCTTCTCGCGACTCTGGGAACTGGGCGAACACGGGCTCGGCGATCCGAATGTCGCATTGCACGTGGCCAGCCGCTACAAACTCAACAGTTTCGGCCTCTACGACTACCTGTTCGCCACCGCGCCGACACTCGGCGCGGGCCTGGCGACCTGCGGTCCCTACGTCTCCGCGGTGACCACCAATCATCGGTTCGAACTGATCGCCGAGAACGAGCACGAGGTCACGCTCTACCTCGACATGATCAATGGCGAAGGCCGCGGCCGGGATCTCACCCAGGTGTGGGGCCTGGCGGCGGTGCTCAGCAGGGCACGGCGTGTGGTCCGGATCCCGCTCGTCCCGTTGCGGGTGGCATTGCGGCAGCAGGCACCTGCCAAAATCGACACCTTTGTCGAGGTATTCGGCACCGCCGCTATCGAGTTCGGCGCGCCGGTCGATGCGATGACCTTCCGCGCCGGCGATATGAATCTGCCGCTGACAACCAGCGATCCTGTCTTGGCTGCCGTGCTGCAGCCGCTCGCCGACGCCCTGCCGCCACCGCCGCCGATGGCGACCGCATGGCCGGATCGAGTAGCGACCGCGCTGGCCGAGGCATTTGCGGACGGTGCGGTATCTCTGGATCGGGTGGCCCGCCGACTCGCCACCAGCCCGCGGACGCTACAGCGGCGGCTGATGGAGGCGGGCACCACCTGGCGGATGGAATTGGAGCGGGCGCGCAATGCCCGGCTCGCGCAGGCGAGCGCCGAAGGCGCTGTACTGAACCGAACACGCCAAGCCGAACTGCTCGGATATTCGGATGTGGGTTCGATGCGGCGGGCGGCCCGCCGTCGATCCATGACCCAGCTCATGTACCGATCGGAACTACCGGCCTGATCCGCCGCATCCCCACGCGCCGCATCCCCTGCCGTCACGCCGGGCCGGTCAGACCTTCAGGAAGGCCGCCGCGATGCGCCAGAAGGTCGCATCCTCGATATCGCGAAAATCCCAGCTGTCGGCAATATCTCGGGATGCGGCGACGATGGCGGGCACGTCGAAATCGTCACGCGTCGCGGTGCCCTTGGCCTCCAACGCGGCGACCACGTACGCGGTGGCACTCTCCCAGGTCTCTGACACGGAACTCTCCAATCGGTCGTAGAGACAAATACGGTCGATCAGGTTCTTGGGCCGAACCGACACCGCGCGCGCCACGTTCGCTCCGTTGCG
The DNA here is from genome assembly GCF_055584605.1 of Nocardia sp. NPDC102475. Lineage (NCBI taxonomy): Bacteria > Bacillati > Actinomycetota > Actinomycetes > Mycobacteriales > Nocardiaceae > Nocardia > Nocardia sp. NPDC102475. The sequence goes on along the minus strand of NZ_JBVJLS010000006.1, from coordinate 179,029 downwards.
CACATGCCGCGCGCGGCGGGGCAATGTCTCAGTTCTATGTCCGCGCGATCGCCGCGCCAAGTACCGAACGCGCCAGCTTCGAGCAGAACGCGCCAACCTTTCCCGGCGTCAGTGCGGGGTGTAGCGCCAGACGCCGAGCATGGCTTGTTCGTCCAGCGGTTCGGCGGCGGTGTGCACGGTATCGTGCAGCCGCGCCAGTGCCGCGTCGGCGGGCAGACCCGCACCGATCAGCACCAATCGGGTCGTGCGCGATTCACCGCGCGACCAGGAGTCCGGTTCGAAGACGATGTGGCGGCCGACCATGTGCAGCACGAACTTGCGGCGTTCGGCGGCGACACCGAAGGCAGCGAAACCCTTGGCGCGGAACAGGCCGGGCGGTGGATCCTCGAGGAATTCGACCAGGCGGCGCGGATCCAATTCCCGGTCGCTGGTGAAGGACACGCTGGTGTAGTCGTCGTGCAGATGCCGGTGCGGCCCGTAGCGACTGCTTGCAGGTCGCTCGAAAAGATCGGCATGGTCTTGGTGGTCGTGGTCGTGGAGCAGTTCGTCGAAGCTCAATTGTTCGGCGACCCGCGGGATTTCCCGCAGCGGCTCGTCGAAGAGCAGGCCGGAGTCGATGCGGCCACGGGTGGTCGCGTACACCGGCACCTGCCCGATCAGCTCGGTGATCTCCTGCCGCAACCCGTCCAGCCGATCCTGCGACACCCGATCGGCCTTGTTGAGCACCACCAGATCCGCCAAGCGCAGATGGATGCCCAGTTCGGGATGACGCTCGCGACTGTCCGGAAACTGCTCGGCATCGACCACCTCGACCAAACCCCCGTAGCGTATGCGCGGGTTCTCGCTGCCCACCACCATCCGAATCAGATTGCGCGGTTCGGCCAATCCACTGGCCTCGACCACGATCACGTCGATCTTGGCCCGCGGCTGCGCGAGCTTGGTGAACAAGTCGTCGAGTTCGCCGACGTCCACCGCACAGCAGACGCACCCGTTGCCGAGCGACACCATCGCGTCGACCTGCCCGGCCACCAGCATGGAATCGATATTGATGGCCCCGAAGTCGTTGACCACCACCCCGATCCGCGTGCCACGGTTATTGCGCAGCAGATGGTTGAGCAGCGTCGTCTTCCCGGATCCGAGGAACCCGGCGACGATCAGAACAGGAATCCGTTCAGCCACCCGGCTGAGTCTATTGGCAGCGCCTGCGGCGCTGCGTGTTCGCGGCCCCCTACTGTCTTGCGTCCGAGCCGTCGAGACATACGACTACGTCGTATGCGCTTCGACGACTCGGCTGCGTTCATCAGCCGCGCCTGCGCGCGGACGCAAGACGGGCCGCGAACGTCGCTCGTAAGACTCGCTCCGTGGTAGTCACGAACGCGGGCCACTCGCGACTATGCCCACAGTCAGGTGACGGTGTTACTTGGTCGGGCCGAGCAGGGTGCTGGCCAAGGTGTAGGCGAAGTTGATCAGCTCCGAGGTGAGCACGGTGTTGTCCATACCGAGGGATTTCGCCAGCGGGAGCATCAGTTGCATGATCGTGCCGACCAGGGCCGGCAAGGTACCGGTCGTGCTCGGCACGGTCTGGCCCGGCGACAACTGAGAACCGGGCGACTGCGGGGTATTCGGCAAGAGTCCGAAACCCTGCGACTGCGGCGTGTTGGGCGAGAGCCCATAGCTCTGTGGTGAACCCGCTTGCGGAGTACTCGGCGACTGCGCCGATCCCGGTGTCTGCGGATCGGGCGAGCTCGGCACCTGTGCGTAGCCCGGTGCCTGGGTGTACCCCTGCGGCGGATTCGATGATGCGGGTGCGGTCGGCACCGTCCCCGCGGAATTCGGGGCCACCGCGGGTTCGGGAACGGCCTGCGGCTGCGGAATAGCCGAAGCCTGCGCTCCACCAGGAACCTGCTGGGCCGCGGGATCCTGCGGAGCCGAGGCAGGCCGATCGGTCGACCCGGTCTGCGCCGGAACCGTCCCCTGTGCCGCCGTCGCCTGCTGCGGTGCGCCGAGCAGGAAGCCCACCAGGCCGGTCGTTATGGCCAGGGCGTGTTTGACCTGTCCCTCCGGACTTTCCAGCAGCGCGGCGTCCTCGGCATTGGCGCCATTGCCCATCTCGATGAAAACATCGGGCACGGTGGTCATTGCCGGACCGGCCACATCCGCGCGGGTCTGCAGACCGTCTTGTGCGCCCGCATAGTTCGCAGCCGGGAATCCGGCCTCTAGATACGCGTCGCGCACCGCCCTCGTCGCCGCGAGACCGGGTCCGGACTGGACCTGATCGGCCTTCGGATCCGGGATCGGCAGCTGCGGCACGATCAGGTGAAAGCCGCGGTCCTGCGCCGGTGCGCCATCGGCGTGGATGCTCACCGCGACATCGGCGCCGGAGGCATTGGCGGCCTGCGCGCGTTCATCGACGCAGCCGCCCCACCCGGAGTCGTCCTGACGACTGAGCACCACCTTGGCACCCAGATCCTGCAGGGCGGCCCGGACCAGGTCGGCCACCTTCCAGTTGATGGTGTGCTCCGGCACGCCGTTGACCGTGGTCATGCCGGTGGTCTGGCAGTCCTTGGTGCCGCCGCGACCGTCGCTGACTTGCGTCGCCAAATTCTCGGCGTGGTTGGGCCCCTGATGACCGGGGTCAAGGAATATCGTCTTGCCTGCGAGTTTCGTGGACATATCCGGCGCTGCCGGATCTGCGATCGCGGCCGGGGTCAGCCCCGACAGCGTCACCACCACGGCGGCCGTGACGGCGCCGCAGATACCGGTGCTGATGATGCTTGGCTTCATGTGCGGTGTCGGTGCCCCGGGACGGGGCACCCCTCCCTTCCCACTAGTAACACCAAACCCAGTGGTTCACTCTGGCAACGTCAGCATCAGCAAAGCAAGCTACGTTATCAAAATGTTATCGATGCACATGAGCGCATTCCCGCTGATCAGACGACCAAAACACGGCTCACACCGCCGTGAAACGGGGATTGCCAACCGGATGCGGGCTCAGGCCCCGATCGGCAAGCGACGCAACGACCGCAGCGCATAGTGCACCCGAGTCTTGACCGTGCCGACCGGGACGCCGAAGTCATCGGCCACCTCTTGATAGGCCCTGTCTCGCAGAATCACCTCTACCACCGCGGCGCGCTGCGATTCGGGCAGCCGGGCCAGTAGATCGGCGACGAGCAGACCGTCGACGAGACGTTCGGCGAAGTCCGGATTCGCGAAGCGGACATCGCTGAGCTCGGTGATCTCATCCCAGCCGGTATCGGCGGGCCGGGCGGCGCGGGCGCGGGCGATATCGATCATGACGTTGCGTTCGATGGCGAGCAGCCAGGTGCGCACCGTGCCCTTGCGTTCATCGAACCCTGAGCACGAGCGCCAGGCTCGCAGCAGCGTCTCCTGCACCGCGTGCTCGGCGAGGCCCGAATCGCCGAGTCCGCGCATGGCGCGCCAATGCAGTAGCGCCCGGTCCGCGGCTAGCACGGAGGCGAGCCCGTCATCGGTACAGAGCCCAGCACATGCCACCCCGCAAGTCGACCGCCTGCCCGCGACATCGACCACCCGACAAATACCACTCATATAAGAGATATCGCGGGAATCCGGTCGAGTGGAATCACGCCACGGGCGGAATCTGGCGATTCCAGCGAAATCGACCACTGAGTCTGGTAGACCTTGGCCCCGGAGATACGGGGATCTCCGCAGGTCAGCCGCCAGTGGCGGCCAGAGCACAATTCGAGGAGACAGCAGTATGCGTGCAAGCACGCTCGTGATCGCGGGGGCAATGGCGTCCACCGTGACACTGCTGGGCACCGGGACCGCGGCCGCCCAGCCCAGCAACACCATCACCGAGGACGGTGTCTACCTGGTCGGCGTCGATATCTTCCCCGGTACCTGGGAGGGCCAAGGCACCCCCGACCCGGCGGTCGGCTGCGACTGGCGGCGGCTACGCAAGGTCGAAGGCGATAACACCGATCAGCACTACATCATCAATAACGACTTCACCAGGAACCGTCCGGTCCGCGCCGAGATCGCGCCGACCGATGTCGCCTTCAAGACGGTGAACTGCGGCGCCTGGCACATGGTGCCACCGAGCACGGGCTCATTCGGCGGCTGAGTCGAACCCCACGGGATATTGACTCGCGTTCAGTAGCCGCTATGGTTCGCAACCATGACGCGGAGCAAAATCCTCATCACCGGCGCGAGCGCCGGACTCGGTGCGGCCATGGCGCAAGATTTCGCCGCCAAGGGCCGTGACCTCGCTCTATGCGCCCGACGCCTGGACGCGCTCGAGGCCCTGCGCGACGAACTCACGGCCGCGCACCCGGCCATTACCGTCGCGGTCCGCGCGCTCGACGTCGATGACCATGCGGCCGTCCCACGGGTTTTCGCGGAATTGCGCGATGAACTCGGCGGAGTGGATCGGGTGATCGTCAATGCCGGTATCGGCAAGGGCGCGCGGATCGGCACCGGCCGTGCGGATGCCAATATCGCCACGGCCACCACCAATTTCGTCAGCGCTCTCGCCCAGACCGAGGCGGCACTGGAGATCTTTCGTGCCCAGGAGTCGGGGCATCTGGTGCTGGTGTCGTCGATGAGCGCGGTGCGCGGCCTGCCGGGCAAGAAGGCCGCATATTCCGCGAGCAAGGCCGGACTGGCCGCGCTCGGTGAGGCGCTCACGGTCGAATTCGCCAACTCACCGATCGCGGTTACCACACTGCTTCCCGGATTCATCGCCACCGATATGGCGGCGAAGGCCGGTGACGCACGCATGGTCACGCCATTGACGAAGGGCGTCGCGGCGATGGTGCGGGCGATCGAGCGCGAGAAGATTCGCGCCTGCGTTCCGGGGTGGCCGTGGCGGCTCATCGATGTGGTGCTGCCGCATCTGCCCGGCGCGGTCGTGACCCGGATGAGCTGAACGCATTATGAGGGCCTGAACCCGCCAGAAGTCGACGGGCGGGATTGCTGGACTGGAGCGCATGTCCACAGCTCTTGCGCCCTCCCCCAGCACCGTCGCCCGGCCGCCGCTGATCCGGTGGCTCGCCGTCGTCGCGGTGATGCTCGGCATCTTCTCGATCGTCACCACCGAGATTCTGCCGATCGGCCTGCTGACCTCGATCGGAGCCGATTTCACGATCTCCGACGGCATGGCGGGGCTGATGATGACACTGCCAGGTCTGCTGGCCGCGATCGCCGCGCCCCTGGTGACCCTCGCTGCCGCGCGGATCGACCGCCGACTGTTGCTGTGCGGCTGCACGTTATTGCTGGTGATCGCCAATGCGGTGGCCGCGCTCGCACCGGAGTTCTGGGTCGTGCTGGCCTCCCGCGTGCTGATCGGGTTCACCATCGGCGGCTACTGGTCGATCGCGGCCGGACTGGCCGGCCGATTGGTGCCGCCGGAGTCGGTGCACCGGGCGACCGCGGTGATCTTCTCCTCTGTTCCACTCGGCTCGGTGCTCGGTGTACCCGCGGGCACGTTCGTCGGCAATGTCGCGGGCTGGCGGGCCGCGTTCGTGATCTTGGGCCTGCTGTCCGCGGTGGTGCTGGCGCTGCTCGCGGTCGCACTGCCCGCGCTGCCCGCCGAGCAGGCCCTTCGCCTGACCGCGCTGCGCATCGGCCTGCGCGGTGCGGACGTCCGAATCGCTTTGCTGGCAACATTTTTCGTGGTTATCGCGCAGTTCGGCACCTACACCTACATCACGCCGTTCCTGGAGCAGGTCACCGAGGTGAGTGCGGGCACGATCACGGTGCTGCTGCTGATCTACGGTGTGGCGGGCATTGCCGGGAATTTCCTCGGCGGCACCCTGCTCGGCCGTCCCCGTCTCGCGCTCGGCTTCGCGGCGAGCGCGATGGCGGCCGCGATGCTGTTACTGCCGTTGCTGGGGCGCTGGGAGTTCGGTGCGATCGCGCTGCTCATCGTGTGGGGTACCGGATACGGCGGCGTGCCGGTGGTGCTGCAGACCTGGTTCGCCGATGCGCTGCCCGATGCGCCGGAGGTGGCGTCGGTCCTGTTCACCGCGTCATTCCAGGCGACCTTCTGTGTCGGTGCGCTGGTCGGCGGGATGATCGTGGATCGGACCTCGCCCGGAACGGTGCTGCTCTGCGGCGGTGCGACCGTGCTGCTCGTACTGCTCATTACCTCCGGAGTAATCGACGCGCGCCGGGTGCATCGGGCAGGCTGACTTCATGATCGATGAAGTGGGCACCAAGCTCTTTCACCAGTCCATGCCGTTCACCGAGCGTCTCGGAGTCGAGGTGCTCGAACACGGCACCGAAATGGTGCGCAGTCGGATCGCCTGGGACGAATCGCTGTGCACGCTGGGCGGAGTGCTGCACGGCGGGGTGCTGATGTCGCTCGCCGATGGGACCGCCGCGGTGTGCGCGTTCCTGAATCTGCCAGAGGGCAAGCAGGGCACGACGACGGTCGAATCCAAGACGAATTTCCTGCGGGCCGTGCGTTCCGGCTATGCGACCGCGACGGCGCGGCCGCTGCACGCGGGCCGGTCGTTCATCGTGGTGGAGACCGAAATCCGTGACGACGCGGACAAACTCGTCGCCAAGGTGACCCAGACCCAAGCCGTCCTCTGATCCCTCACTTCACCAATGTGAACTGCATGACATCGATGTGCCCGCTGCGGAAGTACCGGGCACATCCGGTGAGGTATTTCAAATATCTGGCGTAGACCTCCTCCGAGGCGATCCGCACCGCCTCGTCGTGCTGGTCCGCCAGCGCGTGCGCCCATTGATCCAGCGTGCGCGCGTAATGCAGGCGTAGCGACTGGATCCACTCGGTGCCGAATCCGGCCTGCCCGGCCAGGCGGGTGACCTCGGCGGGCTGGGGCAGCTGCCCGCCGGGGAAGATCTCGCGCCTGATGAAGATGTGGAAAAGCGCGGCCTCCCTGGTCACCGGAATATTCATGCGACGTAGGTCGTTGAGGCTATGACCGATGATCGTATGCAGCAGCATCCGGCCATCGGGTGGGAGCATGCGGTAGCAGCGCTCGAAAAATGCCGGGTACCGCTCGCGGCGGAAATGTTCGAACGCACCGATGCTGACGATCCGGTCCACACCCCCGTCGAACTCCTCCCAGCCCTGCAGCCGAATCTCGACGCCCGCCATACCGCGCCGGCCGATCTCCGAGCGGACGTGCTCGTACTGATTGCGGCTCAAGGTGAGACCGACGACCTTCACGCCATAACGCTCGACCGCACGGAACATCGTTGCGCCCCAACCGCATCCGATATCGAGCAGGGTCATCCCGGGCCGCAGATCCAGTTTGCCGAGTGCGAGATCGATCTTGGCGAGTTGGGCTTGTTCGAGGGTCATATCGTCGCGCTCGAAGTAGGCGCAACTGTAGGTCATCGAGGGGTCGAGGAATAGCCGGTAGAAGTCGTCGGAGACGTCGTAGTGCGATTGGACTTGCTGGTAGAACGGTTCGAGTTCGGCCATTGCAGCTCCTGCCTTCGATCGGTCCTGGCCAGATATGGACTGATACGAGACACACCGACGAGTCGTTCGCATGAGCGGCTACCGATACGAAACCGTGGCCTGCTCCGTTCGCCGTGACCGAGCTGTGACCATTGCGCGGCAGCCGTTACACGATGTATCCTCGGCCCTGTCCTTGTGGATGTTGGTATCCCGGCCGATCAGAGCCGAACTCCCGCAAGATTTCTCGACTTCCCGACCACGATGGTGGTCCACCTCGTTCCCGGAGCCCACAGGGACATTCACCGCAGCTAGCCCACTCGCCGCTGCCTCACACGGCCGTTCGCCGTACCCATACAAAGGAAAACCCATGAAAGACAACACATTTCCCGTATCACAAGACGGGGACGCGGCGGCCGAGACCGCTCCGCATCCCGTACGATCCGTCAGCGGCATCCTCGATATCGCCGACAACCGCGCCGCCGCCCTCCGGGTCGACGGCTACCTCCCCGGCCCGCGTGATGTGCACGTACCGCCCCGGTTCATCCGTGAATTCGGTTTGCGCCGTGGCGATTTCATTACCGGCACGGCCGAACCCGCACGCAGCGACAAGCTCGATCCGCTGGTCCGCATCGAATCGGTCAACGGTCAGGGTCCCGAGCGCGCCCGGCCCCGCTTCGAGGACCTCGTCCCCATCTACCCCAACCAGCGGTTGCGCCTGGAAACCGAACCGCATGCCATGACGACGCGGGTCACCGATCTGGTCATGCCCATCGGCAAGGGTCAGCGTGCACTCATCGTCGCGCCGCCCAAAGCGGGTAAAACCTCTGTGCTGCAAGCGATCGCGCACGGTATCGCGAAGAACCACCCGGAGTGCGAACTGATGCTCGTGCTGGTCGGCGAGCGTCCCGAGGAGGTCACCGATCTGGCCAGGTCGGTACCCGCCGACGTCGCCGCCGCCACCTTCGACCAAACCCCGCGCGAGCAGATCGCATTGGCTGAACTCGCCATCGAACATGCCAAGCGCCTAGCCGAAATGGGCAGGGATGTCGTTGTACTGCTCGACTCGCTGACCCGCCTCGCCCGCGCGTACAACAACGCCGCACCGTCCTCCGGGCGGGTACTTTCCGGTGGCGTCGATGCCGCCGCGCTCGCGCCGCCGAAGAAATTCCTCGGCGCCGCACGCAATTTCGAGAACGGCGGCTCGCTCACCATTATCGCCACCGCCCTGGTGGAGACCGGTTCGCTGGCCGACACCGTGATCTTCGAGGAGTACAAGAGCACCGGCAATGCCGAGCTGAAACTGGATCGCGCGACCGCGAACCGCCGGGTCTTTCCCGCCATCGATATCGCGCAGTCCAGCACCCGTAAGGACGAATTGCTGCTCACCCCGGACGAATTGACAGCCACCCACCTGTTGCGCCGCACCCTCGCCGCAGTGGACGGTCAGCAGGCCACGGACCTGCTCCTGGAGGGCCTGCGTCAGGCTCCGACCAATGCGGAATTCCTGGCCCAGCTCGGCGCCAAGCGGCACTGATCCGCTTGACGCATCTCCATTAAGGCTCCTTTAAGGCCCTGTCAAGCTCTCCGAGGGATATTTATTACAGCCCGATCGGGCCTGTCTTCGGAGGGGGAGACAGGGCCGGTCGGGCTCTCGTCGTATCCGGTTCGGGCTCAGCCCAATTCGGTGGCGAACAGGTCGGCGGTGCGCTGCCACGAATCCGCGGCGGCGGCTTCGTCGTACGGTTCCCGGTCGGGGAAGAAGAAGGCGTGCTTCGCGCCCGGGTAGACCACCGATTCGTGCCGCACACCGGCCTGATTCAAGGCCGACTCGACTTGTTCGCGCTGTTCGGCATCGATGACGTGATCGAGTTCGGCGAAGAACAGCAGCAGCCGCACATCACCCTTGGCGATGTTCTCGGTCGCGGCCAGCAGCGGCTCCGGCCTGCTCAGCGCGGTGCCCGCGGTGGTCAGCCAGCCGGGGTAGAAAATGGCCGCGGCATCCAGGTCCAGTCGGGTGGCCGCGAAGTAGGCCAGATGGCCGCCGAGGCTGAAGCCGAGCACACCGGTCTTGTCGGTGGCACCGCCGTGTTCGCGGGCATAGGCGATAGCCGCCCGGAAGTCGGCCTCGACACCATCGCGGGTGAGCTCGCCGAGCAGGCCGAAGGCACGCGTCCGGTTCTCGTCGGTCTCGGCCAGTCCCGCAGCCGTTTCCGGACCCGAGCGGTGATAGACGTTCACCACGAAGGCCACATAGCCGAGTTCGGCGACCCGATCGACGATCCGGCGCGCGTCCTCGGTGAGTCCCCACAGCTCGGCGCCGACCAAGACGGCCGGAAATGTGCTGTCGCCCTCCGGGCGCGCCAGATAGCCGGTCAGCGATGAGCCGTCCACATCGACATCGAACTGCCGAGAAACGATCTTGTAGGTCATGGGATACATGTTCCGCGGCATCCGATCATCGCAGTGCGGTTTTCGGCCAGGCGCGTGCGAGGCCGAGCAGATGCCGGAGTTCGGCATCGAAATCGTGTGCGATCACGGGTAGCCGGGAGCCGGATCCGATGGCGACCGGGGGTTCGCCCGCCTTTCTGGCGCGCACGGCGTGGGCCAAACGGTGTGCGTAATTGGTTATCTCCCAATCCGATTCGGTCTCGTCATGCGGATGCGTGGTCTCGGCGGGGAGGTAGGAACCGAGGTGCAGCAGTGCATCGCGGATTTCCACGGTCATGCGGAACAGCCGGGTGACCGAATCCGCACCGTGTCGTGCGTCGGCGGGCAGCACGATCTCCGGGACCGCCGCGGTGAGGTCGCGCCACAGCGGCCGCAGTCGGCGACAGATTCGAGCGTCGCGATCCCAACCGGCCAGCGTGAGCAGCGCGCTGAGCAAAGGGATGGCGAGCAGGGTCACGTTGAGGGTCACGCAGAGCACGAAATCGAGTTCTCCACGCGGCAAATGCGGACCGAGGGCGGGTCGCCCCGTCAGCAACTGCGCGGTGGAAAGTGCCTGATTACTCAAGACGAAGCCGCCGCTGATGCCCAGAATCCAGCAGACCACCTGCATCTTGGCGCTGAGGTCGCCCAAGCGCAGCTCGTGGATGCCCGAGAGCAGGAAAACGACCATATTGACCGCAAGCGGTGCGGCATAGGCGATCCCGAAGATCGCCGCGGGCCCGTGTGCACTCAGATCGACCGGTCGTCCGTTGTCCTGTGCCATCATCCCGGCGAGCAACATGACGACGGTGGCGGCCGCGGCGACGAAACCGCACCGACGCAGCCGCTGCCACACCACTGTCGAATCGGTCTCGGCGAGAAGGTATCGGGCTATGACAAACAGGTGCATGGTTGTCATTTCCACGCATCCCAGCGCGAGGACGTAGACCGGACTGGTGACACTCGCCTGGGCGCATCGGTAGCACAGCAGGGCGGCGATGCTCCAGAGCAGGTTGCGATTGATGAGCTGATCGATGATCGTGTCCCGCAACAACATCAGCCGACCCAGCGTGATGGCGCCGACGTAGCCGAGCACCAGCCAGCCGAGTGTCGCGGGAATCAGTGATGACATCGATATCCTCTCGGCGGCGCAACCGTGCCCGTCGGAGGATACCGCTGCGAACCCGCACGTCATTGCGCTGCGGAACGCTGGCCTCCGCACGCGTCGGGCCGCGCAGCTGTCCCAGGTCGGTATCAAGGGAACTTCGCGGTGCTGCTGGCCGCAACATACGACACCAGCAACCCGTGAGGCGCTGGCACAACAGCGCGTCGGCACACCGGAATTCGGTGTGCCGACGCTGGTTTCGGTGATCAGCCGAGCAGGACGAGCGCGCCCGCGCCGAGGAAGATGCCCTGCACGATGGTGCGTAGCGGCAGCGGCATGGTCTTGATGCCGATATCCGCCCGTGCCGCACGGATATTCGCGGGGAACATCACGATCAGCAGCAGGATCAGGCCCACAGCGGCCAGTTTGGCGATGGGCGGGATCAAAAGCCCGATCGCGCCGCCGATTTCGAGCAAGCCGGTGAAGGTCACCCAGCCCGCCGGATTGGGCAGCCGCGGTGGCACCATGGCGATCAGTGCCCCGCGCTTCGGCTCGACGAAGTGCGCGCTCGAGGTGAGGGCGAACATCGCGGCCAGCCCGAGTGCGGCGGCGTGCGGCCAGGAGTCGAGCCAACCGAGGTTGCCGAGCCAGCCGATGAACCGAGCGAGTCCGGCGATGACGATGAGTACAACCAGCGGTGCCATCAGAGTCTCCTGTGGGTCGAGCACCAAATCTTGACAGTGACTAGATTAGGTCTGAGCGGGAAACTTGTCAATGGCTAGATTTTGGGCGACCATCGAGACATGGCGAAGGACAGCTATCACCACGGCGATCTGCGGGCCACCATCCTGGCCGCGGCCGCCGATCAGATCGCGACCGACGGTGTCGACGCGGTATCCCTGCGCGGGCTGGCCCGCCGGGCCGACGTCTCGCACGCGGCCCCCGCGCACCACTTCGGCGATCGGGCGGGGCTATTGACCGCACTCGCCATCGAAGGTTTCGACCTGCTCGCCGAGCAGCTGGCCGCGGCCGGACCGGAATTCCGCGAGGTCGCGGTCGCCTACACGCGCTTCGCCCGCGAACATCCCGGCCATTTCGATGTGATGTTCCGGCGCGAACTCCTGCACGCCGACGACGAGCGCCTGGTCGCCGCCCGCACGGCGGCAGGTGCGGCGCTGCGCTCCGGAGTCTCGGTCATGCAGCCCGACAACACCGTTGAGCAGCAACAAGCCACCCGTCTCGCCGCCTGGTCGCTGGTCCACGGCTTCGCAGCTCTGTGGCGCGAAGGGGCACTACAGGATTCGGCACTCGGTGACAGCTCCGATCCGGAAACCCTGGCCCGCCGGATGATCGCCACCGTCCACTTCGAATGACCACGGCCCGTTCGCCTTTGGCCGTAAATTCTCTGATATGGATATCCATGCCTACCCCACCGAGGCGAGCACCCCGGTGGATCTCGCCGAGGCACAACGCCTCGCCGATCACTACCTGGCCACCGATGACGGCATCAACAACCTGCTCACCGAATTCGACGCGGGGTTCACCGTCGTCGCCATCTTCCCGCCCCCACCGGGTATCGACCCACACAACCCCCCACTACCCCCGACCATCGGCGGTTCGGTCTGCGTCATCGACAAACCCACCGGCGCCATCTCCTACTGGCCCACCTACCCCGCCCCGGTGGTCGCCGAACAGTACACGCAGGCAATGCAATCCGGCAGACTGATTATCGAAGACAGTTGGCCGGAAGACGACTGAGGTGTACCCCGAGCCGGGTCAGGTATTGCACTTCTCCGAAGACCCGACGATCGAGCGCTTTGTCCCGCGGATCGCGGCGACAGCGCGGCACCCGAGGCATACGTGTGGGCCGTCGTCGCCAGGAATGCGCCGAGCTATTGGTTTCCCCGGCAGTGTCCACGGGCGATGGCCTGGACGAATGGCGATACCACCGATGCCGACCGCGAGCGAATTCTGGGACCGGGCGGCGGAAACCGGGTGCATGCGATCGAGTACGAGTGGCCGGATGCGCTGCGCACGGTGCAATTGTTCGTGTATCGCCTTGCCGCCGAACACTTTCGACCGCTCGGCCGCCCATCGCCGCACGCCTGGGTGGCCACAGTGCCGATCGCTCCGCTCGGGGCGCCCGAACCGGTCGGCGACCTGCTGTGCTGCACGAGCAGGCGGGAATCCAACTCCGGGTGCTGACCAACCTGGCGGGTGGGCTTGACGGTCCCCATGGACCGAGCAATCGTGTGTGAACCTTCAAGTATCGTTGATCGGCGGGTCCCCAAACCGAGATGTCACCCCGGCCAGTCGCACCGGCTCCGCACTCTGCAATCGGACCTCCTATGCGTTCAGGTAGGTGCGGATGCGTTCGCGGTCGTCGTCGGTTGCCGGAAGCTGAACCACCAGCAGCAGTTCCGGGTTCTCCACCAGGCGCATCTGATACAGCTCCAAGTCGATCGGGCCCGCCTCGGGATGGTCGAGGCCGATGACGGTCGGGCGGAAGTCCTGCACCTGGTACTCCGCCCACCAGGTTCGGAATTCTGTACTGGCAGCGGACAATTCGGCGACAACCAGGGAAAGGCGTTCATCGCCCGGCGCCCTGCCGACCACGGCGCGGAACTGGCTGAGAATGGCACGCGCCGCGGGCTCCCAGCGGCGCATCATGACCCGGTTGCGGGCATCGGTGAAAATCCACCACAGCAGGTTCCTGCGCTCCGGTGCGAGTTCGGCCGGGTCGGTGCGGATCCGGCTGAACGCGCTGTTCCAGACCACGAAATCCAGGCGGGCATCGTGGATCACCGCCAGCGTGGGATACAACGCATCCACCAGGCGTTGCAGGCGCGAGATCTCCCCTCCGGCTTGATAATTCACGGCGGGGTCGGCGAGCCCGGCGAGGCGCCGCAAATGCCTGTGCTGCACCGGATCCAAGCACAACGCCCGCGCGAGCGCGTCCATCACCTGCGGGCTCGCGGCGATCTTGCGGCCCTGTTCCAGCCAGGTGTACCAGGTGAGACTTACCCCGGCCAACTCAGCAACCTCTTCGCGGCGCAGACCCGGGGTGCGCCGCCGGCCCGGGACCAGATCCCCGGGCAGACCGACATCGGTAGGTCGCAACCGGGAGCGGTTCGCCTTGAGAAAGTCAGCGAGTTCGGCGCGATGGTTGTCGGTCATCGAGATCCCATCGTGGGTAGCGGCGTGCTGACATGGCCGCTAGGATTGCCTGCCCTCTGTGGGTAGCAGCATCGGTAACAGGACCGCGCCGCCGCCCGTCTCTAGCGTCGAGTGCAACAGGAGATCGAGAAACGATCACCCAGCACAAGGAGTTTGACATGACGGGCGACAAGGGACCGGTTCTCGTGATCGGTGCGACCGGACAGCAAGGCCGGGCGACAACTGCACGACTGCTCGAAAACGGTTGGGAAGTCCACGCATTCGTGCGTGATCTGGAGTCGCCTGCGGCCCAGGGGTTGCGCGAAAGCGGTGCCGATCTCATCGAAGGCGATCTGGACGACATCGCGTCGGTGCGGGCGGCCATGGACGGCGCCTACGGCGTCTTCCTGATGCTGACCATGATGACCGGCGCGCACATCACCGCCGAGGGCATCGCGGCCGAAGAGCGGCGGGGCAAGGCGGTGGGCGAGATCGCCGCGGAGTCCGGCATCGAGCATCTGGTGTACAGCTCGCTGAAGGGTGCGGGCGAGGATTCGGGTGTCGAGTACTACGCGGCCAAGCAGACGATCGAAGGGCACATCGAATCGCTGGGCCTTCCGGCCACAGTGTTGCGCCCGGTCTTCTTCATGGACAATTTCAACTCGTACAACCGTCCAGTGGTCGATGAAAACGGGCTCGTGCTGAATCTCGCTGTCCGAGCGGATATCCCGGTATCACTGATCTCGGTACACGATATCGGCGCCTTCGCCGCCATCGCCTTCGACCGGCCCGCGGACTACCTCGGCCGCACGGTCCCCATCGCAGGCGACCGGCTGACCCCACCGCAGATCGCCGAAACCTTCGGCCGCACAGCAGGAGTACCCGCTCGCAGCTTCCAGGTGCCGATCGAACAGGTCCGCGCATTCGACGAGCAAGTAGCGAAGATGTTCAGCTACTTCAACGAGCGCCCCGACGAACCACTGGATCTCGCGGCACTGCGCACGGAGCACCCGAACCTGATGGACCTGGCAACCTGGCTACGCGAAACAAACTGGAAGCCATGAAATCCACTGCGCGCCCCGCCCCCACGTTCCACTATCAGCCGAGAATGTATTAGGGGCGGCATACGTCGAGAGGACCTCTCCACCAGCGCATTCTCGTCCGATGTTTTCATGAACCGTTCTGCTGAATCAACCGGTCACGGTGGAGCGTTCGTGACCGGTCGATGAGGTTCGGTTGACCGCGCATCGTCCACTCGACGAACCCGTAGCAGGTCCCCCGGACACCGTCGGCGTCCACGCCGACGACGTGATTGGTCATCGCTTCCGCGTACGTTAGGAAGATCCGCTAACCGCGTCCCTGGTTGAGGCCCTTCCTGATGTCTGCATGAGTGAAATCGGCTGCACGCGTGGCGATCTCGAGGACACCTCGCAGCCAAGGAGTATAGGAGTCGGGTGCCGTCGAGATACGTCCGAGCAGCTCGGTGGGGTCGGCCCAGGCGCATTCGGAGACCTCGGCCGGGTTGGGGTGGGGCAGGTCACCGGATATGACGCCGACCAGCACGTGATCCCATTCGTGCTCCACCTGATTGCCGCGTGGGTCGGCGGCCCGATAGCGGTAGATGCCCGCCTCGGTCAACTCCGTGACGGTCAGGTTCAGCTCCTCCGTGAGCCGGATCGATGCCGCGGCGACCACATCCTGGCCGGGTGCGGGATGACCACAGCACGTGTTCGAAAAACGTTGCGGGAAGCGGGTTTTGACTGCCGCACGACGCTGCAGCAAGATCCGTCCGGACGCGTCGTACAGCAGTACCGAGAAGGCGCGGTGCAGCTGTCCGGGCGGGCGGTGTGCCTCGGCCACAGAACGTGCTCCGATTGCGCGGCCGTGCTCATCGACCAGTTCGACGAGCAGAGCCTCGCGGTCGGAGCGAATCTCGATGGTCATGATGATCGTGGCTCCATGGTCTTTCGCGATCCGCTCATCGTTGGCAGAACACCGCGGCAGCCGGAACGACGGCCGCCCAAGCGACGAGCGCGACCATGTATACGAACAGCTTCGCCTGCGATCGGACGAGCGGCATGGCGTCGTCCAGCGGCTTGCCCCAGGTACCGAGCTGGGTCCGGCCCAGGTAGGCGATAACGATCGACACGCCAACGGCATACACGAGCAATGTCCAGGTAAATCCCACCATGGCGACGACGGACCCGGCCACGAGTGCGGCGCCGGCGGTGACCCGCGTCATCGACTCGAACAGCGAGACGCGCAGACCGAGCGCCACCACCGAGGTCCGGAATCCGTGCTCGGTGTCTTCCGGGATGTCTTCGGCGGTGTTCGCGACGAAAACTCCGGTGGTCGTCAGCCCCAAGCCGAGAATGGCGATGAGCGCAGGTATTTCGATCGGCCGGTCGTACAGCCGGAGCACGACCACGCCGGGAAAAACCATGGTCATGATGTAGGTCCAGGGAATCTGCCAGAATCCGGCGGCCTTGAAATGCCAAGGTGGCAACGAATATTCGAGCAGCAACAGGGTGCCGACCGGAATGATCAGCAGCAGATCGAGATGCCCGGTCGCCACGGCGAGGTAGACGGCCCCGACGCCGATGCCCGCGGTGGTGAGGTAGATCTGCCAGGCTACGAATCGCACGCCGAGATCTCGAACCATGCGGGAGAACTTGGATTTGTATTCGACGTCCACCCAGCGATCGGCCAGGCAATTGGCGACGTGCAACAGTTGAATCGCGGCGGCCAGCATCACCGCGGCCACGATCATCGGCGCCGACCAGATCTCGGCTGCGGTGTGCGCGCTGAACAGGACATCGGCCACCATGACCGCACCGGACATCGGCGCGATTTCGGGGCGGGTCAGCCACAGTGCGTAGTTGATCTTCGTGCGCAGCGGCAGCGGGCGCCCCTCCTCGCCGGGGCCCGCGGTGAAGATGCGGCGCAATTGCGCACGCAACGAGGCTTCCCCGCCGCTGACTGTGGTGGACATCAGGTCTGCTCCTGCTGTGCATGTCGACGTGCGCGGGCGATACTGCGGCGGAAGAACGGACGGGACAGATCCTCCGGAAGATTGGCCCACCGCATGAAGAAGGTGGTCAGCGGATCCACCGTGATGTGATGGCGGCCCCGCGCCAGGCCACGTACCGCCGCTTCGCCGACCTTCTCGGCAGGCATCGGCTTGATCGAACCGGTAATGGCCTTGGTCTCGGCCGGTTTACGCAGGTTCTCCCTGGCGAGTCCGGGAGTGTCGGTGTCGGCCGGATACAGCACGGATACCGTCACCCCGGATGGCTCGACTTCGTAGCGCAGGCACAGCCCGAGCTGACGGACGCTCGCCTTGGTCGGCCCGTAGCTCGAATATCCGGGGATGCCGAGGAAGGCCGCCGTCGAGCTGGTCAGCAGGACACGCCCTTCGCCACGTTCGACCATGCCGGGCAGTACACATCGAATGGCGTTGACCGAGCCGAGATAGTTCGCATCGCTCTGGATGCCGAATTCATCGCTGTCGATATCGAGGAACAGTCCGGGCAGGGTGAGACCCGCGCAGCAGGCGATCACCGCGCAGTCTCCGTTGCGTTCCTCGAGTTCTTTTACGGCGACCGCGAGCCCCGTTCGGTCGGTCACATCGGCGGTGCGCCAGTCGGCACCGATCCGCTCGGCGGTGGCGCGCAGCGGCGCCTCCCGCCGGGCGATGACCGAGACGCGCGCGCCGCGCATGGCGAACGCGGCGGCCACGGCGGCTCCGATGCCATCGGAGCCGCCGGTGACGATCACATGCTTATCCGTCCAGCGCACAGTCATTTTCAGCTCCCACCGGGTACGGCGAGCTCACCGAGACGGTCGCGCCAGGCGTGATAACTGGTGGCGGTACCGTCCTCCGGTATGCCGACGAACGCCTTATCGATCAAGGCCGCGGCCTCGTCGATGGTGCGGCCGGTATAGGTCCGCACCGCGACCTCGGTGTGCGGGGTGGCGCTGTCGGCCTGCTGCCGGATCTTCGCGACCATGGTCGATCCCGCCGCCAACTGCCGATGGAACTGCGGCACCAGTGACCGAATCGCTTCCAGGTCGGCGACTTCCACACCACCGGCGAAGGTGGTCGCGATGCCGATGCCGTTCCACAGGTCGGCATGCCTGCTCGGGTCGAACTCCGCGATCCGCGCCGCGACACCCTCGACCGAGCCGCCGCCGATGAACCAGAGTGCGCGCCCGATGCCCTGATCAGCAGCCCGTTTCAATGGTGCGGTGTCCCCCATCCAGGATGGGTACCGCTGGTCGACGTGCTGGCGGTCGATGTATTTCTCGGTGCGGAAGAAAGCGTTGTAGAAGCCGTATCCGTCGATCGCGAGCCAGCGGTACACCGGATGCTTCGGAAAGACCTTCTTCCAAATCGGTTTCGGAATCTTGCCCATCGCAAGACCGACGCCGACATACATGGTCAGGTCGTGCTTGGCCGCGGGACCGGTGAACAGGTCCGCGGCGCGATGGCTGAACGGGGTGATCGAGTCGACGGCCGCGAGACCAGTTGCGGCGCCCTCGAATGCGAAGCCCTGGTACTGCTCGGGCAGCTGTTGGATCTGCTCGATCAACTCCGCATTGTTCTTACTGCATACGGCGACGTGGATGCTCGTGGACAGATGGGTGGCGACCCGCTCTAGTTCGGCGGCGGTCGCCGGGCTCGGCGTGGCGAAGCCGGGCCGTTTCAGCGGTTCCTGCTCGATATTCGTGCCGAGCAGAGTGGAGCGAAGTGGTCCGATCAGCGATGGCATATGACCTTCGATTCTGTTGCGGTGGTGTTGGTTTCAGCTATCAGGACCGCGCCGGTTCCTTCTCCGGTTCGACTTCCGCCGGATCGCCAGGCTCGACTGCCACCGGATCGTCCGACTCAACCGACACCGATTCGCCCGACTCGGCTACCACCGGCTCATCCAACTCAGCTACCACTGGCTCACCCGACTCAACCGCCACAGGATCGCCGGACTCAACCGCCACCGATTCGCCCGACTCGGCTACCACCGGCTCATCCGACTCGGCTACCACCGGCTCGCCCGACTCGGCTACCACCGGATCGTCGGACTCAACCGCCGCCAGCTCGCCCGACTCGGCCACCGCCGGATCGCCGGACTCAACCGCCGCCAGCTCGCCCGACTCGGCCACCGCCGGATCGCCGGACTCAACCGCCACCGGCTCGCCCGATTCAGCTACCACTGGCTCACCCGACTCAACCACCACCGGCTCGCTCGAATCAACCACCGCCGGATCGCCAGGCTCGACCACCGCCGGATCGCCGGACTCGACTGCCGCCAGCTCACCCGACTCAGCTATCACCAGCTCTCGGGACTCAACCGCCACAGGCTCATCCGATTCAGTTGCCACCGGCTCACTCGACTCAACCGCCGCCAGTTCATCCAACTCAGGTGCCGCCTCCTGGACGTCCACCGCGACGACGGTCGCGCGATTGGCAAGCCACTCCCGAATATTCCGACTCCACCAGAACATTCCGCGACTCGCGCAGACGATCACCAGCGCGAAGAACAAGCCGAACGAGACGTGCATGGCCATCAGCACGCCGTACATCAGACCGACCGAGGCGCCGAAGATGATCTGATCGCGCTTGGCGAACGGTGTCGTCGCCGGGTCGGTGATCATGTAGTTGGTGTAGAGCACGAAGGCGATACCGGTCATCGGCAGCAGCGCCGCGATAATCGAGATATTGCTGTCCAGCAGGCCGCGCACCACCGCCTGCAGCACATACGCACCGAGCCAGGCCATGATCAGCGGTGTCTTCTTGGTCAGCTTGGCGTTGAGCATGGTGCCCGCGCCGAGCAGACCGAGCACGATCAGCGCGTCGGCCGGACCCGAGACGTTCTCGACGAAGTGGTACGGACCGACAACGGCGATCGTCGGGAAGACCAGCAGCGCGACCACGATCCCGAAGTTCGACGGGTTCATGAAGTGCTTGACCTTGCCGTTGACCTTGGCCCGCAGCACCCACTTCGTGCCGACCGCGACCGTGATGCCGAACATGATCGGCAGGAACTGGTCTGCCGCGTACATCAGGAAGTTGAAGGCCACACCGGTGATGTGCGCGGGCAGCAGGAACACGATCAGCCCGCGAAGTCCGTTGCCCCGGTAGCCCGCCGGGCGGCGATAGGCCCACGCCGCCAGCGTTTCCAGGATCATCTCCACCACGTACGCGGTACCCGCACTGAGGAACGGCCACAGCCACGGCTGCTCGAATCCGAGCCACAGGAAGCCCAGGATATTGAAGATCGTCAGCGAGGCCGCGAAGTTGCGCAGTGCGAGATAGCGCGGATCACGTCCTTCGATATTGACGCCCAACCACTTGCGCCGCCAGGCCTGCGCCGGTGTCGGCTCGGGCTCGGGCGCGGAGCCGTTGGTGCTTTCGACGACGGCTGTTCCGTTCGAATGTATGCCGTTTCCTTGAACACTCACTGGTGCACCTCCCGGGCATCGGAGTCGAGAACGAGGGTGTGTTGCCCCGGTCGCAGTTGCAGCTGCTGGGTGTGCACGGCGCCATGGTTATCGCGCCACGCGAGTTGTACAGACAGCGCGGTAGTGGGATCGATATCGCCGAGTCCGACGTGGATATCGGTGGACCGTTTACCCGCGTGCCCACTGCCGCCGTCGACCTGTGCCACATGGGTTTTGCCGTCCGGCATCGTCACGGTGACTTCGGCGCCGAGGGCCGCAGACCCGAGCACCGGCTTGCCTGCGACCGTTGTCTCGCCGGCGGCAGCGGTGGTCGGTGGGGTCAACAGTCGCAGGCCGAGGTACTGCCCGGGATGCGGAGCGTCGTTGCGGTAGAAGACCGGCGCTTCCCACTGCCTGGCGACCGCGAAGCTGAGGTTGCCGGTTCCGGTCGAGTCACCGACCGCGATGCCGCGGGTGGGTGTCGCCGCGAAGGTGTCCAGGGCGGGCGAGATATTGGTGAACTTGCCGCTGTCGTCCTGGGCGAAGAAACCGATCCGGTTATTGCCCGCCAGGTCCGATTCCTCGGTGAATTTCGGCCAAGCCCACGGGTACTTGCTGAAGTCGTCGTTCATCGTGGCCATTTCCTGCACCTGCGGCCAACGCGTGCTCGAACCCTTGAACATGCCGTTGGTCTGCACGATCTGTGGTCGGCCGCTGTTGTCGAAGTCGGCGACCTTGGTATCCCAGCACCAGCCGTCCCAGGCGATGCCCTTCTCCACGGCCCGGTTCTTGAACGGGGCGATCCCCGACTCCAGTTGCGCCGCAGCTTGTTTCGGATCGGCTGCGGTGTTGTAGAAGGCGAGGTTGGCTTCGACGATGCCCCAGCGCTGCGCGATATTGCTGACGAACAGATCGGGCATGCCGTCGCCGTCGAGATCGGCGAAGTCCGCGCCCATGCCCTTGAACGAATCATGGCCGAGCACAAAGGACTTCGGGTCCGTCGGGCCGCGTTCACCTTCGGCCGCGCCGAAGCTGATGTGTCCCGGCGCCGACTTGTTCACGAACAGGCGATCCGGGCCCATATCGTTGGCGACATACAGCTCGGGTAGTTGATCGCCGGTGAGGTCCTGGGTGGCCGATGCCAGCGTCCAGCCGTTCGCCTTTCCCTCCGGGAGCGCATCGACCACCTCGCGGTACACCGCGGTCGGCTCGGCACCGCCGGTGCCCTGCTGGAAGGTGAGGATTCGGTCGGTCCCGGCATTGGTCGCTTTGGAGAACGATTCGTTGAGGGTCAAGCTGTGCTGACCGTCCGGACCGATGAAATCGCTGTCCGGGAAATAGTTTCCGAGGTAGACATCAGGGTTGCCGTCACCGTCGAAGTCGGCGACGGAGGCGGCCAGGGTGAACCAGCGCGCGCCCTGATAGCTGCCGTCCTTGGTGGCAGGCGGTTCCACCATTTCCACCGGCCGGAATGCCTTGTTGTCCAGATGCTTGGCACCCGCGCGCGGCAGGTACAGGATCGGGGTACGGCCGCCGTAATACACCATCAGACCGATGCGCCCGGAGTGGTCGAAATCGCCTGGGACACAGCCGGTCGGGGCCATCCGGTCGTCGGTCGGCAGCGGGGCCGGATCGAGTACGAACGGCGCGTAGCGGCTGGTGTCGCTGTCCGGCGTCGGCGTCACGATCACCGTGTCGGATCGGGAATCGACCAGGCACAGATCATCGGCACGGCCGTTGCCGTCGATATCGTTGATGGCCGCCGCGGAGTTGACCGAGGACATCCAGGCGACGACATGCTCGTACCGTGGCTCGATATGCCGGATCTTGCGCTCGGGCAGCCCCGGCGGCAGCGCGATCGGCATCTCGGTGAAATGGAACCGGCTCGCCAGCGGACTGTTCGGATCGGTCTCGACCGGGGCGATCATGGCCGAGTGGGCCGGTACGAACAGCACCGCCATCAGCGTCACCGATGCCAATGGCACCAACGCTTTTCGCAACAGAGAAGAACTGGCCGGCAATTTCACGAGTGGTGACTCTCTTCCGTGGTGAGACCGTCGAACACCGACCGCAGGGTGTCCAACGCATGGTCGAGCTGCGCCTCGGTATGACGGCAGTTGATGAAGAACCGCAATCGCGCCTCGCCCTCGGGGACCACCGGATGTCCGATGGCATTGGCCATCACATTGCGCTCCAGCAGTTCCATCGAGGCACGCACCGCGGGTTCGTTCGCGCCGGTGATGATCGGAGTGATCGGTGTGGCCTGGCCGTTGCCGGTGTCGAAGCCGAGATCGCGGGCCCGGCGATGGAAGTACTCGGCGTTGTGCCGCAGTGCCGCGACGCGTTGCGGCTCGTCGTGCAGCACGGCCAGACCCTCCAGTGCCGCCGCCACCGCGGACGGCGCGGGTGAGGCCGTGTACATGCTCAGACCAGCGGCGGAGTACTTGAACCCTTCGACGAGTTCGCGATTGGCCGCCAGGTAGCCGCCGACGCTGCCGAGCGCCTTCGACAGTGTGCCCATCCAGACATCGACAGCATCGCCGGGCAGGTCGAACAGCTCGCGCGCACCGAGCCCGCGCTCGCCGAGGACACCGAACGAATGCGCCTCGTCGATCATGATCGAGCAGTCGTATTTCCTTGCCACCTCGATGATTTCGGGCAGCCGGACCACATCACCGTCCATGCTGTACACACCTTCGATCAGCACGAGGGCCCGATCGAAGCTGCGCCGCGACATCGCCAGGATCGCGTCCAGCGATTCGGGATCGTTGTGCCGGAAGGTGACTCGTTTGCAGCCCGCCCATTCGGTACCGGAGACGATGCTGTTGTGGATCAGTGAGTCGCAGACCGCGATATCGCGCTTTCCGAGCAGGAAGGCGACGGCCGCCGCATTGGTGAGGAAGCCACTGGCCGTCACGATGGCGGCCTCGGTGTCGTAGATCCGCGCGAGCTCGCGTTCCAGCTCGCCGTAGAGCGGTAGCTCCCCCGCAACCATCCGGACCGCGGCCGCGGATGTCCCGTAGCGGCCGATCGCGGCAATGGCGGCGGCATGCACGCGCGGCTCGGCGGCCAAGTCCAGATAGCCGAAACTGCTGAAGTTCAGCATGTCCCGGTCCGCGAAGCTGGTCACCGCCCCGCTGATGCCGTCGTGCGGCAGATAGTAGGGATTGAGCACACCGGCCTCGCGCGTCCAGGCGTCGAAGGCGGCGAACTTCTCGTTGGCCTCGAGCACACCCGGATGATCGCGGAAGGAGGTCTGCGGGCTCGGGCCGCGAGCGGTCCGCACATCGGCAGCACCGCGTTCGGGTCCCGGCGCCGTCGCCGTGCCGGCACGATTTGTACCGGCACCATTGCCCGCATCGTGCTTGGCCATCAGGGCACGGGCGAGCGCACGGGGATCGATGCTCTCAGTTGTCATGCAGTAGTCCTCACGCTGCTGTCGTTTCGGTACTTGCTTCTTCGTGCGCGATCTGAGCGGCGATCTTGACGCCGAGGCCCGCCAGCGAGAGTCCGGCCCCGATCGAGAGGACCGACATCTTGACGCCGAGGCTTTTCACGACGCGTGCACCGAATTCCATGGCCATCAGCGAATCCAGCCCCAATTCCATGGTCGGAGTCGCCAGATCCACGGTGTCCGCATCGACGCCGAGGACGACCGCGAGTTGTTCGGCGAGCAGGCAGGCGACCACCTCGCCGCGGAATTCCGGTTCCAGCGCCAAAATTTCGGCACGTAGCGCGCTCGTTCCCGCCGCGCCGCCGCCCGCGGCGGTGACCAGTTCGACGAACCGCGGCGCGCGCGCCGACGAGCGGTGCGCGAGTGCCCACTGCGCCCAGTCGATGTCGAGCAGGGCGAGCTGGGTGAGGTCGAAACGCAGACATTCGCGTAGTAGCAGGGTCGCGAAATCCATATCCAGCGAGCCGTATCCGGTCATCTCGGCGTAGCGGGATACCGCCCGGGAGTCGGCCATACCGCCGTCGCCGCGCATGAACCCCCAGTCCACCGACAGTGCGGGCTTGCCCTGTGCGCGCCGGGTCCAGGCGAGTGCGTCGAGCGCGGAATTGGCTGACGCATAACCCAATTGGGGCGAAAGCCCGGCAATACCGCTGGCCGAGGAGTACAACACGAACAGGTCGAGCTCGACGCCCGCAGCGGTGGTGGCCCGATCGAGATTGGTCGCGCCGATCACTTTCGGATCGAAGATCTCGCGCAGCGATTCCGCGGTGACCTCCGGAATCTCGGTGTTGTTGACAACGCCCGCGGCATGGATGACACCGCGCAGCGGCGCACCGCCGACCTGGATGCGCGCGACGAGATCGGCGACCGCGTCGTAGTCGGCGATATCGACGCGCTCCTCGCGCACGTCGACACCCTCGTTCCCGAACCGCGCCAACTGTTCTCGCGCGGCATCGGTGGACGCGCCACTGCGACCGACGAGCACCAGGTGACGCACGCCGGCACGCACCAGCTGACGTGCGGTGGCCAGACCGAACGCCCCGAAGCCGCCGGTCACCAGATAGCTTGCGGCGGGGTCGAATTCGAATTCGCCCGGGATATGACGTACCGCCGGATGTTCTTCGCGCAGATCGAGCACCACCCGGCCGATCTGGGCGGAGCGCGCAACCGTTTCGAATGCCGAGGTCAGCTGGTCGAGTGCGAACGGTGTGTTCGGCAATGCGGCGTACTCGCCGTGGAACATCGCGTCCACCACGCGCCGCGCCGCCCGGCGCACCTGCGCGGGTCGCCGAGCCAGGATGCGGTCGATATCGACGGCGAAGAATGCCAGATTCCGGTCGAAGGGGCGCAGGTCGATGGTGCCCGAGCCGTAGATATCGGCCTTGCCGATATCTACGATGCGGCCGAATTCGCCCGCGACCCGGAAGTTCTGCTGCAGGATCTCGCCGGGCGCGGAACTGTAGACGACATCGACGCCCGCACCGTCGGTCAAGCGCAGCACCTCGTCGACGAAGCCGATCGACCGGGAACCGAGCACCTCGTGCGCGCCGAGCGCCCGCACCCGGGCGCGCCGCTCCTCGGTACCGGCGGTGGCGATCACCCGCGCCCCCATGCGCAGCGCGACTTGGACGGCGGCCATGCCCATACCGCCCGCCGCGCCGTGGATCAGCACCGTTTCGCCCGGCCGCACCCGCGCCAGTTCGCCGAGCCCGATTTCGGCGGTGAACAGCGGCATTACCGAGGTGCAGTGCAGCGGATCGAAGGTGCCGGGCGGGAAGATGTCCATCCGAGTGGTCGCGCCGGTGTCCGGCCGGATCGTCACGTAGCGCTGCACGATTCCCGGTGCCACGACCGAAATCTCGTCTCCCGGCGCGATATCGGAGATATTGCTGCCGACCCGTGTCACGACGCCATAACCGTCCATGCCGATCTCGGTGCCGAAGAATGTTCCGTCCAGCTCCTTTTCGGTGAGCACACCCAGCACCTTGAGGGTGTCCTTGTAGTTCAGGCCGACCGCCTGCATCCGAATCTCGACCTCGTCGGGTCCCGGCGCAACCCGATCGCAGGTGCGCAGTGCGAGTTCCGGCAGCAGTCGCGAGCGTGGGATATCGAGCCGGAAGGACTGTTCTGGATCGGTGAGCGGCCGCGGCACATCCCATCCGGCCAGCCGGTCGGTGAGGGTCTGTCGCCAACGGATCGTCCAGCGCGCGCCCGCACGCAGCGCCACCTCGTCGATGGCGGTGTCGGTGTAGATCTGCTCGAGGATGTCGGCCGCCGCGGACGCGGGTTCGGTATCCACCAGTCGCCACTGTCCGGCCGGAAGTTCGTTGAGCAGTTCGCGACGCGCCCCGGTCAGTACCGAATGCTCGAGCCGGGCGAACCGGTCGATCGGCAGGCACAACGCATGTTCGGTGACCACGACGGCGTGGACCACGAGGGGCAGCTCGTCGGACAGCAGGGCCTTGATCGCCTGGGCGACCTGTGCGAGCCCGTACACATTGCGCATGCCGTCGAGTTCGGACCCGGCGACGACAACGAGCCGCAGGCGCTCGACCTCGGGCCGGGAATGCGCGGTACGCAGCAGATCGAGCAACTGTACGCTGTCCGAGGCATGCTCACCCACCGTCACCACCTCGGCCCGGATCCGCACATTGGCGATTTCCTTGGCCCGCTGGGAGATTTCCGCACCGAGGTTGACGACGAGCAGGAACTCCTCATCACCGGGCAGATCTTGCACCGTCGGTTCGGCGGAGTCCGTCACGATCTCCCACACCGGCTCGTAGAACAGCCCGTCGAGCTGTTCGGAGAGAGCCGACTGCGGTGTGAGAGCGCGGAACTGCACCCCCGACATCGTTAGTGCGACTTCGCCGCTCGCGGACGCGATGCGGATATCGGCGCGCAGCGGATTGCCGGGTACGCGGGTGAGAACCACGACTGGATCGACCGGAATCGGTCCGGTCCAACGGATCCCAGCAATCGCGGCAGGCACGACCACCTCGGCATCCGTTCCGGAATTCCGCTGTGTCGCAGCCGTTCTCGCGTACAGCGCGGCGAAGCACTGTAGGGCTGAATCGACAATCGCGGGGTGGGCGAGATGCCGCTGCCCGATCGTTGCGGACGAATCGAGCTGTGCGACAACCCTATCCGTACCGACCCAGACCCGGCTCAGCAGCCGGAAGGCCGGGCCGTAGCGGAGTCCGCGCTCGGCTATGCTCTCGTACAGCTCCTCGACCGCGACCTCCACCGAATCCGCCGGCGGCGCGATGGCGACGGTCGTAGCGTCGGTGTCCGCCTCGATGAGACGGCCGTGCGCGTTGAGCGTCCATCCGCCACCACCTGCGGGCCGGGACTGGATCGTGAACCGGCGGGTGCTCTCTTCCACGCCGATCCGCACTACCGGCACATCGTGCTCGTCTACGACCAGCGGGCTGATGAATTCGACGGATTCGAGCCCGAACGAATCCCGGCCGGTGCGTAGCGCGATGGCGCTCATGGCGGCGTCCAGGTAGGCCGCTCCCGGCAGCACCACGGCACCGGCCACGACGTGGTCGCGCAGCCATGGCAGGTTCGAAACCGACAGTTGGACTTCCCATTCCGTGGCCACCGAGGCAGTGCGATCGCCGAGCATGGCGAATCCGTTCGGGGTGCCGATCCGATCCAGCTCCGTTTCCGGCTCCTGGGTCCACACGAACCGGCGCTGCCACGGATAGTGCGGCAGGTCGACGTGCCCGGCACCCGGATCGATCGCGCTGGGCAGGCGGTCACCGTCCAACGAACCCGCCCGGTACAACTCGCCTATCGCGGTCAGTATGTTCTCGGTGTCATCTCCGCCACGGGTCAGCGTGTTGATGGCGGCACCGGTAATGCCTTGCTGCACAAGGATTTCTCGAATACTTCCGCTCAGCACAGGGTGCGGGCCGACTTCCAGGAAGACCCGGTGTCCGGCATCGAGCAGCTCGCCGATCGCGTCCGCGAACCGGACCTGGTCGCGAACATTGCGGGCCCAGTATTCCGGACCCCAATCCTGTTGCTTCGCTTGCGTACCGGTGACCGTCGAGTAGGCGGGAACGGTGGTATCCGCCGGTGCGAGCGTCGCCAGTGCGGTGCGCAGATCATCGAGGATCGGGTCCATCAGATGGCTGTGGTAGGGGACTTCGACACGTAGCGCCTTGGCGAAAATGCCATCGGCAGTGAGATGTTCGCCGAGATCCACCAGTACCTGACTGTCCCCGGCCAAGGTGACCGCCGACGGGCTGTTCACGGCGGCGATACACACGCCGTCGAGGTCTGTCAGCAGTTCGCGCGCCTCGGCCTCGGTCAGCCCGACCGCCAACATGCCGCCGGTCCCCGCAGTGGTGGCCTGCAGGCGGGAGCGGTGATAACTGACCGTGACGGCCTCGGTCAGCGACAGCGCACCAGACACATAGGCCGCGGTTACCTCGCCGACGCTGTGACCCACCGTGACGGCCGGTCTAATGCCGAACTCGGCGAGATCTGCCGTCAGCGCGGCCTGGAGCAGGAAGTTCGCCGGTTGTGCGATCTCGGTGCGCGAGATCCGGGAGTCCGCCTCGTCGCGGCCCATCTCCTCGAGGATCGACCAGCCCGCGAGTTCGGTGAATTCCCTATCGATTTCGCGCGCCAGTTCGGCTGCCGGGCCTTCGCCCGCGAGCAGGCCGCGGCCCATGGCCCACCACTGCGGCCCCATACCGCTGAAGACGAATACCGGATCGGTGTGGCCCTCCGCGATGGCTCGAGCGGGCGGCTGACCACCGCCAGCGGCGAATTCCGCCAGCTGGGAACGCAATTCGCCGGAATCGCCGTAGCGGAGGGCGGTTCGCAACGGGTGATGCGCGCGGCGCACCCAGGCTGCCTCGGTCAGGGTGTCGAGCGGTTCGGTGTCGGCCGCCGCCAACAGCCCTGCGGCGAGTGCGCGCAACGCCGGTTCGCTGCGCGCCGACAGCGGCAGGATCGACAGCCGCATTGCCTTTGTGTCGGAACGGGTTTCGACGGTAGTTGGCGCGCGGCCGATGAGCGCATGCGCGTTGGTGCCGCCGTAGCCGAAGCTGTTGACCGCCACCAGCGGCCGGACCAGCGGTTCGGTCGCCATCGGCACCCGAAGCCGCAGTTCGTCGAACGGGATCTCGGGATTGAGCTGGTCCAGCCGGGCCTGCGGCGCGATCGTCCGATGGTGAACGGTCAACGCGGCCTTGATGACTCCGGCGACGCCCGCTGCCGCCTCGGTGTGGCCGATATTGTTCTTGACCGACCCGACCGGCAGCGGCTCGGTTCGGCCGTCGATCGCGCCGTACACCCTGCCGAGGGCCGTCATCTCCGCCGGATCGCCGACCGGTGTCCCGGTGCCGTGCGCCTCGACGTAGCCGATCTCATGCGGTGCGATGCCCGCGCTGGTGTGCACGCGCCGGGCAAGTTCTTCCTGCGCAACGGGATTCGGGACCGGAATGGCCAAGGTGCGGCCGTCCTGGTTCACGCCGCTACCGCGCACCACCGCATAGATGCGGTCACCGTCGCGTACCGCGGCCTCGAGCGGCTTGAGGATCACCACACCCGCGCCCTCGCCGCGGCCGTAGCCGTCGGCGGCGGCGTCGAACGATTTGCAGCGACCGTCGACGGACAGGAATCGGCCCTTGCACATGGAGATAAAGGTTTCCGGCTGCAGCATGGCATTGGCGCCGCCGACGATGGCGGAGCTGCATTCGCCGAGCGCCAGTGAGCGGACGGCCTGATGCAGTGCCACCAGCGACGACGAGCAGGCGGTGTCGATGGTCATGGTCGGGCCGTGCAGGTCGAGCAGGAAGGCGATGCGCGCCGAGAGCAGGGTGTGCGACGAGCTCGTCGGGGTGTGGCTGTTGATCGCGGAGCGGACCACGTTGCGGCCCACCGCATTGTCGTTCATGAAACCGCCGACGAAGACGCCGATATCGCGGCCCGCGATCCGTCCGGCCATTCCGCTATCGTCGAGCGCCTCCCACGCGACCTCGAGCAGCAACCGCTGCTGCGGGTCCATGATCGAGGCCTCGCGCTGGGAGATGCCGAAGAAGTCGGCGTCGAACTCCCACAGCGACTGGGTCAGGAATCCGCCACTGCGGGTGTACATCCGGCCGGGCGCGTCCGGATCCGGATCGTAGAATTTGTCGAGGCTCCAGCGATCCGGCGGTACCTCGACGATGCCGTCGCCCTTGCGGATCAGGAAATCCCAAAAGGCGCCCGGTCCGTCGATTCCACCCGGAAATCGACAGCCGATACCGACGATTGCTGCATCGGACATTGCGCAGTCCTCGATTTCTACCCTGAGCATTGAACGGTAGGCAGCTTACTTTCGATATTCGATCGGCAGCGCAAAATGGCTGAAACCTGTTGCAACGAGGGCCGATCGGGGTCCACATAGTGAAATTACAGTGTTATCCGACAGGCCATTACATTGTTATCGCCGGGGCTGACACCGTTATACGTCCGCGCACCTCGCAGCGGACTCCAAGAATAACAATGTCATCGGTTCGAATAACAATGTAATTCGAACCGATGACATTGTTATCCAAGTACGGTGTCGGCCATGAACTCTGGTGAATTCGCCCTCGACCCGGCCGCCGAGCCCATCGAGAACACCGATTGGCTGCGCGAGTTCGTCGACCGCTACATCGCCGGTTGGAACACCGGCGACGGCGAGGCGGTGGCGGCCTGCGTCACCGAGGACACCCGCTGGCTGGACCCGTCCGAAGGCGAGCTGATCATCGGCCGCGCCGGGGTCGCGAAGTTCGTCCACGACACCAAGCGGGCATTCCCAGATGTCAATTACACGACCGTCTTCGAGCCGGTCGTCACCGCGGACGCGCTGGCGGCGATCGTGCCGTGGCGGATGACGGGCACCCACCTCGGCATGATCGATCCGCCCGGATTCGCAGGCACCAACAAGAAATTCGACCTGTTCGTGGTCGACATCTGGCAGTTCCGCTCCGGACTCATCTGGCGCAGCAAGGCCACCTGGGATCTGAACGAACTGCTGCTGCAACTCGAATTGCTGCCCAAGCGCAACGGTTTCGCCGAGCGAGCCATGGCCCGCGCCCAGCGCCTCGCGGTCAAACTCCGTGGCTGATCACGTGTGCGGGCCGGTCAGCGCGGTGACCTGCGCGAGGGCACGCGCCACCGACCGCTCGATCGTCGCGCGTTCGGCACCCATACCGATCAGAATATTGACGATCGAGGGCAACAGCACCTCCGATACGCCTTGATCGCCATACAGGCCGGCCATATCCAACTGGACGAACCCGTACAACCCGGTCCAGAACTGCGCAGCGGCCGAGCGCTCGTTCGCGCTGTGCAACAGATTCGCCTCCAGCGCCCGCCGGGTCGCGCGCACCACGAAATCGAAGCTCTCCGCGAAGTTCTCGAAGTCGGAATCGCTGCCATCGGCCAGCACATTGCCGCGGTGCACCTTCACCTCGGCCTTCGGCGACTCGGTGGCGAACATCAGCCGGAACAGTTCGGGTTTGCGCACCGCCTCATCCCGAAAGATGAAGCCGAGCACCAGGATTTCGGCGATCGGATCGTCGCTGACCTCGCATTCGGCCAGCCGCGCGACCAATTGTGCGAAACCTTCCGAGCCGACCGCCTGGATCAAGCCCGGCATACCGCTGAAGTTGGAGTAGATCGCCATGGTCGAGACCCCGCATATCCGCGCCACGCGACGCACGGTCAACGAGGCGAGTCCTTCCGTCGAGATGAGTTGAACTGTGGCCGCTATCAGGCGATCGCGCATCGAGCCGGTTAGTGCGGGCTCCAACGCAGTTGCAGTGTCGATCATGCCGCCGCGACGCCCAACTCCTCGGCGGTGATCTCTTCCAATGGCTTGCGCCGGGTTTCGACGATGAACCCGACGGCCACCACCGCCGCGATCGCGATCGGCGCCGCGCTGATCAGTGCGGTCACGGTGATCGACGGCGTGGCCACGGCGAGCACCACCAGCGCGATGACCAGCACACCGCCCGCCTTGGTCATGGCCGCCGCGACCCCGCTGCCGCGGGACCTGATCCGGGTCGGGTAGACCTCCGCGCCATAGGCGACGATGACCGCGACCACCGAGCTGGAACCCCAGATCGGCACCACGAGAAGGGCATACAGCAGCGTGGTGTTGTCGGCGACATGGTCACCGAGGATTACGAAACCGCCGAGCGCGACGGCGAGCAGCGTGCTGAGCGTGATCAGCGTCCATTTGGTCGAACGGTGATAGCAGTAGGCGACCAGGAAGTTCAGCGGGAAACCGATCAGCGCGGAGTCACGCAGGATCTTGTCGGCGGTGACGCCGGTGAATCCGAGGCTGCGCAGATTCGTCGGCAGCCACAGCTGGAAGCCGTAGGTGACCAGTCCGACCCCGAGTCCCAAAAGCGCCAGCACGATGGTCATTCCGGCGAAGGGACGGCGCAGCAGCTGACCGAACCCGCCCTGCAGATCATCCTCGGCAGCGGCTTGCGGCTGCTCGACCTCGATGACCTCGGCATTGTATGTGCGCAGCACCTCTTCGGCCTCGCGGTGCCTGCCGATGGCCATCAGGAACCGCGGCGACTCCGGAATCCAGCGGACCAGCAGCACCAGCAGCAGTCCGGTGGGCAAGCCGATCAGCCACATGCTGCGCCAGCCGTAGGTCTCGCCGATCGTCGAGGACAGCCAGCTGGTGATGACGTAGGCCCCCGCGATATCGCCGCCGACCAGCACCAGCAGCCAACCGCGGTGGCGCGCCGGGATGGTCTCCGAGAGCAGCGTGAAGGCGATCGGCAGCATCCCGCCCGCACTCAGGCCCATGATGAAGCACATCGCGACATTCAGCTCGAAGCTCGGCATCGCGCCGCAGATCGCGGTTCCCACGAAGAAGATTCCGGCCAGCAGGATCGCCGCCTTGCGGCCGATGCGATCACCGAGCCAACCCCACAGGAACGACCCCAGCACCGTGCCGGTGATACCGGACAGCGGCAGCAGCGCCACCGGTAGCGCATCCAGATGCGGGCTCGCCGGGGTGCGCAGGTGGTATTCCGCACCGACACCCGGAACGACGAAGGCCAGGGTCGTCGGCTTCATCACGTCGATGGTGATCGCGGCGGCCATGATCAGCAGCAGCACCACGTGCACGCGATTGATCGGCGCGTCGTCGAGGGCCCGCACCCGCAGTCCGGCCACCGTGTCGTGCACCGCGCGCTGCGGGAACAGGCCGTACGTGGTGACGCCCAAGCCGATCACGATCAGGATCATCCCGGTGATCATGGCGCCGTCCATGGGCATGCCCGCCAACCGATATCCCATGTCGCGGGCCATGAGATACATCGGAAGGTGCAGGCCGGTGCCGAGCACCGTCAACACCAGACCGAACCAGAAAGCTCCCGTACGCCGACGGTTGACCGGACCCTCCGATCGAGGTGCGATATCGACGGCATTCACATGCATCACCGGACCCTCATCAGCCCCCATACACCAGTTACCGATCGGTATTACACACGAGTTCCGTGCCGGTGTGGGCTTTTTAATCTGTTCGGTATCAACAAGTTCGGGGCGCGGCGGACTTACCTATGAGAATGGTTACGACCACGAGCGGCTGGGTAACCTGCTGCGCCGATATCGTATGCCGATTCCCACTGGTGGGAATATGGTCGATGTTGTCTATTATTCGACGCGCAAGTGCCTGATGGATTCGCCACCCTTCGTGTGATGCAGGCGGCCGAAGCGACTGTCGAGGAGGTTGGCCATGGCGTCGGCGGCACCGGTATAGGCCTCTTCGACCGTAGCCGCGCGGTGCGTTACGGCGACCGGAGGCTGACCGGATATCCGGGCCTCCAGTACGCACTGCTTATCGTCCGGACCGCCTTTATCGGCGTTCAGATCGGTCAGATGAACTTCGAGTCGGGTGAGCTGCTCACCGAAGCGGTCGAGTGTCGAGGAGAGCGTCGATTCCACGCGCTCGGCCAGCGATGCGCCGCCGTGGATATTGCTGCCGGTGTTGACCTGAATCTGCACGAGCGTCTCCAATCCGATAGGTGTCTGCCCACGGTTACCGACTCGCGGAACGCGAATTCAGCAATCCGTCGGCAATGCCGACACTACCCGCACGGATGTGTGCTCGGCAGATTCCCAGGTTCAGACCGGCTGTGCCGCGATCGGCGGCGTCACTTGCTGCGCATCGGGAACGACAGTGCCGCGCAACGAGGTTCCCGCGGTCTCGCGCAGGAACGACCAGGCGACGAGTCCGATCAGGCTGGCGCCCACCATATACGCGGCCGGGAACAGCGACCAGCCGGTCGATTCGATCGCGGCCTCGTTGACCAGCGGTGCGGTGCCGCCGAATGCGGCGGTGGAGATGTTGTAGCCGAGGGCGAACCCCGCATAGCGCACATGCGTCGGGAAGATCGCCGGGAAGGTCGAGCTGATCGTCGCCAACTGGGGGACATACAGCAGGCCGAGCACGATGAATCCGGTTATGGCCCAACCGGTTCCCTGCCCCATCAGCCAGTACATGGGCAGCGCGAGTATCGCGAGTCCGACCAGCGAGACCAGCCAGAGCGGCCGGCGGCCCACCCGGTCGGACAACCTGCCGAAGAACGGCAGCACGATCATCATCACCAACTGCCCGATCAGCATCATCGCGGTGGTGGTCGATTCGCCGACGCCGATGGTGTTCTGCAGGTAGGTCGGCTGATAGGTGAGCAGGGTGTAGTTCACCACGTTCAGGGCGACCACCAGGCCGATCAGCGTCAAGGTTTCGCGGCGGTATGTGGTCAGTACCTCCCACACGCCGCCCGGCGGGTGCGGTTGATCGGCCACCTCGGTGAACACGGGCGACTCGTTCAGATGCGAGCGCAGGTACCAGCCGATCAGGCCGAGCGGCACCGCGAACAGGAACGGCACGCGCCACCCCCAGTCGTGCATCGCATCCGAACCGAAGACGAGCTGACACAGCAGCACGACCGCCGAGCCGCCGACGAACCCGCCGAGGGTTCCGAATTCCAGGAAGCTGCCGAGGAATCCGCGCTTGCGGTCGTTGGCGCATTCGGCCAGATATGTTGCGGCACCGCCGTATTCGCCGCCGGTCGAGAAGCCTTGCACGACGCGCAGGGCAATGAGCAGAACCGGTGCGAACCAACCGATCTGGGCATGGGTCGGGATCAAGCCGATACATCCGGTAGCAGCGGCCATCAACAGAATTGTGGTGGCCAGCACCACTTTTCGGCCGAGTCGGTCGCCGAGCGGTCCCCAGACCATGCCGCCGAGCGGGCGCAGTAGGAAGGAGATGGCGAAGCCGAGCATGGTGCCGAGGGTGCCGAGTTCGCCCGGGAAGAATGCGTCGGTGAGGTAGGTAGCGGTCGCGGCGTAGACGCCGTAGTCGAACCATTCGGTGGCATTGCCCATCGCGGAGGCGGCGACCGATCGGCGTAGCGTTTTCTTCTCCGATTCGCGATCCGTCACCTGCGCCTCCTCACCAGCCCAAGTCACGGGCCTCGATTCGTTCGACCGGCCCGATCCGGTATTTCCGAGTGCAGGCACGGAATTAACCGGTACCCAGGTTCCAAACTGGGCAAACAAGCGGCGGGTCCGCCGGGCCGGTGACGGGACCGCCGCCACCTGCGAGATCTCAGACAAATGTGAGCATGGTCACACTTGCATTTTTGGACGACGAATGCTGTTCGTAATCAGCCGTCGCCGGAGGCCGATGCTGGGCGCGATCGCCGCCCGAAACGAGCCCACCGCTGATGCCGCGAACACAGCCACGGACAGCCATGCGAACCAGTCGCCGAATCGCGCGTAGACCGTCTTATCCGAGTCCAGCGGGATCGTGGCGAGCACCGATCGGGTCACCGTGACGTCGGTCCGCGCCGCCGCCAGGATATGGCCGCGGGAATCACTGGCCACGAGTTCGCCGAGTTGAGGTGCGCGCGCGATGCCGACACCGGATTCGATGCCGCGCATGACGGCCATACGGCTGTGCAACCAGTGATCGTCGGTGAAATCCAGAGCCGGGACCAGCAGTAATGTTGCCCCGCGATTCCGGTTCTCGCGCACCAGATCCGGACCATCGAGGTCGAAACACACTGCCAGCGCCCAAGGTTCGCCCGGAATGCGCTGCCATGCGGTACCCGGCTCGAGGTCGTCCTCCAGACCCGGGATCAGGCGGTGCTTGGCATATTCGACGCCCGACGGGTAGGCGATGGCGGCGTTGACACCGGTTCCGGCGGTGGTTTTCACGAGTCCCGCGACGACATGGATACCGCGCCGCGTGGCGACCTCGGTGAGCGGACCGGATAGTGTTGACAACGTCGATTCATCTGCGGTCCAAGCTTTTTCGGGAAGCACCACCACTCGCGCGCCCTGATCTGCGAGCCGATCGATCTCGCTCACCACACGCGCGACCATATCGCGACCGTCCACCGAGTTCACCGGAATGTATTCCGGCGGTTGGGAAACCGCGAGCAGCCCGACGCGCACGGTATCCCGGTCCGGTGCAACGGCCAAGCGCCACCAGCCGAATGCACCGACTGCAACAAGTAGCAGGGCCGTCGCGCTTGCGAAGCGCAGTCGTTGCGCGCCAGTGACTTCGGGTGCAGTAAGTGCCGCCACGGTCGCGGGTACCAGCATGATGAGGAACGTGATTCCCCACGGACCGGTCAGTGCCGCTGTCTGCATCAGTGGTAGCAGCTCGAACTGGGTGTAAGCGATGCTCCACCAGGCACCGAACTGTCCGGCGAGCGATACCAGGAATTCGAATGTGACCCAGCCAGTTGGCAGCGCGAGCACCGCCAGACCCGCACGGCCACGCAGCGACAATGCACGCGTCATCACCACTAACCCGCCGAATACAGCGGCGGTTCCGCCCAGCAGCAGCACCGTGACGAGTACAGGTTGCTCGATCGTGTCGATGAAGTACGGCCAATACCGCAATCCGCTCCCACCCCAGGCCAGGAATCCCGCAAAGAAGGCCGCGGCCGCACCTACCCGCGGAGCTACCAGCAGCACCGGCAGTGGCGCGAGAAAAACCGAGCCGGGCAACGGATGTAGGCCGGTGCCGAGGTACCACAGCAGTGCCGACACCACGATGGCTGCCAGGACCGAGTAACGCTTCATCGAGAGCTCCACATTCGATCGGATGCTCTCCGATATTTCCGGCCCACCCCCTCCCCCACATCGCCCAAACGAGCGAACCCCACCTCGCTCCTGCGGAGGGGCCGAAAACTCGCTCCGGAGACGGCCGTTTCGATGGACGCTGCCGCGTACTCGGCTGCACCACATGCAATCTGACGTCGGAGGGAGGGGCCCAATGCTGATCGATCGAAACCCATGAGACGATCGGCGAACGGCACGAAGAGTACTGACGACAGCGGCGGTTCAGTCGCGGCCGGGGACTGTCAGGCCGGATTCGTAGGCGAAGACGACGGCTTGGGCGCGGTCGCGGAGGGCCAGTTTGGTGAGGACGGAGCTGATGTGGGATTTCACGGTGTGTTCGCTGAGGACGAGGGTGGCGGCTAGTTCGGCGTTGGAGAGGCCGCGGGCCAGGTGGCGCAGGATTTCGCGTTCGCGGTCGGTGAGGGTTTCGAGTTGGCGGGTGAGGTCGGGGCGGGGGTGGCCGCGGTGGGCCAGGTCGGCGATGAGTCGGCGGGTGACGGTTGGGGCGAGGAGTGCGTCGCCTGCTGCGATTACGCGTACGGCTTCGACCAGTTGTTCGCGGCGTAGGTCTTTCAGCAGGAATCCGCTGGCGCCGGCGCGCAGGGCAGCGTAGACGTATTCGTCCAGGTGGAACATGGTCAGTACCAACACTTTTGCGCTGGTCTCGGCGCAGATTCGGGCGGTTGCGGCAACGCCGTCCATGCGCGGCATTCGCACGTCCATGACCACGACGTCCGGCTGTAGTTCGAGAGCCTGCTCGACGGCCTCGAGTCCATCGGCGGCCTCACCGATCACGGTGATATCGGGCTGGGTGTCCAGGATCAGCCGGAAGCCGGCACGGAACAGGTCCTGGTCGTCGACGACGAGCACGCGCATGCTCAATTCCCCTGTGCGATAGGAAGTTCGGCGGTTACTTCGAAGCCACCGGTAAGACTTGCCGAACGCCCATACTGCAACCGCCCGCCTGCGCTGGTGACGCGCTCTCGCATCCCGACCAAACCATGCCCCAGGGCAGAGCCGATGCCACCACAGTCGACCACACCTGCCGGACCATCATCGGACACCCGCACCATCAGCCGATCCTCGAACCACCGCAACGACACTCGCACATCGGTGGCTCCCGCATGCTTCATCGTATTCGTCAACGCTTCCTGCACCACCCGATACGCCGTGACTCCGATATCACCGGAAACCACACGGCGCGCACCGAATTCGTCGAACGACACGACCAGCCCACTGCGCCGCGACATCGCCACCAGATCGGGAATCGCCTCGATCCCGGGCTGGTGCGGCGGATCATCGGTGCCGCGCAAAGCACCGAGACTGCACCGAAGCTGTTGCACCGCTTCGCGACCCGTATCGGCGATGCCCGCGAAGGTGGCATCGGCGCGATCCGGGTCCGTGTGGGTCAGCAGCGGCCCGGTCTCGGCCTGGACGATCATCAGCCCGACCGAATGGCCGACGATATC
Organism: Nocardia sp. NPDC102475; assembly: GCF_055584605.1. Lineage (NCBI taxonomy): Bacteria > Bacillati > Actinomycetota > Actinomycetes > Mycobacteriales > Nocardiaceae > Nocardia > Nocardia sp. NPDC102475. The sequence continues at coordinate 140,408 of NZ_JBVJLS010000006.1, read as the reverse complement.
GTGCATATCCCGCGCGATGCGCAGCCGCTCCCGATCAATCGCCGCACCCCGCTCCTCCTCGAGCCGCCGCGCCCGCTCCTCCAACATCTCGATCTGCAGCCGCCGCGCCCGCTCCTCCAACATCTCGATCTGCAGCCGCCGCGCCCGCACACCGGTACCGAGCGCCCACGCCGTGACGAACGACATGGCCGCATAACCATAGGAATCCGGACTCTCGTTCGGAATGACCAGCGAGATCAGGATCCCGACACTCACGCTGATCAGCGCGAACCGCCGCGGCCGATTCGGACTGTAGGCCGCGATCGTGTACACGCAGATGATCGTCCCGTACGGCAATGCGGGCATGGCATGCAAACAGGCCAGCACGGTGATCGCGGGCCCGACCACGAGCAATACCAGAATCGGCGCGCGCCGCCGCCACAGCACCGGCGCGGACGCGAGCACACAGCAGCCGACCACCCACCACGGCGCACGCATCACGATCGCGGGCCCGACGCTGGCCACCGTGACCGCGACGGCGAGCACGATATCGACCGCACCTGACGGCAACGCGCGCAGCCGCTTCGACGACCAGGACACGGTCCGAGCAAGCACACCGGGAGAACTCATAACGAATCCAGTTTCTCCCGCACCCGAACCGACCGGCCTCCCCCGCACGAATGACCCGCCACTCATCCTCGCGAGCGAGGCATTCACTGCCCAGGTTTGCGATCTCACGGCGCGAGCATGGTCGCGACGCTGCTCGTGACTTCCTTCGCCAGCGCGGCATTCACCGGCGCGTGGTGGCTGAGCAGCCGGTACCACATGGCACCGAAGACAAAATCGACGATGAGATCCAGCGGGACGGCCGGGGTCAGTTTTCCGGCGTCGACACCGCACTGGAGCAGCGCGCGCAGTGTCGCTCGTCGCGGGCCGATCACAGTGTCCTGCAATCGTTCGGACAGGGCTGGATCGCGCTGCGCGTCCGCCATCAGACCGACCAGCGCCTGACCCGTCACTTTCTGCGCGAGGTCGAAAGTAGCCGTCAGCAGGCGCTCGACGGCGACGAGCACATCCACCGATTCGTCCGAAACCCGCAGTGCCGCATGCTCTTCGGCCAAACCAATCAGCGCCTCGATCAGAATCGAGGCCTTATCCGGCCACCAGCGGTAGACCGTCTGCCGCCCGACGCCCGCCCCGTCCGCGATGGCCTTGATGGTCAGGTCTTGGTAGCCGTCCCGCTCGCAGAGTTCCAGCGCCGTGTGCAGGATCGCGCGCCTGGCGTCCTCGCTGCGGGGTCGACCGCGGGTTCCTGTCATGCGGGTCACTTTACAAGACACTGTGCCTCGAATATATTAACGAGGCACGGTGGTTCGAAAACCATCGTGGTTCGAACCTCAGGAGGATCTTGTGAACAACAAAGTCGTCATCGTTGGCGGAACCTCTGGCATCGGCCTGGCGACCGCTCGCCGACTCGCCGCGAACGGCGCGGAGGTCGTCATCGCCGGACGCAACGAAGAACGACTCGCCGCCGCACTGGCCGAGCTCGGCCCGCAGGTCACCGGCAAGGTCGCGGATGCGCGCGCCGAAAATGAACTGGCACAATTATTTTCGGAGGTCGGGCCAGTCGACCATGTGGTGGTGACGGTAACCGGGCCGTCCGGCACCACCCCATTCCGCGAACTCGGCCTCGACCATCTGCAGGCCCACGTCTCCGGCAAACTACTGCCGCACGTCGCCACCATTCAGGCGGCGCTGCCGCATCTCGCACAGGACGGGTCGATCACGCTGGTCTCCGCCGCATCCGCGGGCGGCGCCATGCCGACAACCGCCGCACTGGCCGCCGTCAATGCCGGTGTCGAAGCCATCGTTCCCGTGCTCGCGGTCGAACTCGCACCCGTACGTGTGAACGCCGTATCCCCTGGTGTGATCGACACCGAATGGTGGAGCTTCCTCCCCGAGGACGCCCGCGACGAGGTGTTCGCCGGAATCGCGGCCCAGACCCCGGTCGGCCGGATCGGCACCGCCGACGATATCGCCAAGGCCATCGAATTCCTCACCGACAACACCTTCACCACCGGCGTGGTGGTACGCGTGGACGGCGGCGCTCGCCTCGGCTCCCCCAAGTAACCCACCTCACCCGGCTTTTTGTCACAAGCGGTGACGAAAAGCCGGGTGTGGCGGATCAGTACGCTATGAACAGAATTTCGTCCCGGGAATAGTCGTGACCCGGGTGGTTCGCGGCCAGATGCGCCTTGGTCTTCTCGACCAGGTCGTCCTCATCCGTCCCGACGATCTGTTCGCCGCAGGGGCAGTTCAGATTTCGCTTCATCAGCGGTCCTTCCTTCTCCACCGTCAGTCTAGGCACGCGCCCCATGCCCAGGCCGGTGCATACCCCCATTCAGGTCCCACGCCAGGTTCTGCCATCGCATTCGATACAGCCAGCAGGGCCGGGATTTCAGGCGGGCGAACACGCGCCGCCGGGCAGGGCAGAACTGGCGGGCTTCCGCGCGCTCCGCAACGCGTTGCGGAGCTAGCCGACGCCACGCAGCACAACGCCAGCCAGTTGCTGCAAGCCCTGTCGTGTCATTCGGCCGAGACGGACACGCCTGATTCGTCCGCCGCTCCGCGTCGATCGGCAGCGGCATAGACCGACCAAACGGCCCGGCGCGGCATGGACACAATCCGGCATTCCCGAACTCGGCATCGCGCTCGAAAAAGCGCAGAATAGGAGCCGGAGGTCATGATGCAATTGCTAAAGGGCCTGCTCGGCGTGGTGTTGGGGCTCGTGACAGCCGTGCTCGGCACGGTCGTCGGGATCCTCGCGGCCGTGGTCTGGCTCGTCGGCGCGGTGCTATGCGTGACGCTGATCCTCATTCCGCTGGGGCTCCCTGTCATGCGGCTCGGCCGCCGCCTGTTCACCCTCGCCGGTCAGCTGATGCACACTCCCTGAAGACCGTCCTGGGCTCTTCGACGTCGGGACGCGCCGTCGACTTCCCGCGTGCCACGACGGGCATCGGCGTGCCATCGAGGCACTACGGCCGCAGCGACATTCTCCGACTCACCATGCCGCAACACCACACCCGCACCCGATCAGCCATCGTCGAGTGATTCACCATTGACTTGGACGCACCAGCCCGGTGATCGGTTCCATCACACGCCAACTGCTACCTATTCGGCGTCCTCAGCGGACTGCTTTGCCCAACCTTGGCTGGTGATGGCGTAGAAGATGGCTACGAGCAGGTAGAGGATCAGGGCGGCTACTGGCCAGAAGAGGCCGATGGCTATGCAGATGGCGTAGATGAGGATGCCGGGGTAGGCGCGGGTGGTTTCGCGGCGGGCGAAGGCGGCGTCGTAGCCGGGTTCGAAGAGTTCGGGGTGATGGACCAAGCGCCACCACAGCGGAGCCCAGGGGATGGTCATCATGACGCCCGCGATGCCGTAGACGGCGGCGGCCGCGGCGGCGTCGCGTTGTTCGCCGTGCACCACATATTCGGCGAGAAGGCCGGTGGGGAAAGGCAATACGGAGACGCCGAGTAGGAGCATCAGGTTCCACCAGCGGATCACGTGGTCGAGGTGGCGGAGGCGGCCGAAGAAGCTGTGGTGGTTCATCCAGATGATGCCGATGGTCAGGAATGAAGCCAGATATGCCACATACGACGGCCAGATGTGGCCGAGCGCTTCGAGCAGGTGCCCCGGTTCGTGCTCGGGTACCCGAATCTCCAGGATCAGCAGGGTGATTGCGATGGCCATTACCCCATCGCTGAATGCCTCCACCCGGGCCGTACCCGATAGTTGCGCGCTCGGGAGCTGCCCGTTCTCGACCATGCGTGCAGAGTAACGCCGTGGCGTTACCCGAGCACTCGCTATCGCTGTAGGCGTAGCGCCGCACTGATGCGGCGCTACGCGTGCTCAGCTTCCTTGATCCGGCTGGGGGTACGAACCGGGTGCGCTGCCGTCGCTGCGGCTGAACACCGGGCGGAAATCGGAACCGCCGGTGTCGGTTTGGACGGACTGTTCGGTTGTCAGGGCGTCGTGACTGAACAGCCCGGGCGATCGCCCATCTTCCGTACTCATCTCACGAGCCTCCTCTGATCGGCGATGTATGGCGAATCCTGGCTTGCCGCTCAGCGGTCCGCCCGAATCAACCGTACCTTTACAACGGTGTGACGTATGCGCCGGAGATGCCACCGTCCACCAGGAACTGCGATGCGGTGATGAACGAGGAGTCGTCACTGGCCAGAAATGCGACGGCCGCGGCGATTTCCTCCGGCTCGGCGAAGCGTCCGACGGGGATGTGCACCAGACGGCGCGCGGCGCGTTCGGGGTCCTTCGCGAACAGCTCCTGCAGCAGCGGCGTGTTCACCGGTCCGGGACACAGCGCGTTGACCCGAATACCGTTGCGCGCGAACTGCACTCCGAGTTCACGACTCATCGCGAGCACACCGCCCTTGGATGCGGTGTAGGAAATCTGCGAGGTCGCCGCACCCATGACCGCGACGAAGGACGCGGTATTGATCACCGAGCCCTTGCCCCGGTCCAGCATGTGGTTGATGGCGTATTTGCTGCACAGATACACCGAGGTCAGGTTGACCTCCTGCACCCGACGCCAGGCGTCGATGCCGGTGGTCAGAATCGAATCGTCTTCCGGCGGTGAGATTCCGGCATTGTTGAAGGCGATATCGAGTCCGCCGTAGGTGTCGACGGCGGTCTGGAACATGGCCTCGACCTGGGCCTCGTCGGTGACGTCCACCTTCACGAACACCCCGCCCACTTCGCCGGCCGCGGCCTCTCCCGCGGCGGCATCGATATCGGCGACGACGACCTTGGCACCCTCCGCCGCGAACCGGCGAACGGTGGCCAGGCCGATACCGCTCCCACCGCCGGTGACGACGGCGACTCGATCCTGTAAGCGCTGCAACACATCTCCTTAATTAAGTAGCGATGAAGACGTTCTTGGTCTCGGTAAAGGCAAGTGCCGCATCGGGTCCGAGTTCACGCCCGAGCCCGGATTGTTTGAATCCGCCGAACGGGGTCCAATACCGCACCGAGGAATGCGAATTCACCGACAGATTCCCGGCTTCCACACCGCGAGACACCCGCAGCGCACGACCCACATCATTGGTCCAGATGGAGCCGGACAGACCGTATTCGGTGTCATTGGCAATGCGAACGGCATCGGCCTCGTCCTCGAACGGAACCACCGCGACCACCGGCCCGAACACCTCTTCGGTGAGCACCCGATCCGATGGCGCGTCGGGCAGCACAACCGTTGGCGGATACCAGAATCCGGGTCCGTCGGGCTGCGTACCGGTGAATGCCACCTTGGTCGACGGCTCGACGAACGAGGCCACCCGAGCACGATGCGCGGCCGAAATCAGCGGCCCCATTTCGGTGGTCTCCGCCGAAGGATCGCCCACCCGAACCCCGCGGACCGCCGGTTCCAGCAATTCCAGGAACCGGTCGAATACACTGCGCTGCACCAGAATTCGCGAGCGCGCACAGCAATCCTGTCCGGCATTGTCGAAAACACCGTAGGGCGCGGTCGCCGCCGCACGCTCCAGATCGGCATCGGCGAAAACGATATTCGCGCTTTTACCGCCCAATTCGAGCGTCACCCGCTTCACCTGGCGCGCACATCCTGCCATGATCTCCTTGCCCACCTCGGTGGACCCGGTGAATACCACCTTTCGCACGGCGGGATGGGTCACGAACCGCTGCCCCACCACTGAACCCTTGCCGGGCAGTACCTGGAAAACCCCTTCCGGCACACCGGCTTCGAGCGCGAGCTCACCCAATCGGATCGCGGTGAGCGGCGTGAGCTCGGCAGGTTTGAGCACCACCGTATTCCCGGCGGCCAGTGCGGGCCCGAATCCCCACGCCGCGATCGGCATCGGGAAGTTCCACGGCACGATCACCCCGACCACGCCGAGCGGCTCATGGAAGGTGATGTCGACCCCGCCCGCGACCGGAATCTGGTTGCCCAGCAGACGTTCCGGAATACCGGCGGCGAAATGCAGCACATCGCGGACATTGCCCGCCTCCCAGCGCGCATTGCCGATGGTGTGCCCGGCATTGGCGACCTCGAGCTGGGCGAGCTGCTCGAGATTCGCGTCGACGGCCTCGGCGAATCGACGCAGCAGCCGAGCCCGATCCCCCGGCGCGACCGCGCGCCAATCAGCCCCGGCCCGCTGCGCCCGTTCGATGGCCGCATCGGTCTCGGCCGCGCTCACCAGTTCGAGTGTCGTGACGACCTGCTCGGTCGCCGGGTTGACCACCTGCGTTGTCGTCACGAATTCCGTTCCTTTCGATAGATGGCCGCCGCCTGGACCAGTGCTCGCATCAATCGCGTATCGGTCGCGTCCGCCTCCGGATGCCACTGCACACCCACCAGGAACGGACCGTCCGGCGCCTCCGCCGCTTCGATCGTGCCGTCCGGCGCGTGTGCGGTCGCGACCAGGCCATCGGCCAGGATGGCGACGGCCTGGTGATGGTGGCAATTCACCTTCACCTCCGGTCCGGCGACCGTGGCGACCAGGCTGTCCGGCACGGTCGTGACCCGGTTCGGGTGGAAGCCGCCCGGCGTGCCGGAGTGGTCGTCGTGGCCGAGCAGATCCGGCAGATGCTGGAGCAGGGTGCCGCCGAACGCGACATTGACCAGTTGCAGACCGCGACAGATCGCGAGGATCGGCAAACCGGCAGCGCGCGCCAGGGCCAACAGTTCGAACTCCGAATCGTCGCGGTCGGCGCGAAGTGGGCCGAGGGCCGCATCCGGCGGCGCGCCGTAGCGCGCCGGATCGATATCGGCGCCGCCGGTCAGCACCAGCCCGTCGAGTCGATCCACCAGTTCCGCGCGCGCCACGCCGGTGGGCGGCAGCAGCACCGGTATGCCGCCCGCGCGCTCCACCAACTGCAGGTAGTTGTGCGGCAGCACCGCACTCGGCACATCCCAGGCGCCGAATCGGGCCTGTTCCAGGTAGGTAGGCAGGCCGATGACCGGACGGATCTGCTCAGAGCCGCTCGAAACCACGGATTCGCTCCCAATCGGTGACGGCGGCGTCGAAGGCGTCCAGCTCGACCTGTGCCGCATTCCGATAATGGTCCACCACGTCGTCGCCGAACGCTGTCCGTGCCACCTTGCTCTCGCCGAACAATTGCGCCGCTTCCCGCAGCGTACGCGGCACCCGCGGGCGCTGGGACCGGTAGGCATTGCCGTGGAACTCCGGCTCGAGCGGGAGCGCGTGCTCGATGCCGTGCAATCCGGCGGCTATGGTCGCGGCGACGGCCAGATACGGATTCACATCGCCGCCCGGGATCCGGTTCTCCATGCGCAGGGACAGATCCTCGCCCACCACGCGCAGCGAACATGTCCGGTTGTCGCGTCCCCAGGCCAATGCGGTCGGGGCGAAACTCCCTGGCACGAATCGCTTGTAGGAGTTGATATTCGGCGCGAGCAGATAGGTGAACTCGCGCAGGCAATCCAGTTGTCCGGCGAGGAAATGCCGCATGAGTGCGGAGGTGCCGTGCGGGCCGTCACCCGCGAATACCGCCGCACCCGATTCGGCACGCAGACTTATATGAATATGACACGAATTGCCTTCGCGCTCATTGTATTTCGCCATGAAGCTGAGACTGCGCCCCTCCTGGGCGGCGATCTCCTTGGCGCCGTTCTTGTAGATGCTGTGGTTGTCGCAGGTGACCAGCGCCTCGTCATAGCGGAATGCGATTTCGTGCTGACCCGGATTGCATTCACCCTTGGCCGATTCGACATACAGTCCCGCACCGGCCATTTCATTGCGAATGCGACGCAGCAGTGGCTCGATGCGTGCGGTCCCGAGCATCGAATAGTCGACGTTGTACTGGTTGGCGGGCCGCAGATCGCGATAGCCGGAATTCCACGCGTCTTCGTAGCTGTCGTCGAAGACCAGGAACTCGAGTTCGGTCCCGACGTAGGCGTGCAGACCACGTTCGGCGAGCCGTGCCAATTGCGCTCGCAATATCTGCCGCGGCGAAACCGTGACCGGCTGACGCGCCGGTTCCACGTGCTCGACATCACACAGCACAAGCGCGGTTCCCGGCTGCCACGGCACCAGCCGCAGGGTACTCAGATCCGGCCGCAGGACGAAGTCGCCGTAGCCGGTTTCCCAGGACGAGATGGCGTATCCGTCGACCGTCGTCATATCGACATCCACCGCGAGCAGATAATTGCACGCCTCGGTCGCGTGCCCGACCACCTCGTCCAGGAAAAACCTTGCCGCACAACGCTTTCCCTGTAAACGGCCCTGCATATCGGTCATTGCCACCAGCACCGTGTCGATCTCGCCCGCCTCGACGAGCGCCTGCAACTGCACTAACTCCAGCATCCCGGTACGCATCGATAACCCCTCTCGGCAGCAACCTTGCCAACGCTAGAGCAAACGGGACGAACGCGTGACCCGACACACAAAACCCAATGGTCGGTTGGTGTTGAATGGCCTGGTGGACGACCCGACCTTCGATCCGTCGCACCATCCGGTGCCGACGCCACCACTGCGGCGCGCGCTGCTGCTCGGGTCGGCGCAAACGGGTTGGCGGTGGCCGGTGGCCGCGCGGTCCGCGCTCGCATTCGGGTTGCCCGCGCTGATCGTGCTCGCGGCGGGTCATCAGCCGCAGGCGTTGATCGTCGCACTGGGTGCGTTCGCTGTGCTCTACGGCGAGGCACGCGCCTACCGAATACGTTGGCGGATAGTGCTGATCGCGGGGGCGGGCTTTCTCACGGCGGCGGCGCTCGGTGCCGTGATCGGCGATCTATGGCACGCGACGGCCGGAATCATCGGTGTGGCGGCACTTTCCGTTGTCGCGCTGATCGCGAGCTATGTCATGGTCGCGACGCGGGCCGGACCGCCGGGCATGTTCTTCTTCGTGCTGGTGTGCGCGGTGGCGACGCGGATGGCCGCCGCCGGTATTTCGGTACCGGTCATCGTGGGATATACCGCGCTCGGCGTGCTGAGTTCGGTGCTGATCTCGATGAGTCCGATGCTGCGCGATGCGCGTGCGCCGGAAAACGCCGCGGCGGCGGCGGCCTTGCGTGCCGTCGATACCTATGTCGAATCCCGGAAGAACGGGCAACCTTCGGCCGCCCAGCGACACGCGGCGGGCGCGGCGCTGCATTCGGCGTGGGCCACGGTTCATGATGCGGGTCTGCCTGCCCGCGAACCGGATTCGGAGATCGTCCGGACGCTGCTGGCCGCACATCGCCAATTCATCGGGATAGCGGACTCCGCATCGGACGTGCTCGACGCGCCGGTGCCGATGACCCGCCCGACTGTCGGTCAGCGACTGCGGCGGTCACTGACGATCCGCTCGCATGCGGCGACCACGGCGCTGCGCACGCTGGCCGCCGCCGTGATCGCGGGTGGCCTGAGCGTGCTGTTGGACCTCGGCCGACCGGACTGGGCCGTGATCACTGCCGTCCTGGTGCTGAACCTGGGGCCGGATCGCATTGTCGGCACCGTGCGCGCATTGCATCGCGTCGGGGGCACGGTCGTCGGACTGATCGTGTTCGCGGCGCTGCACGCACTCGCGCCGTCGGGCGTCGCCCTCGTGCTCGTGCTCATGGCGCTGATGTTCCTGACGGATCTGTTCGTAGTGCGGAATTACGGGATCGCCGTCGTCTTCATTACGCCGTTGGCGCTGCTGATCGGTGGCGCGCTGGTTGGGCCGATCCTGGTTCCCATCCGCGATCGGCTGATCGAGACGCTGGTCGGTGCGCTCGTCGCGGTTGCGGCAATGTGGGTGATCGCGCCCCGTGCGCACCGGCATGACCTGCGGTGGAACGAATCCAGGGTGCTGCGGGTGGCCGCGGACCTGGTCGAGATCCTGCGCACGAAGCCACCAGCCGATCCGGCCGCCATGCGTTTGCGTCGCGATTTGCAGTTCGAACTCGTCGGCAATCACCTCAGCGGAGTCGCCGCATATCACGACGAACCGGCGTGGACGTATGCACAATGGCCTCGGCATGCGGAAATCGGTCGAATCGGATACGACCTGCTCGCGCAATGTTGGCTGACACCGGCCAGGAAATTGCTCACCGACCCCGACGCCCTGGCCCGACAGATCGCCCGGATGGACGCATCGCACTGAACCGATCGACATGTAGTGATCGAGCCGAAAGTGCGTGTTGTCCAACCACATATCGACATTCCATGCAGCGGCGCAATCGCCGAAATCCGGTTTCGGCGCCGGTTGCCATCAGATGGAACGACCTACCCCTATCCACCCCTATCGACAGTCATGCGCGACGGCTACAACTACGGCGCAGCATCATTGGGCCGAATTCGGCACGCGCACGCTGATCTGCGCGATCAATCGAGCGCGCGCGGCCACCAGGTGCGTTCGCACACATCGGGCAACTCGCCGAAGCCACCCCGAGAGCGGATTTCGGCCATGGCATCGATGGCAAGGTGATCGCACATGAAGACGATCCTGATTACGGGGGCCACCTCGGGCATCGGTCTCGAAGCCGCGCAACAGCTCGCCGCGGGGGGCGATCGGCTGGTGTTGGTCGGCCGGAATCCGCAGAAGCTCGCCGACAGTGCGGAATTGGTGCTGGCGGCGGGGGCGGGCGCGGTCGATACGCTGGAATGCGATATCGCATCGCAGTCGTCGGTGCGCCAACTCGCCAAGGCGGTCGAAGCCGGCTACGACCGCATCGACGTACTTGCCAATAATGCGGGCGGCTATCACCAGACGCGCACCGAAACCGAGGACGGTATCGAGGCGACTTTCGCGACCAACCATCTCGGCGGATTCCTGCTCACCGAACTGCTCATCGATCTGCTGGTGCAGAGCGCCCCCGCGCGCATTCTGTTCACCTCTTCGGTGATGCATTACGGTGCGACCCTCGATTTCGACGATCTCGGGTTCGGTGAAGGATATTCGGGCGAAAAGGCGTACAGCCGATCCAAATTGGCCAATGTGCTCTATGCCCGCGCACTGGCCGATCGGCTGGCGGGCACCGGCGTGACGGTCAATGCCTTCCATCCCGGCGCGGTCTCGACCGGCATCTGGAATTCGCTGCCATGGTTCGGGCAACCGATCGTCGCGCTGAGCAAACGCCTGTTCTTCATCACCGCGGCCGAGGGCGCCGCCGCGCTCACCTTCCTCGCGACGGATCCGAGCGTCGCCGAGGTGACCGGTGCCTACTTCCGCAAGACCCGCGAGCGCGAACCGTCGCGGCTGGCCCGCGACGATGCGCGAGCCCGCCAATTGTGCGAAGTAAGCGCGAGTTTGGTCGGACTGCCCGAATAGGGCGTCCACGACGACAGCGCCGTCGAACTCCTGGCAACACAGGGAAGAAATGCGACACAGAAAGCAGGGGTAATGCTGCGCACACGTTTCGAGTCCATCGGCTCGTACACACCATCCACCGTCCGTTCCACCGAGGAGATCATCGCCGGACTGGCGGTACCGAGATCCCTTGACCTGGAACGGATTACCGGTATCAAGAATCGGCGCGTCTACAACTCCAGCGACGAGGGCTACGAATCCTCCTTCGATCTGGCCCTGCGCGCCATCGAGGACTGCCTGGCGCACTCCGATTACACCCCCGACGAGATCGACGCGGTCGTCTCCGCCTCCATCACCCGCACTCGCGGGAAGGAAATCTTCTGCTACGCACCGTCTTTCGCGCTCATGCTGGGCAAGGAGATCGGCACGACGAAGGCCCGCCATTTCGATGTCTCGAATGCCTGTGCGGGCATGATGACCGGGGTGCTGGTGCTGGATCGCATGATCAAGGCAGGTGTGGTCCGCAATGGGCTGGTGGTCAGCGGCGAACAGATCACGCCGATCGCCGAGACCGCGGCGCGCGAGATCAACAAGCCCTACGACCCGCAGTTCGCCGCACTGACCGTCGGCGATGCGGCGGTCGCGGTAATGCTCGACGATCGCGGTGACGATGACGACGAAATCCACTACGTCGAACTGATGACCTCCGCCGACGGCGCCGAACACTGCATCGGCATGCCGAGCGACCAGGCCCCCGGAATCGCGCTGTACACCGATAACCGCGCGATGCAGAACGAGGGCCGCTATCTGCAGGCCATCAACCGCATGTCCAGCTTCCTCGAGGAGACCGGGCGTACCTGGGAGAGCGAGAAGTTCGACTACTGGATCCACCACCAGTTCAGCGCGCCTGCCATCGAGTACATCTCGCACCTCACCGAGCGGCACTTCGGCACCCCGATGCCCCAAGCCCTGAATGTGCTGCACGACTTCGGCAATACCGCGTCGACCTCGCATTTCGTGGTCCTGCACGAATACCTCGCACAGCAGAAGATCCCCAAGGGGTCCAAGGTGCTGATGATTCCGGAGGCATCCGGCATCGTCTCCGGACACCTCGCCGCCACCATCTCCCGTCTGGAGGCCTGAGCCATGCCGACCACCATCCTCGCGGCCGCCATCAATGCCGATCTCGATACCGGCAGCTATTTCGATCTAGCGACGCGCGCGGCCACCTCCTGCCTCGAGCAGGCGGGCATTGCCCCGGAGCAGGTCGGAATGCTGATCAATGCCGGGGTCTTCCGCGATCAGAACATCTCCGAACCCGCGGTATCGGCGCTGATCCAGAAGCGTGTCGGCATCGGCCTGGAATATGCCCCCGGCCGGGTGCCCGCATTCTCCTTCGACCTGATGAACGGCGGGACCGGACTACTACACGCGATCGCGACCGCCGAATGCTTCCTGGTCGGCGGCGATATGTCGTATGCGCTGCTGGTCGCCGGTGATACGCACCCGTCGACCGAGCGTCATGTCGACGGCTTCCCCTACAGCACCAGCGCGGCGGCGATCCTGCTCGGAACATCCGGCACCGCAGGCGGATTCGGTGGGCTGCACACCACCGATACCACCGGGCCCGCCGATCCGACCGCGTGGGTCGCGATGGGCGAGGCCGGCGCGAACGGCCGCTCGGCCATGAGCACCCGGGCCGGTGCCGCGGATCTGGTCGAATTGGCCGCGGTGGCCGTGCGCGACTGCCTGACCGCCGAAGGACTGGACGTCGCCGATTTCGCCGAGGGCCGCGCGGTGCTGCTGGCACCTACCTGGACCCTTGCCTTCCGTGCCCGCCTGGCGGCGGCGCTCGGATGCACGCCGGAATCGGTCGTCGGCGTCGATCCCTCGGTAGACAATCCGTACTCCGCGGCCCCGGTGCATGCGTACGTGAGCGCGCGCGACAGCGGTGCTCTCGACGCGGCACGCACTGTGCTTTTCCTGGCCGCCGACGACACCTCGGCCGCATGTCTGGCCTACCACCAGCACGCATTCGCGCACGCCGGGAGTCAATGACACGAAAGGCATTGAAACACCTCATATCAGGTAGGTGTGATCAGTTGTCGTGACAGGATCGGGCGGGCGAATTAACCTGTGTTCACCGGCTGGATCATCGGGCGCGTGGACGCGTCCTTCCCGCTGCGACGATGCCGCATCCTCAGTGCACCCGAGCTGCTCGTTTTCGATGGTGCTCTCCCTCAGTCGGGCTCACCACCTCGACGAAGGGCTCAGAGTATGTGTCAGCCTGTCCCGCCACACAGCGTCAACCCAGCGCATCGCGACCAGTGGGCCGATTTCGCCAAATCCCGGGTCGGTCAGGCCATGGCCGTGCTCGGCACCGCGAGCACGGTCGGCCTGGTCGCCGAGCTGCTGGAGGTGGACGAGGCCGCGGTGCGGGCCGTCGTCCGGCAACTCGCCGAAACCGCGCGTTTCGAACATCCGGAGGTCGGTGAGCGGATTTTGCGCAACACCCCCGACCAGGTCCGGCAGAAGTTGCACGGGCGGGCCGCGGAACTGCTGCACCATCGGGGTTTTCCGGCGAACACCGTCGCCGACCACCTGGTCGAGGCCGGTGCCGTCGGCTACCCGTGGGCCGTCGATGTACTGCGCACCGCCGCCGAGGATGCGATAACCAATGACCAGATCGAACCGGCGGTCGATCGGCTGGAGTTGGCCTATCGCGCCACCCGGGACGCGGGCGAGCGGGCCACCATCGCGATCCGGCTGGTCTGCCTGGAATGGCGGATCAATCCGTCGACCCGCTCGCGCCAGTTCACCCGGTTGAAGGCAGCGTTGCGCGCGGGCCGGGTGCCATATCACGAATTGCCCGCCGCCATCAGGTATCTGCTGTGGCACGGGCAGGTGCAGCAGGCCGATCACGCTCTCGGCCAATTGAACAGCGGCGAACCGGACGCGGCGACGCCGGAGACCGACTTCCTGCGCGCCTGGCTGCGGTACTCCTATCCCCCGCACGTCCAACGTCATCCGCGACTCTTCGCGGCCCCGGCGCGGCCGCCCAAGGTACGCACCGACCAGCATTCACCGCATCGCCACGGCGCGGATCTGCTCACCGGCCTGTTCACCCATCCGCTCGACGAGATCGCCACGCTCGCGCAGCGTTTGCTCACCAGCCATCGCCTCACCTCGACCACGATCGAGACCCTGGTCGCGGCGGTGCACTGCCTGATCTACAGCAATCGGCTCGATACCGCGGCGGCCTGGTGCGAATCGCTGCTCGCCGAGGCCGATGCCCGCCGCGCCCCGACCTGGCAGTCGATCTTCGCCGGACTGCGCGCGGAAACCATGCTGCGCAAGGGCAACATTCGCGAGGCGATCAGCGATGCGGCGCTGGCACTGAATTACGTACCCGCCGAACACCTCGGCCTCTGGATCGGCACGCCGATCGCCACAATGGTGCACGCGCTGACCATCGCCGGTCGGCATGGCGAGGCCGCAACCCAGCTCGAAAGGGCGGTGCCCCGAACGATTTTCGAATCGCGCTTCGGCCTGCCGTACCTTCAGGCGCAGGGCCACCATTACCTCGCGGCGGGCCGCGCCGACGAGGCATTGCGCAGTTTCCGCCGCTGCGGCTACCTCATGGACCGGTGGAATATGGACTTCCCCTGGCTGGTGCCGTGGCGCAATGACATTGCCGCCGCCCATCTCGCGCTCGGCGAGCACCGGCAGGCACAGGAATTCGCGACCAGACATCTCGAATTGCTCGGCACCGCGGACCGGCACCGCTCCGGTGGCGTCGCACTGCGGCTGCTCGCCACAACCAGCGATCGCTATCAAGCCTTCCGCTTACTGCGTGAGTCGGCCGCCATCGCCCGCACCGGCGGTGACGATGTCGAATTGGCCACAGCTCTCAGCGAACTCGGCAAGGCACACCGCAGCGTCGGCGATCACGAGCGATCTCGCACACTGATCCGCGACGCGGCGCGTATCGCCGAAACCTGCGGCGCCGAGGTACTGCGCGATCTGCTCGACGGCAAACCTCAAACCGCGACACAGCCGACCCAACCCATGCCCGCACTGCGCCAGATTCCGGGTGGGCTCGCGACGCTGAGCCCCGCCGAACGCCGGGTGGCGGAGCTGGCGGCCCGCGGCAAGGCCAATCGCGAGATCGCCGACAAACTCGCCATCACCACCAGCACCGTCGAACAACATCTCACCCGCGTCTATCGCAAACTCGGGGTGGCCCGGCGCAGCGAGCTGTATTTCGTCCTACCGATCGGTCCGGCTGATACCGCGGTCTCGGCCACCGGGTAGCGGCCTACGATGCTGCCACGAGGACACACCGTTCCCGCCTCGACTCCGCCTTCGCGACGATCACCGGTGCGAGCAGACCGGCGGCCAGCATGATCAGTCCCGCGAGATACCAGCCCGCGACTCCGATCCCGATGCACAACCAGGTCAGCAAGACCGGACCGAGCGCATCGGCCAATCGGAGCCCGGTGCCGAATACGCCGAGATACTCACCGATGGCCGCCGGCGGCGCCAAGGCATTCGAGACCTCGAAACCGCCAGCCGTCTGCCACAATTCACCGACGCTCAAGACCGCCGCGCCACTGGCGAGGATAAGCACCGCGAGCCAGCCGGACTGGCCTTCGGCCGCCGCCAGCACAATGCAGGCCAGCAGGAATGCCCACCCGGCGCGCCGCAGCGCGGCACCGCCCGCGCGGGCGGTATCGATGCTGCGGCTCGCGCGGACCTGGAAGAACACCACGATGAAGATATTGAGCATGTCGATCGCGGCGATCGACCACCGCGGCGCCGTCGTCGCACCGATGATCCACAGTGGAATGGCGACCGACTGAATCCGGTACTGCAGCGACAGCACCCCATCCAACACGGTGAGCAGCAGATACGGCCGATCACGCAGCACCGCCCAGCGCTGTCCTGGCGCACCGGACTCCACCGCCACCGGCCCCAAGGCCGGCAGCCGCTCGACCATGAGGGCGGCCCCGGCAGCACAGCCAGCGCCGATGACGATGGCCGCGTGATAGAAATTCGCCGAATCCCATTGCACGGCAACCGCGGATAGGCCGATGCCGATAGCGATGCCCACATTCAGAATCGAACGGATGTAGGCGCGGAATTCATTGGCTCGATCGGTGACGACGCGGGTGATGATCGTCGAGATCATCAGCTGCACACAGGTCTGCGCGGCCGCCGTGGCCGGAATGACGACCAGATACCACGCGAATTCACCGACCGTGAGAAAGCCGAGGGTGCCGCAGGCCGCAAGGATCAGACTGACCCGCAGCACACCCAGCGGGCCGCGTCGATCCGACAGCTTTCCTGCCAGTATCGAGACGGCGATGGATACGGCCCCGGCGACGCTGAGGCCGATGCCGACCTGCATCGGCGAGATGTGCACGATCCGGGTGAAGTAGAGGACGACGGTGGATAGATAGATTCCGCTGAAGACGGCGGATGCCGCCGCGATCAGCGTCAGCACACGCTGCGGGCCGACCGGCGGCAGGGCAACCGAGAACCGTGACACGATCGGTTCCCGCGACTCAGGCGACGGCCGGGTCGGCGGCCGGATCGTATGCCACGCAATCCATCCGGAATCCGGCCGCGGTGCGTCGCAGTGAGTCGATGACCTCCACCGTGGAGTTGCCCCGGAAACGGAATGCGGCACCGATATCGGCATAGCCGAATGTCTGGGTGATGGTCGTCCCCGGCTGCGGGGCCGAGACATGATACGGCGCATGCTGCTGCGGTACGTGGAACTGGATGTCCACCACGGTGCACGGTGGGGCCACCGGCGGGTGGATCAGCAACTCACCGACTACCGATTCATCACCGAGCGGATCGGCGTCGGGAATCCGGCCCAGTTGGATATCGACCGCCGCACCGAGCAGGTCGTATCCGTGCACCTCGCGCCACAGATGTGTGGTTTCGCCACCCGTGGCCCGCGCGGCCACTTCGAGGAACTGGATGCGCGGCGCGGCACCGTCGTGACCGAGGAAGAATTCGAGGTGGAAAACCGTCGGTACGTCGGCGCTGAGCGCGGTGAGCACAGCCTCGGCGAAGCTCGCCAGCGGCTCGAGCAATTCCGGATCGTCGAGCTCGACATAACCGAGAGTTGTACCACCATTGGCGAATTCGAGACAGTTGCCGAGATACTGTGAAGCCCGCCACGGACCGAGCTCACTGCCGGTCCACACGCCGTCGACGGCACCGACCTCGTCCGGGCAGAAACGTTGTACGAGAAAAGGTTCCGCGCTCAGGTCGGGCAATGCCGGGCAATCATCGATGGAATTCAGCCGGATGACGTCCTTGCTCCCGGCACCGAGACGGGGTTTGACGATGAGCGGAAAGCCGTGTGCTGCGGCGAAGTCCATGATCGATTCGACATCGCCGACGTGGGTGAAGGCGGGAGTCGGCACGCCCGCGGTGGCGACCGTCGCACCCATCACCAGTTTGTCGCGAAACGGGAGCACATACTCCGGACTGTCACCCGCGATATCGAATTCCCTCCGCAACTGGGCCGCGGTCAGCAAATCGAATTCGTGCAGCGCGACAATGCGGTCCGGCTTTCCGAATCGAGCCGCGAGCGCGTGCACAGCATCTGGCGCGTTCGCCATATCTTCGAGTAATTCGACGGCGGCAGCCGCATGCCGCGGAATTCCGTCGATCAGATCCTTCGCGCAAACGTAGGTGACGGTATTGGCATTGTGGTCGATACGCTCCAAGTAGGGGACGTCGACACCGCGCACTCTATGAATCACGGTCACATGTGGGGGCACTGGTTCCTCCGCTGACAACTGTCTCACCAGATCCACTGAGGACCCGAACCGTCGGGAGTGGATTGTTCTCTCCGACAACGGAATTGTGCGCCGTGCCCATCGGCTGCGCCTGTCCGGATACGGTTATTTAAGATCCCTTAACAGAGAGCTCGTCGCACCGCGGTCCGGCTCGGTCGGCGCGGTTACCGATCTATCGGCAATCCGCAGGCTACATTCGATCTCACTCATCCGAGTTCTGGACAATTCCGCTGGACGAAGGAAGTGAGTGGGTCGCCGTGGTAATGAAAGAAGGATCACCGACCAGTAGCGAACCATTGGTCGAACTGGATGTCTTTCCGCCGGAGCAACACCGCCGCTGGACCGTTCTGCTGCGACTGCTGTTGGCCATACCCCAGCTGATCGTGCTCTGGTTCCTGAGCATCGCCGCTTTCGTGGTGATCGTCTGCGGCTGGTTCGGTGCGCTGGTGCTCGGCCGATTGCCCGACTGGTGCGGTGAGTTCCTGCGCGGGTATTACGAATACACCGTGCGGGTGCACGGCTACGCTATGTTGCTGGTCGACGACTACCCGCCGTTCGCCTGGACCGCGCCGGACTATCCGATCCGCCTGCTGTTCCCCGCGCCCACGCCGTTGAACCGGCTCGCCGTGCTGTTCCGGCTCATCCTGGCCTTCCCGATCCTGGTGCTGTCGGGCTGGTTCACCACCGGCTGGGGGATCATCTCGTTCATTCTGTGGCTGATCGTCCTGATCACCGGGCGGATGCCGCGCGCGATCTTCGAGGCCACTTCGGCGGTGCTGCGCATCGAAATGCGGGTGTCCGCCTACGCGTACCTGCTGACCCCGACGTACCTGAAGGGCGTTTTCGGCGATAAGCAGGCGCCCCCATCCGGTCCGATTTATACAGGCGATTCGATGGCGGGTGGTGCTCGGGTGACGGGTGAGCCCGAACCTGCTCAGTCGCCGACCCGCCCGCTGGTGCTCTCCAGCGGCGGCCGGACGCTGTTGATCGTCATGCTTATCGTCGGCATTGTCGGCAGCTTCGCCCAAACCTCGGTGGGCTGGGGCAATGACGACGACGACATGTATGCGATCTCCAGTTCACAGCTCGCCCGGCGGGTCGCCATCGACTTCACCGACCAGACCGGGCACACCGCGCAGGACGTACATTGCCCCAACTCCCTCGACGCCGATATCGGCGCGACGGAGGTCTGCACGGTCACCGATGACGGCGTCGAATTCCGGGCTCTGGTCACCGTCGACGCGATCACCGACGGGGCGGCGCACTTCCGCACCGTCATCGAGCACTGAAAAGCTAACTCTGCCTGCGGGCCCGGGCCCGGCGCTTGCCCTCGTGCATCGCTTGGACCCGGGCCACCGGGATGGTGTGCCCCTCCTCGATGAGATCAGCGGGCAAGGCCTGCGGCGCGGGCATTTCCCGCGCCCACGGATCCCGATCGCCCAGTTGCTTCGGTGCGGTGCGCACGGTGAAGTCGCCCGGACTGATATCGGCCAGTTGTGCCCATTCGATCGGGAAGGACACCGGCACACCCGGACGCACGCGCGGGCTGTAGGCCGCGACGACGGTCGCGCCGCCCGCGCGCGTCGAATCCAGGAAAACCTTGCCCGCGCGGTCCTCGCGGATGAATGCGGTGGTGGCCAGATCCGGATCGATGCGTTCGGCCCTGGCCGCGATCGCCCGGGTGGCGGCGGCGACATCCTCGATCGGAATGCGCGGCTGGATCGGCACGAAGACGTGCACACCCTTTGCGCCGCTGGTTTTCACCGCTCCCGCGAGTCCGTCATCGGCGAGCGCCTGCCTGATCAGTTCGGCGGCGAGTACGACCTGCCGGAAGGGGCCGCCCTCGGGTGGATCGAGATCCAGGATCAGGTGGGTCGGGCCCGCGGTGTGATCGGCCAGCAGCAGGGTCGGGTGATATTCGACCGCGCGCTGATTGCCGAACCACAGCAATGTGGGCACGTCATCGCAGAGGGCGTAGGTCACTTCGCGTTTGGATGTCTCGGCCCACACCGTCACCCGACGTACCCAGTCCGGGGTGTACTTCGGCAGGTTCTTCTGCATGAACGGTTCCTGGCCAGGCCGGATGCGCACCACCGAGAGCGGACGGTCGCGCAGTTGCCCGACCAGCCGATCACCGACGAATTCGAGATAGTCGATCAGATCACGCTTCGTCGCGTCGGCACCGTCGAACAGTGGTGCGTCGAGATTGGTCAGCTTTACACCCGCACGGACCTCTTCGCCGGTCATCGGCCAACCATGCACCGCTGAACCGCGCCTGGTCAACCATCCCTACATGAGCTCGCGCCATGTACCCCCTTGAACACGTTCAGACCTCAGCGTCCATTCGACACTGTACTTCGTGGCCGCACTCCGCTTCGGGACGTCAGGATTCGGCGGTGCGGTGGTAACCGAAGACGATGCAGGCGAGTGCACAGACCGCTGCGGAGGTCAGCAAGGACCAGCCGATACCAGGGGTGACGAGCGCACCCATGATCGCGACACCGAGGGTCGCGCCAACTTGTCGGACGGCGTTGAGCAGACCGCCCACCGCGCCCGCGGTTCCCGGGGGCGCCACGTTGACAATGGCGGCCACGAGCGCCGGAAGGGCAAAGGCGACACCGAATCCCGACAACAGCAGACCGACCGCCAGCATCGGATAACCGAGGCCCGAGAACACCGCCGCGGCCAGCACCACACCGCCCGCCGCGAGCAGGGCGAGCCCGGTCAGGATCGGTCGCCGCGGTCCCACGCGAGCCACGAGTTTGCCCGCGAGCGGCGGGATGACGGCGAACGGCACGGTGAGCGGCAGGAAGGCGAGCCCGGTCTGCAGCGGATTCAGGTGTCGCTGCAGCAGCAACGGCAGGACGAACAGTGCCCCGGTGAGTGCGAAATTCACCGCCGCACCCACCAGCAGCCCGGCCCGCACTCGGCCCGCGCGCAACAGTTCCCGATTCAATACCGGTGTGGCACTGCGTCGTTCGAGATAGATGAAGATGATCGCCGCCAGCACCGCGCCGCTCAGCGACCACGCCGTGTGCCCCAACGACTGCGCACCCGCCGCGATCAGCGCATCGGTGCCCAGCGCCAGAGCGACGGCCGCGGTCAACTGTGCCGCCCAGTCGATGCGGCGATCACCGCGCGCGCAGGTCACCGCGGATCCCATGCTCAGCGTCAATACGACCATCGCGATGGGAACATTGACGACGAATATCGACCGCCACCCGGCCAGCCCGACCAGTGCGCCACCCACGATCGGCCCCGCCGCGACCGCCGCGCCACTGATCGCCGCCCACGTCGAAATCGCACGGGCGCGGCGCCCCGGATCCGGATAGAGCTGGGTGATCATCGCCATCGATGCGGGCACGCACGCTGCCGCCGCGACACCCAACAGCACCCGCAGCGCGACCAGCACCCACAGGTTCGGCGCGAAGGCACTCAGCAGCGAGACCAATCCGAAAGCCACTGTGCCGAAACGGAATACCCGAGGCGCACCATGGCGATCGGCGACCGCGCCCGCCGAGAGCAGCAGTGCGGCGAAGGCGACGGTATAGCCGGTGGTCGCCCATTGCAGACCGGCGACCGAGGTGTGCAGGGACGCCGCCAGATTCGGCTCGGCGACCGAAAGCACCGTCATATCCAACAGCACCATGAAATACCCGAGGGATATCCCCAGCAGTGCCCTGGTCGACGCGGCGGACGTACTCGCCCGCGATTGCAGAATGCTCATCCGATGCAACAGCTCCTCGGCTCGTTTGATGACCCGATCGACTCTCGCCGGACGGGCACGACGGCTCCACCGGCCCCGGCGCATGCCGCATTCGGAATATCCGAATGCTGCGTCGCTGTTGGCCAGGCCATGGAGTTACGTCAGCTGCGGACCTTCGAGGCCGTGGTGCGCCACCGCACGGTCACCGAGGCCGCGATCGCGCTCGAGCTCGCGCCGTCATCGGTGTCCCAGCAGATCCGCACTCTCGAAACCGCGCTCGGAGTGGCCCTTTTCGTGCGCGACCCCAAGGGCATGCGGCTCACGCCGGCGGGTCAGCGGCTCACCGGCTGGGCGCGGCGGCTGCTCGAACAGGCCGAGCAGGCGGTGCGTGACGTGCGGGAGGATCGGCCGGTGCTGCGACTCGGGGCGCTGGAAACTCTCGCGGGCGCGTATGTGCCGCAGGTACTGGCCAGACTGGCCGAGCGACGGCCCGATATCGAGGTCGAGGTGCGCTCGGATCGGGCCCGCGACGGCCTGCTCGCCGATGTGGCCGGCGGCGATCTCGATGCGGCACTGCTGCTGGATTCCGGTGGCGCCGTTGGTGATCTGGGTTTCCCGGCCCCCGCCGAACCGCTGGCCTTCCTCGACCTGGATCCGGTGCCGCTGGCCCTGGTCGCCGCGCCGACGCATCCGCTGACGGCGCGGTCCGGTCTGACGCCTGCCGACCTCATCGATGAACGACTGCTGGTCAATGTGCCCGAATGTTCGTTCTGGATGGCTAGTGAAAAGGTGCTCGGCTCGGGCCCGCGGCGAGTGAAGGCCGGTGCGGTTCCGGTCATGCGGGCCTGGGCCGAACACGGACTCGTCATATCCCTGCTGCCGGAGTTCGCGGTCGCCGATGGCCTCGCGCACGGCACACTCGTCCGCTTGGACTTCCCGGTGCCCGATCTGAGTCTGCGGCTGGTGTGGCGCGCGGATCAGGAATCACTGCCCGGAATGCGCGAGGTCCTCTACGCGGCCGTGCGGACATGATTGCGCCGTTCCCGGCAAACCGCTCGCAATGCTCATGCCAGTGATTAGGCTGACGACAAAGACGCAGGTCCCGACCGCGTTGGTCGACCGAGAGGAGTTACCGATGAGCGCGCAGCAGTCAGCGATCACGGTCTCGGCACTAACCGGCGATCTCTCCGGAATTGTCGGCAAACATCTCATCTACGCCTATGAGAACGGCTGGAAATTCGAGTTGTACGTGCGGGGTCCGCAGACGATCGAATCGCGATGTCTGATGGGGCCGATGTTCGGGCGCTGGTCCAAGAATCAGGCGGCGAAGCTGGTCCAGCTCAACGACGATCTGTACAAGATCGCCTGGGTGGAGCCGACGGGAACCACCACCGTGCTCATCATCTGGCTCGGCGATCGTCGGGTGCACACCACGATCTCCTACCCGCAATGGATGCTCGACTATCCCGAAAGCACCCTCACCCGATGCGAGGACAATCTCGACGCGATCATCGCCGACCGAGAGAAGGGACCGACCTATCCGCTGACCCTGGTCGCGTCGTCCGGGCGCATCACCTTCCTGGAAACCCGGGATCTCGATGACGATACGGTGATCAACTGTCCGCCGCATAAGCTGCCGCTCGGATACGCCGCGCGAACCAACTGAGCACATCAGGCGAGGTACACCGGAAATGCGGCCAGGTCGTTCTGGGTGAGCACCGGTAGATTGCGGATCTCCTCGACCGGCACCGCGAATCGCAGCTTGGGAAAACGCTCGAACAGCGCGGGCAGACCGATCCCGGCCTCCACCCTGGACAGTGCCGCACCCGGGCAGATATGCGGACCATGGCCGAAGGCCAGATGGCGATTGACCGTTGGGCGGGTGATATCGAAATCGTCGGCATCGCCGCCGTGCACCGCGGTATCGCGGCCGATGGCGCGATAGGACATGACCACACCCTCGCCGCGCTCTATCACGGTGTCGCCGACGGTGATGTCCTCGGTGGCGAAGCGCATGAGCAGATGGGTCACCGGGTGTCCCAGCGCAGCGTTTCCTCGATCGCCTGCTGCCAGCCGAAGTCACCGTCGCGGATTGCGCGCAATTGCTCCGGGCGGCCCAGCAGGGCGCGGACGGTGTTGAGCAGAAGTCCGACGGTCGTCTCGTGTCCCGCCGCGACGAGCGCCTTCAGATTGCCGACGACCTCCTTCTCGGTCAGCGGCGCACCGCCGTCGGCGGCGAAGATGAGCGCGGTGGTGAGATCGTCGGTCGGCTTGACCGTCTTCTTGCGCACCAGATCGGTGAAATAGGCATCCAATTCATCGATCACCCGCAACCGCTCGTCCTGCGGGGTGAGGACCGAGAAGAACGCCTTGTACCAGGTCAGCAGCATCGCGTGATCGGCACGGTCGACGCCCATCAGCTCACCGATGACCCGCATCGGCAGCGGATAGGCGAATTCGGTCTCGAGGTCGACCACGCCGTCGCGGCCTGTTCGCTCCAGGTCGTCCAGTAGTTCGGTGGTGAGCCGCACGATCGCCGGACGCAGTGCGTCCAGCCGACGCGGCGTCAGCGCCTGCATGGTCTTGTTGCGCAGCCGCCGATGTTCGACACCGTCCACGGTGAACATGGACCGTCCGGTATCGATCATGCCGATGAGCGGCCATTCCCGTGTCACCGTCCCCGAGGTCCACAGCGCCCAGGAATTGATGTCTTTGACCAGCCGAGAATCGGTGAGCAACTGCCTGGCGGTGGCGTATTCGGTGACGGTCCAGGCAGGCACGCCGAGTAGATCGATTCGTGCGAGCGGACCGGCCGCACGTAGCCGATTGGTCTCGCCCGCGAGATCACCGACCATCGGGTCGATAGCGATCGGCTGCGCGCCGTGCGGACAAACCTGCTGCACGAGATACCCCCTCCAGCCCGTTGGGCTGGTGCCTCAAACCCGCAGCCCATCAAGCGGTTTCGATCGTCCGATCGAGCGTAGTCGTCCGGTCCGGGGAACGGAACACTTCGGTGCGCGGGTTGGTCGCCGCGCTTGGGATCCGTGGGCTGATTCACCCGCAATCGGATGGGTACCGCTGTGCCGAGGAGGTATGCGCATGACTCGTCCCGTGCCACCGAATCCGAGTCCGATCCCGCCGACGCCGATTCCGGACCCGGTACCACCGACACCGATCCCGGATCCGGTGCCGCCGAAACCCATGCCCGAACCGGTGCCGGGGCCCGAACCATATCCGGAACCGGAGCCGGTCCCTGGTCCGGCGCCGCAGCCGATTCCGCCGAGGCCTGGTCCCGAGCCGGTACCCGGCCCCTCGCCGGATCCGAGACCGCCGGTGCCCGGACCCGAGCCGGTACCCGGGCCCTCGCCGGATCCGATACCACCAGAGCCCGGTCCCGAGCCGGTACCCGGCCCCTCGCCGGATCCGAGACCACCGCAGCCCGGACCGACACCGGAACCGCCGATCCCCGATCCTCGGCCACAGCCGGATCCGATGCGACCGCCGCCGATCCCGAATCCCGGTGGTCCGGTCGATCCGATGGATCCCGCGCTTCCAGACCCTCGGTAGGCTCTGATCAGCGTCAGATCAGTGCGGCGACCGCCTTGGGCGCAGCCAACCATTCACGAATAGTGTTGCGCACAAGGGTTTTTCGCCTGCACTTACAATATGCGACAACACCGTAGCCATCGATGCCCGCGCCGCGGCACAATGCGACCGCCCGTGGCAGATGCTGGTATTGCGTGACGATGATGGCGCGGTCGATGCCGAACAAATCCTTGGCTCGTTCGCACGTCGCTCGGGTCGACAAGCCTTCGCCATCGCAGTGCACCACCGCCGGATCGATGCCGTGGTCCGCGAGATACTTTGTCATCGAAGCGATTTCGTCGCCGGATGTGCCCGCCGCATCACCGGATACGAGAATCTCACGTACCTTTCCGGCCCGCAGCAGTTCGATCGCGACGTCGAGTCGTCCGCGCATATAGGCCATCGGCGCACCATCGGGCCCGACCTTCGCGCCCGGCACGATCACCACCGGAACCGTCGGGGCGACCGCGGGTCCGGACCGATATCCGGCCGATACCAGCCACAATCGGATATTGGCACCCGCGACGACCAGCGCCGATCCGGCGACCAGACCGCCACCCACTCGGAGCACTGTCTTCCGGTCGGTTATGAGCTGCACCCGCCCGACGATACTGGCGCGGGACTAAGCGATGCGCACGCCACCGTCGAGATCACCGTCGAGCAATGCGATACCCAATGTCGTCGCCTGATGCCGCATCGAATTGCGATGCCGCCAGCTTTCGACGAGCCCGGCCTCGCGCAGTATCGATGCGTGTTCACTGGCCGTCGCGGGTGAAACACCCAGTCGGCGTGCGAGTTCGGTCGTCGTGCAACCCTCGGCGATCTCCTGCAGTGCGGCCGCGCGCGTCCGGCCGAGGAGCCCGGTGAGCGCTTCGTTGGTCGCACGCGGACCCCATGCCGTGGCGAAATCAGTGATATCGCGCAGCACCGGGACCACCAGCGTCATCGGCGCGTCCTTATCCATAGTTGATTTCAGCAACTTCGGTCCGGGCCAGATGAATAGCGAGGGAATGATGATCAGGCCGCGTCCGTCGAGATGTTCGTCGTGGCATTCGATCGGGGTGAGCACCTCCAAGGCGGGCGCCCGCCACCGCGCGAAGGGCGCCAGTCCGGCGAAGAGCCGTTCGACGCCCTCAGTGGCAATGGTGCGGGCCATCCGCTCGGCCGCCACCTCGAGATACGACTGCATATGCGCCCACCGACCGGCGAATGCCACCGCATGGAATGCCTCCACGGCGAGCCCGACATCGCGGCGAGCAGCGTTGTCGCGGTCGTACAGCTTCCGCGTCCACGCGGGGAGCGGGTGCTCGGTCAGCGCGCGCTGGCGATCGGCATGCTCCACCTCGCGGCGGAGTTCGTCTCGGGAGGCCAGATGCAATGCCTCGATTCCGGCCGACATCGACCGCGCACCCCGGGTCGGTGTGATGAGGTCGACGAAGTGATGCACGCCGGGGAAGATATCCGCGAGCACGCCGAAGTTGTCCGGCATCGCGCGCCGCACCTGCCCGCGCCAGCCGTCGTACAGCGGCGCGTCGGTGCGCTGCACCACCCGGGTGGCCAGCACCGTTTCGCCCATCGCACCGAGTGGTGCCCCGATCCGGATCCGCGTCAGATCGTCTGGTGTGCAGTGGATCCGCTTCATACGCTGCCCCGCATCGTCGTGCTCAGGCACCTCACGGTACCCGCGATCACCGCGGACCTCGCACCATCACCGCGAGGACCGGATCCACGCGCAGCAGCTGATCCGTGGCCGCCGATGTCGCCGTCCAGCGCAGCCCGTTCGGCCACCACCGTTTCCACCGCCCGGCCACCACCGCACCGACGTTCAGCCGTCCCAGCACCGGCCATACGGGCCGCGCCACTACTTCGTCCACCATCGCCGACTCCTGAATCCGCACTGTTCAGCAGCCTAGGAATCAGTGTGCGGTACCCCCACCATGTTTCGGCCGTGGCCTAAACACCGTCGAGCATGCTTCAGCTACCTGGCCAACTTGTTATAGCTTTTGAGCATGACTGCTCGAATTGTGGGCAGCCGGTCTAGGTGAACAGCACTCGAACCGCCCCATGGCGACATCGGATCGCGATCGGTTTGCTCACCGTCGCGTGGGCGGCAGGGTGCGGCACGTCGGAGGAAATCGCCCCGCCGACGTCATCGGGCCCGGCCCCGATACCCGCCGTCACCATCACCATCGACCATCAGAACTACACCGGCACGCCCCCGATCACGCCGGGCGCGGTGCTCACCGTGGTCAACCTCGATTCGGTGAAACACAGCATCACCAGCAAACGCCCCGGCCTCTTCGATCACGAGATCGGCCCGGGCCAGACCATCACTTTCACCGCACCCGACGAAGTCGGCTCGCACCCCTTCTACTGCCGATATCACGCGAACATGGATGGCGCACTGAGCGTCCGGAAGTCCGTTGCGCCCTGACGCCTCCTATACGCAGTACTGGCAGGTCCCGCTGGCAGGCAGCTGAATGAAGCATTGGTCGCACACGGCCACCCGGGCAGGCTCGGACTTGGCCTCCTGCGTGGTGGTGGTGCTCGCCGAGCGGCGGCCCGCCACCTTGGGAGTTAGCGGCGGGGCGCTCAGCTCGGCAGGCATGGCGGCGCCGTGGTGCTCGTAGCACTGCCACCTGGCGTAAGAGGCGTGCAACTCGAGGTCCTTCGGAACCGGCAGTCCGGCGAGTTCCAGCACGTACTTGTAGGTGTCGCCGACGGTGTGGTTCTCCTGCACGCACAGCGAGGTCAGCGGCGGTTCGCCCGCGTTATGACAACGGCGCGCGACCTTGCGCAGGATCGCCTCCATCCACATCCGCGTCGGCGCACCCGTCTGCACCCCGGACGCCTCCTGCACCCGCTCGGCCAGCTCATCGACAGTGATGAAGTTCCCGTACCCCGTGGCGATCTCGGACAGCTCCGCATGTGCGGCAACGGCCCATGCCACCGTCGCCTCCCGCAACGTCACCGGGACGCCGTCACCTGCCCGCCATGCCCCCGCCGTCGTGGATACCGAACTCTTGATCACCCGCTCAAGTTATCGCGCCGCCCCGCGGCCCGCCGAATGCCCCCACATTCCGGCGTCTGATCAAGATCACCATGCCTCGGCTGGGCACGCCTCTCGACAATTGCCGCCACCAGCGCATGATGATCTTGTCACTAGCTTCCTAGGATGCTAGCATCGAGAGGTGGGCGACGAGGATGTGAAGCAGTTCAACGTGTATTTGCCGGTGGGGTTGATCAAGCAGGTCAAGTTCCGGGCGATCGAGTCCGGCATGTCGCTGTCGGCACTGGTCGCGGAGGCACTGCGCGGATACCTCGACGACACCCACGATCAGCAGCCGCGGGCGCAAGAAGGAGAGACGATATGACGACGCAGGGCATCGAAGGCGTTTTCGTCGAGACGCACAATTGGGGCAAGGCCGCGCGGTTCTTTCAGGCGCTCGGTTTCGAACCCGAATTCACCACCGACCACAACTCCGGACTGTTCCGCAATGGTGATGGTCCGTATGTATTCATCGCCGAGATCCCGCGCAGTCAGACCCCACAGACGCAGCTCGTGCTTACGGTGACCGAACCGGATACGTTCCGGCCGAGCGATGACGTCGAGGTGGTCACGCCATTCGAGGAAACCCATTACGGGACAAAGGAAATGACGGTGCGCGATCCGGACGGCCGGGTCTGGAATCTGCAGGTCGGAAAGGTCGGCTGAACCATGCAACAGGTCATCGGCCCCGAGAGCACGGCGGAGCGCGTCGCGCTGTGGCGCGCCTTGCACGTCGAGATCGATCCGGCGCCGCATGTGCTCGAGGACGAGATCGGGCTGCGACTGATCGACCCCGCCGCCGGATGGCGCGCCCGCGGGGATATGAATCCCGAGACGACCAGCCTCTCACGCGCGTGCGTCGTGGCGCGCGCTCGTTTCGTCGAGGATCTGGTGGTCGAGCAGGCGGCACGCGGCGTCGATCAGTACGTCATCCTGGGTGCCGGACTCGACACCTTCGCTCAGCGCCGTCCCGAAATCGCCTCCGGCCTAACCGTATTCGAGGTAGACCAGCCCGGCCCGCAGGCATGGAAGCGGCAGCGCTTGGCCGAACTCGGCTACGGAATTCCGCAGTGGCTGCGGCTGGTCCCGGTCGATTTCGAGGCCGAATCCTGGTGGGACCGGCTCATTTCCGCGGACTTCGACCCGTCGCGTCCCGCGGTGGTCGCCGAAACCGGCGTCTCCATGTACCTCACACGCGAAGCGAATGTCCAGACACTGCAGCGGATCTCGACCCTCGCACCCGGCTCCACCTTGGCCATGACCTTCCAACTCCCACTGGACCTGCTGGACGCCGAGGAACGCGCGATACGTCAGGCCGTCGAGAACGCCGCGCGAGCAAGCGGAGTTCCATTCCTCAGCCTGTTCAGTCCCGATGAACTGATCGAGTTGGCCGAGGCAGCGGGTTTCGCATCGGCACAACACATTTCGACATCCACCCTCACCCAGCGCTACTTCGCCGACAGAACGGACGGCCTGCGTCCCCCGAGCGCGGAGCAGTTCCTGGTCGCGACCACTTAGCGACTCGTCAGAAACCTTCGCACGCTGTCCCGGATGTATGCGGCGCGCACCGTTATCGAGGCCCTACACAGCCGCGCCTGAACGTTGGATGCGCGCCGCCGGAGCGGCACCGTGATAGAAGTACTGCCCCAAACCGACTGTGAAGATGAGCATTCCGTACACCGAATGCTCGACGGACGCGGTGAACAGCGATCGCGTCCGCAAATACCGCGTGGCGAAGATCCAGCCGCCGACACCGCTCAGCACGACCGAGAGCCAACTGCCGAAGATGATGTGCACGTAGCCGAATGCGATCGCGCTCGCGGCCACCAGCCCGACGCCGTCGCCGAAGACCGGAGCGTACCGGTGGAACAGGAACGAACGGAAGATCAGTTCCTGCGGGTACACGCTGAGCACGGGATACAACACCATGACTGCCAGCCACAGCCAGGGATTTCGGCGCGGCAGCTCGAACAGATTGTCCCGCCGCAGCACCGCGACCGCCGCGGTGAGCGCCAGCGCGTTCGAACCTGCCAGCGCCGCCATGGGGCGCGCTTGCTGGTGAATCGCCTCGGAGCGCCAGAGCGCCGCGCGGTCGAAGTCCGAGGAACGTCGCAGGTAACCGGTTACGCCGACCGCCAATGCGAGCAGCGCGGGAATCGGCGGTCTACCTCGTAATACCGCGTTGTACGCGGTCGTTCCGCCGAAGAACAGTGCCGCGTATTCGGCGCCCAGGTATACGCGCCGCCAGCGTCGAATCCGCACGCCCACACCATAGTTGTGATGACGCGGGCACGCCCGCCTGAAAATGCCCTATGCCCTGGCGGACATAGGGCTGCGGATCACTGTCCGGGCGCGGGACATCCGGGCGGCGGACCCTGCGGGTCCCCGGGCGGCGGACCCTGCTGGTCGCCGGGCGGCGGACCCTGGTGATCGCCGGGCGGCGGCGGACACTGCTGTCCCGCTACCGGTCCCTGCGACTGATCAGCGCTCGCGACACCGGCCCCGACACCCAGTGCACCGAACACCACGACGCCCGCCGCAGCCGCCGTGACCAGCTTCGACTTGACTCCCATACGTTTCCTCCCGGGTTTCTGGATCCGTCGGGCCGATCCCTGCCGCCCCGACGCGAGAATCGTTGCGGCCCAACCTCTGTCGAAAATGGGAGCAAGTTAGGAGCCAGCTATGAGCGCGCACGCCCCGATCGGCCGAGGGGCGGGATTCGACAGCAACCACACTGCTGATTCCCAGCCGACGCTCAGGTTTGCGTGCGAGGTTCTCCGGTAGCTGCCAGCAGTTGAGGATGGGGTTCGATGAGGGTGATCGATGGCGTCGGCCGGTGGTCGGCCGGTATCAGCGTCGGGTTGGCGGTGCTGATGCTCGGAGTTGGGTTCGCGCATGCGGATACGGTGGTGCCGCTGCCCGACGGCGAGCAGGCCTTGACGACGGCGACGGGGATTCCGGTGGATCTGACCAGGACCGGTGAGACCGCGATCATCTCCCAGTCCCTCGCCGCCAACGGCATGTCACGCACGGCGCAGCTGTCGGCGACCGCGTACGCCACGGCTCCGGGCGCGACGGCGGGCAGTTTGGAGACCGGTTATCTGATCGGCTGCCAGGTAGATCTGTCCGGCGGGCTGTCACTCGGCGGTGATGTCTACATGTCGCCCGGCTCGGTGTCGCCGGAATTGACCCCGAGTATCAAACTGGTGCCCGGTGGCGTCGCGGTGGTGAAATTCGGCGCCAAGAAGCTCGATCCCACGGCGGGTGCCGTCGGCATCGCCTACCGCAATCGTGGCATCCAGTTGAGTGGGTGCGGCGGATACGCGCAGGCGCGCGCGTTCAGCGCCCTGACAGTGACCAACGACCAGGGGTCGGCCGAAGTAACCTTGTACGGCGACCCGTTCAGCGTCGGATGAGTGGCGTGATGCGATTGAACGAGAGGAACAGCGCGATGCGCCGTTCACTGGGCGCGGCGATAATGACGTGCGTTTTCCTACCCCTCGTACTGGTGACATCCGGTGCGGCACAAGCCGATACCTCGATACCCCTCCCTGATGGCCACGACCAGCTCACCACTCGCGATGGCCTTGTCGTCGCGGTCGACCGCACCGGTGAACACGCGACGATCTCCGGGTCGATGGCCGCGAGCCCACTGTCCCGCAACGCGTGGGTTTCCGGCGTGACATCCGTGCACATCACCGTGCCCGCCGATATCACCGTCAGCGGCGGTCGGATCGAAACCGGTTACCTCGTTGGCTGCCAGGTCGATCTCGGCAGTGGCACGCACGCGGACGGCAGCGGCGATACGCCGCCGCCCCAGCCGAAAACCGACGCGCCCGCAGGTGCCGACAACGGCGGCAACAACGGCGACGGTGGTGGCGGCGGGGGCAACGGCGGCGTCACCGCGGGCGGATATGCCGGTGGCACCGCAGGCGACTCAGGGATCTCGCCCTATGCCGACCCCTCCCTGAGCGTTCAGTTGAAGCCCGGCAAGGTGGCCACCAAGGAAATCGAGGACTACACCTTCACCGGCACATCGGGCATCACCCAGTACGTGGACCACACACTGTCCTTAGAGGGCTGTGCAGGCGCCGCCGAAGCACGCGCCTACACCACGGTCACCGTGCACGACAACGTCATGGACGACTCCGAAACCCTGTGGGGCCAACCCTTCAGCCTCGGCTGATCTCATCGCGCGGAACGGTCATGGGATGACGGGAAGACTGGTACCGTCGCACGGCATAACGTCGGCATGACCACCATCAACCACTGGGGGTAATGATGCGTTCGATCCGGTCCGTGACTGCTTTGTCCCTCGCCGCGATGACCGCGGCGGCCGTAACCGCCACGGCCGCACCAGCTTCCGCGGACTCGAGCGGCGGCAAGTTCGCGACAATCTACTCGCTGACCAACGGCCCGTGCGTCGCGATCGTCGACTCGTCGGTCAACGGCAACGCCTACCCGGGCATGGCCGCCTTCACCGTGACCGCCCAGATGATCGGCGTCGGCCAGTGTTCACTCGACATCACCCTGAACTACCGCAATGTGGATACCGGCGAAACCGGCAGCTTCACCGCGCATGCCAACGGCCCCGGCTTCTGGGGCAACAGCGGCTACTCGGCCCTGTTCAGCCCCGGCCACGACAACTTCGTTGGCACCGTGACCGTCAACGCGGCCCACCTCCCGGAGGCCGGTGCGGTCCAGTTCACCAACCACCCCTACCAGGGTTAGCGAATGTCGGCCTGCGGTCATCGGTAAGGACGCGCCTGGTTCTCGGACACGCCCGCAGTATTCGGCCGAATACGCCCCAGGCCATACTATCTCGCTATGACTGTCGGATTTGGAAAGGCTTTGGTAATCAGGAGGATTCAGCGAAGCGGCCGATCGATACTTGTGACGGTCGACGCGCCGCAGCCTTTTTCGAAACCTGACGCGGACTACTTTTGTCGACTACGGATCGAGGGCCTACAGCCCGCCCCGATCATCATCCAAACGACCGGCACCGAACCAGCACAAGCGTTGATGTCCGGGTTGACCGAAATCAGTGCCCGCCTGTCCGTCTCGCTCCCAGATTTCCTATCAGAAGCGCGAATCGGCGGTGACCTCGCACCAGCTGTCGGCTAGCCCGAAACACGCTCCGTGGGCGAAACCTCTCGAGGGTGCACGAGGGTACCAGCGCCAACAAAGTTGATCGAGTTCTGATGCACAGCCACCATCTCCGCGACGACGTCGCCGAGATGGTGGCTTTGTCTTCAGCCGGGGGACCACGGACCCCGTACGGCGTTCGGCGTAACCATCAAATCGGTCACAGCGGGAGTGGCCCTGTTGACCGAAAATCCACTCGGCCAGCCGGTCAGGGAGGTGCGGGTTTCACCCTGGGGTGGGTGTCGCGCGATCCGTTCACAGACGAGAATTGACCCTGTCCACGTCGCGATCGATACCGCGCCCCAGGGAAGTGATGCAGATGCCTCTTGCTGTTCAGTTTCTGTCTTCTCGCCGCATCCTGTTGTCGCTGACCCTTACCGGTGGACTCATGCTGTTCGGCCCCAGCGTCTTGGGGATGTCGATGCCACTGTCGCTACCGGCGGCTTCCGCGTCGTCGTTCGATGTCGCCGCGCAAAGCCACGGCCATGGCGACGGGCATCCGCCGATGCTTCGGTGCCCTCGCTTCGACTGCTGACTCAATTCCCTACCGGGCGGCGAAGATGGTTCTACGCTGGTTTGCCGACGCGGCGGAGACTTCGGCGTCTACAGCAGGTTCTTTTTGAACCAATCGAACAACGCCTGTTCGGTCTTGGGACGGTTCGAGGGGGAATCGGGACCGACGGATACGAGTCGGATGGCG
Organism: Nocardia sp. NPDC102475; assembly: GCF_055584605.1. Classification (NCBI taxonomy): domain Bacteria; kingdom Bacillati; phylum Actinomycetota; class Actinomycetes; order Mycobacteriales; family Nocardiaceae; genus Nocardia; species Nocardia sp. NPDC102475. The sequence goes on along the minus strand of NZ_JBVJLS010000006.1, from coordinate 106,155 downwards.
ATGTCGCTGCTCTGATCCAACGCAACGAGCGTCGACACGGGAGCGATGATGCAGGTGAACCGGCTGAAGGTCGTGCCATTTCGATTCGACGCACCGTCGCACGCGCGCCCGCCGGACTTCCTCATGACACCATCGAAAAACTGGGTCGCGATCGGATGGTTGGGAAATTGGAAAAACCTTGCTGTCGGCGCACCGGACTCGTTGCCGAAGCATAGAACGGCGGCGGTCGCATCGCTCACGGGTGACTCGTGTCGACAGTATCGTCGGTCGTAGGCCTTGGGCAGTTTGGTGAGCAGATCGTTGTCGGCCTGTGTGAGGACGTCCGGGTCCCTCGGAGTAGTCAGGAATAGCGAATTACCCTCTCCCGTGTCGTGCAGTGCCCAGTACAACTGGGCGCTGCCGCCCACCGACTCGGGGAAGGAGAAAACCGCCATGCTCATGGCCGCGTCATCGGTTTGGATCACCCCCGAGGTCGGTGGTGTCGTCGTGGGATCCGTGAAGCAAGCCGTCCGCCCGACCTGCCTGCCGTCTCTCGTCGCGGGGCCGTCGCGGCCGGGGGGATCGTCCGGACAGTTGCTGGTCTGTAACGCTCCCTGTAACGCTACGACGTGATAGGCCTTGTCTAGCGCCTCGGCGTTGGGGAACAGGTGGAACTCCGCTCTGGGCGTGCGGATTTCGGGAATCTCGGTGCAGGTGAGATAGGCTTTCTCCCCCAGAATCGCCTGTGGGGGCTGGTGACGACAGACGCTGCGGTTGTACGGGTCTTGCACGTTCTTCAGCAGGGTGATGTCGTCGTCGGTGAAGTCGGATTTCGCTGTCTCCGAGGTCGGTGGTGCCGGCTTGTGGAGCAGCGGCCAGGCTCCGACGGCCGCGAGGGCCGCGACGGCGGCAGCAGCAGCGATCCAGAGGCGGCGTGGCCGGCGCCGGAGCGCCGGGACGGATCTCGCCTCGGGTGTGGAGGTCACCCGGGGTGCGGGATGCGCCGCGACGGTGGGATCGTATTCGAATACGGCGAGGGGACTATCGTCTTCGGCGTCGCGGGTAGACGGTGCAAATGCGGCGTGGGCGGCGGCGGCCAGTTCGCCGGCGCTGGCGTAGCGTTCATCGGCCGACTTCGCCATGCCGCGCGCGACGACAGCGTCGATCGCGACCGGGATTCCCGGTGCGTAGCTGCTCGTTCGGGGTGGAAGTTCGATCATGTGGGCCCGCATGACGGCGGCGTCGCCGCCGTCGGTCGAGTAAGGGCGGGTGCCGGTCAGGCATTCGTGCAACACGCACGCCAAGGCATACACGTCGACAGCCGGGGTGGCCGGGCCCGCTCGGAAACGTTCGGGTGCCATGTAGTTGAACGAGCCGATCGCCGATCCGGTCTGGGTCAGGCGTTCGTCGGTGTTCGTGTTGGCCAGGCCGAAGTCGGCCAGGTAGGCGAACCCGTCGTGAGTGAGCAGGATATTGTCCGGCTTGATGTCACGATGGATCAGGCCGTCGTGGTGTGCGGCGTCGAGTCCGGCTGCGATCTGGCTGATCACCGAGACAGCTTGCTCGGGCGGCAGCGGGCCGTGGGTTTTCAATACGGTGCGGAGGCTTTCGCCTTGCACGAGTCGCATGTCGATGTAGAGCAGCCCGTCGATCTCGCCGTAGTCGTGAATCGGAATGACGTGGGGCTCCTGCAGCAGCGCGGCGATGTGGGATTCGCGCCGGAACCGGGCCCGGTAGACCGGGTCGTCGGCCAGCTGTTCGGGCAGCACTTTCACCGCGACCACCCGGCCCTTGGTGGTGTCGAGTGCCTCGAATACCCGGCCCATCCCGCCGGAACCGATCAGCCGCCGCAGGCGATATTTCCCGAACGTCGACCCTGGCATCAGTGGCGGCCGCAGGTTGGTCACGACTGCCCCGCCTGCGTTGCCGGTAATCTGCGCGGGTTGGTCAGAATCGAGAATCGGCGCTTGAACATTGTCGACTTGCCAGCTGGACGATGCGGCCTCGGCCCCTTCGGCGAAAGTGCGACCCCACTGCCACACGATCTATGCCCCTTCACATTGTAGTCCGACCGTATTTGCCGGCGTGCTACGTCTGCTCGGGTATCGACAGGCTCTCCAGCCGACGCATCCAGCGAATACTGAGGACTCACTCCTGATCGGGGCACCGTCTCGTGCCACGGACTCTCCTGGAGGATTTGGTGCGCTGCATGCGGCACGGAGCGTGCGGCACGCGGCCGGCACTGCGATCGCTCCGGTGTGCGGGCGAGCGAAGCACGCTCGCAGGAACTCACGTCCGGGCGGATACGGCAACGGCCCCGCCCGATCGGCCTCCGGACGGCACGGTGGCCGGACCGCCACCGCCCGTGCGTCGGAGTCGAGTGCACGGTAGTTCACCGCCTCCACGACCAGTTCGCGGCCCACCTCGGGGAGAAAGGTGTAGCGCGGTAGGCATCGGCTCGGTCGCGAACATCCGCGACAACGGTGGACGGCATTCATGAACTCCTGGGAAGCTGGTTCGTGTATCGGCGCGCGATGGGTGGGGTCTGCCGCTTCGTTGGTAGCAGCCTTGACAAGAATCTTCGGCGTCGGCGCTCGTCCCGAATAGCCACCATAGGTGGCGATCGTTTTCACCCCTGGGGCAACATCTCCCGCCCTGGGTGACGACACATCACTGCTGGTCGGCGCCGATTTCACCGCGGTTGTACAACGGGACGGTCCGCTGCGCGACGCGATACCGCGCCCCCGGTTCCTTGTCGACGGCCCGTCCACCATGAATGAGACCGACATGGATGGCTGCATATGCACCGCCGCGAGCAGCGAATGATGTCGGGGCGCCAGGCCCGCGTCATAGGCGCCCGCGCTCGGTGGATCGGCGGCCTCGGTCACCTTCGCTCCATGGTGGTCGGCGGGACGGGCGGCACCATGGACATGATCGTCGGCCGGTTCCGGATCGCCCCGGACAGGAAAGAGCCGCCGCCGAAATCACCATGGGTGACACCGGATGGCCGTCGCCACAGAGCCGGAAGTGTTGTTCACCAGCCGATTCGGGGGTGGGACAAACTTGTCGGTGCCGTCACATATCTTGAGCGCATCGTGATCGACCGGGAGGGAGAACGATGGCCTCGAATCCGAGTGCCACGCCGGATGACCCGGCTTGGGAAAGCGCTTCTGTCGTGCGGGTTTTGCCCGCCGTCGCACCGCGCAAACTGAACAAGGTGCCGTTCGTGGAGCTGGCCGACGGGCGCCTGCAGGGGGTGGTGTCGAGTGGCTCCGATATTTCACGCGTGTACGTGGCGTCGGTGACCGCGGCGACGCATGGGCTGAGCTGTAGCACCAATAACAACCGGCCGTGCGGCGGGTTGAACCAGGGGTGGGTCTGCAAACATCTGGACGCACTCATCGAAGAAGCCGTGCTCCAGTACGGTCAGGACCGGGTGGCGCGCTTTCTGCGTGTCGAAGTCCCCGAGGACACCCGACTCGCGAACTGCCTCAATGGAACTCGCGACCCAGCTCCGGCCGCCGCGGTGTTCAGCCGGTTCCTGCGGCATCTGACCTACCTGGAACTGCCGGGTAGCGTCACGCCGATCCCGGAACTGCACTGGTTCCCGGCGGGGGTGGGTCGCTGATGCAGGCTGTACAACTAGCCGCGCTGGCGGTTACGCCCGACGGTGTCACGGCGGCCATGGACGCGGTGGGCGGCTTCGATACCGCGCTGGTCAACGGCATCGCCCGGGTTTCCGAACCACAGAGCGCGGCACTGGCGGCGCTGGCCGCCGCCGTGGCGGGTTCGCCACTGGCCGAGGCGGTGGCGGCGGCGGTATCGAAGGTGAGCACGGGGGCGATCGGCACGGACGAGCTGTCGGCGCTGGCCGCGGCCCGTGCCGCCCTGCTGGGCGCGGTGCACGACGCACTGGTCGACCAAGCCGATACGGCCATGGGCCGCAATCGATCCGAGTGGACGGCCACACCGGTAACCGCCACCGCGAGCCCGCTCGCGACGGGTTCCCGCGCCTGGCTGGGCGAACTGGCCATCGCCGGATGGCGCGGCGTGGACCACGACCTGGTGGCGGCCGCGGATCAAACCGTGGAGTCACTGCTGGCCGAACCCGCGCTGCGACGGCTGGCGATGCTGCTGGACGGCTTCACCGCCGAACTGGGCGCTTGCGCGCCGATCGCCACCATGGACCGGGTGCCCGCGCGACGCTGGGCCGATCTCTGGACGCGCGCCCTGCTGCTGTCCTGGCGCGGCGCGGAATCCGCTGTGACCGAATCGGTTTCGGGTCGGCTGCTGCCGCTGGGCGTGGACCTACACGAACACGGGACCGCGGTGCAGGCACAGGTGCACGGCGTGCTGGAGGTCGCGGGCACACCGGCCCGCCGGGTGTTGGTGTCGGTGGCCGCGGCCAAGGTGGACACCATTGTGGGACCCGCGGTTTGGCAGTTGCTGGGCGCGCATCGGCGATTGCTCACCGCGCTGGCCGAGCAGCGCGCGCTGGAGCTCATCGAGATGCCGCTGACGGCGACCGGTGACCTGCTGTGGGATGACGATCAGGCCAAGGCCGGGGGGACCGCCGATCCGTTCGTCACCGCCGCCGTGCAGCTGCCGCAGGCGCAGGCCCCGGCCGTCGCGCCGCTGAATCGCGATCCGGTGCACATCGCCGAACCAGTTCTGTTCGAGGGGTATCGGTTCCGCGACGGTGCGCTGGAGTTGGGTGAGCAGCGGATTCGGGTGGAACTGGACGCGCTGCCGTCCGCCGGTCCGCTCACTCCGGCCGGGGTGACCGGGTCCAGCACGATGATCGGATTGCTGCGCTGGGATGCCAGTGGCTGGTCGGTGCGACCGCTGGCCGTGCGGCGCAAGGTCAAGAGCGCACTCACCGCCTTCCACAACGGTGATTGGGCGCTCGGCCCGACCGATCCGAAAGTCGCCAAGGCACAGGCCAAGTCGGGCGATGCCGTGGCGGTATTGCGTGAACGCGCGGGCCGGTTGCTGCGCAAATGACCACAGCATCGCGAAGCGATTCCATGGGGGGTGACGGCCGAGTGACAGGTGGGCCGAATCATGAGACGCGACGCCAGATCCTGTACTGGCGTCTACTGGCCGGCGTCTTCAATGCGGATCAGCAACCGACGCTGGAACAGGCGAGCGCGGGCATCGTCGACGATCTGGGGTTGCCGCTGGCCGTGCTCGATCCGGGCATTTCCATCGACAATGTGGTGCAACGCTATCCGGAGATGAAGGCGGAGTTCGAAAGCCTCGACTTCTCCGAGACCGTCGACTCCACCGCCGAGACCGTGGACTCCGCAGCCGAGGACGCCGGGAACGAGGCCGAAGCCGCTTTGCCCCGGCCCGTCGGCGCGGGCGATGTCCGCACCGCCGCACTGGTTTCCAAGCTGCTGCTGAACGTCTTCGCCACCGGCTCCGGTCAGGTCAGCGCCACCCAGCTGGCGGGCTGGCAGTCCGATGCCACTTGGCTGCGCCGCTGCCTGGGTGAGGAGCAGGCCGGCGCCGTGCAAGGCGTGCTCACCGGTCTGGAAGGCGAACTGGTGTCCCGCATGCGGCTGCGCGAAGTGCTGGCCGATCCGCACCTGGCCGCCCAGCTCACCCCGAGCATGTCGCTCATCGAACAACTGTTGCGCGACAAACACAATCTGTCCGGCGTGGCCCTGGCCAACGCCAAGCGCCTCATCCGCCGCTACATCGACGAGGTCGCCGAGGTTCTGCGCACCCAGGTGCAGCAGACCAGCGTTGGCACCGTCGACCGCTCGGTCCCGCCCAAACGCATCCTGCGCAATCTGGATGTGGACCGAACCATCTGGAAGAACCTGCCCAACTGGAATCCTCAGGACGAGCGCCTCTACGTCGACCGGCTCTACTACCGGCAGACCGCCAAGCGCACCGTCCCCGCCCGCATGATCGTGGTGGTGGACCAGTCCGGTTCCATGGTCGACTCCATGGTGAATTGCACCATTCTGGCGTCGATCTTCGCGGGCCTGCCCAAGGTGGATGTACATCTCATCGCCTACGACACCCGCGCCCTGGATCTCACCCCGTGGGTGCACGACCCGTTCGAGGTGCTGTTGCGCACCAATCTCGGCGGCGGCAACGACGGCCCGGTCGCCATGGCGATGGCCCAGCCCAAGATAACCGATCCGAAAAATACTGTGCTGGTGTGGATTTCAGACTTCTACGAGTTCGACCGCTCCCAGCCACTGTTCGAGGCCATGGAGGCGGTGCACCGCTCCGGGGTGAAGCTCATCCCGGTCGGCTCGGTGAACAGCTCCGGCCACCAGAGCGTCAACCCGTGGTTCCGCGAGCGGTTCAAAACCCTTGGCACCCCGGTGATTTCCGGACGCATCCAGAAGCTCGTGCACGAGCTCAAGAACTTTCTCGACTAGGAGACCAGCCATCATGAACGACGTTTTGCGCGCCCCCGCCGAGGTCAAGTACGCCGATGAACTGGATTGGCTGGAGTCCATCGACGACGGCCCCAAGCCGTTCGCGTGGCGGCTGAGCCCGAAGATGGTGCGGCTGTTCATTCTCGGCTCCGAACGCGCCGACGGACTGGAGCACGAGGTGGAGCAGAAATGGTTCGGCGACCGCGGCTTCGTCGAGCGCAGCATTGTCACCCTGGCCTCGGACCGGGGTCTGCTGCTCATCGGCGATCCGGGTACCGGCAAGAGCTGGCTGGCCGAGCTGCTGGCCGCGGCCATCAGCCGCAATTCCACACTGGTGGTGCAGGGCACCGCCGGCACCACCGAGGACCACATCAAGTACTCGTGGAACATCTCCATGGTCATCGCCAAGGGGCAGTCGAGGGAGTCGATGATCCCGTCCCCGATCATGACTGCCATGGAGCAGGGCGTAATCGGCCGCTTCGAGGAGCTCACCCGCTCCACCAGCGACGTGCAGGACGCGCTCATCTCCATCCTGTCGGAGAAGTACGTCTCCATCCCCGAGCTCGACGACGACAATGTGGTGTTCGCGCAGCCGGGCTTCTCCATCATCGCCACCGCCAACAGCCGCGACCGGGGTGTGAACGACCTGTCCTCGGCGCTCAAGCGGCGCTTCAACTTCGTGCGTATTCCGGTGGTGTCCAACAAGAAGAGCGAGGCGGAGATCGTGCGTTTCCGCACCGCGGAACTGCTGCGCCGCCATTCCCTCGAACTGGAACTGCCACCCACGCTGCTGGACATCCTGCTGGAGAGCTTCGCCGATCTGCGCGCCGCCGCGGCCGCCGCCACCAGCGACGACGACAAGCTGGAGTCGGCGCTGTCCACCGCCGAGCAGATCGGTGTGCTCGAGGACGCCATCCTGCACAGCCAGTTCTTCGGTGCGAAGGAATTACGCGCCGAGACCCTCGCCGGTTCGCTGGTCGGGTCCCTGGCCCGGCGCACGCCCGAGGACCTGGCCATTCTCAACAAGTACCTGCACGGCGTGGTCGAGCCGCGCACCAAGGACAAGAAGGGCAATGCCGCCTGGGGTGAATTCCTGGAGGGCGGCCGGGCGGCGATCGCGAGGCTGTCGTGATCGTCTCCGATACCCGGTCCACGCCGAATACCTTTGCCGCGCTGCGGGATCAATTGGCGGATGCGGCCGTCGCGTTCGCCGGGATGCCGGGGGCGGCGGGCGACATCCTGACGGGCATGGTCGACGATGTCGACCGGGCGCTGTCGGAGCGGCTGGAGATCTTCCCGGTCTGTCACCACTCACCCGCCTCCGGTCTGGCCATGGTGCGGCGGCTGCGCGAGAAGCAGCCCAGCGTCATCTACCTGGAACTGTGCGAAGACATGCGGCCGCTGCTTGACGAACTGCGCAACTGCCGGTTGCCGGTCGCCTTGCAGGCCTTCGCCACCGATATCGAGGGTTTCCCGGCGGAATGGGCGCCGCTGTCGGTGGTCGCGCCGATCACCGAATCGTCGGCCGAATACCAGGCCATCGCCTACGCGCTCGATACGCCGGGCGTCGAACTGGTGCTGGTGGATCGGTCCACCGATCACGTCTTCCAGTGGGCTCCCAAAAAGGCGGAGTCGGAAACACCTGCCGACGAGCCGCCCGAAGACGAGGGCCTGCACGGCGAAGCGGTCGGCATCGAAATCGGTGATCTGCGACCGCGTTTCGCCGAACTGGAAGAACACCTGCTGCACCACGGCAAGGTCCGGCACTGGTCGGAATGGTGGGACCAGTACGTGGAGCAGCCCCTCGTGGACGCCGATTACGACACCTACCGCCAGGTCATGGTGATGATCGGCAGCCTGTTCCGGCGGCTCCGGCGCGGCAGCACCGTCGAGGACGAAGACCGCGAGCGGTACATGTGGACCCGCATGCGGGAACACTTGGCCGCCAACGACATCGATCCGGCACAGGTGTTGTACGTGTGCGGCGCGGCCCATGCGGCCAGCCCGGTCGAACAGTTCGGGCTGGAGTCGGACGCGACGTTCGAGATCTCGTCGCGCTCGGCCACCAAGTGGCACTACGGGCTGATCCCGTCCAGCCATTCCGCCATCGAGGCGCAGTTCGGGCTGGCCGGCGGCGCGGTGTCGATCGCGGCAGCTACCTGGGCGAAGGGATTGCGGCGCGGCAGATTGCAGTCGTTCCAGCTGGCGGGCCAGCAGGGAACGAAGAAGCGCGCCAAGAAGCCGTCGCTGCTGCCAGCGGAACCGGAAGCCGAAGTGATGGACCAGCTTTCGGGTTTTCTGTCCCGGCCGCCGGTGCTGGACCCACTCGATGAGGCCGAACTGCTGGAATGGTCGGTGGATATCGTCCGGCTCGCCAGGCGCAACGGCTACCTGGCCAGCACTGCCGACGCCATCGCCATCTTCGAGACCTCGATCCTGCTGGCGGGCTTGCGCAATCGCGCCCGTCCGACGCCGTACGACTTCCAGGACGCGGCCGTCACCTGCCTCGAGAAGGACCGGGTGCCGGGGCGCCGCGATGTGCGGCGGCTGTGCGAAATCCTGCTCGGCGGCGACCGCATCGGCCAGGTCGGATACGCGGCGCTGCCACCGCTGGCCCGCGATGTGCTCGACCGGCTGGAACCACTGGGACTGGATCTGTCCAAGCGGACACTGCAACGCGCGTTGCTGGACCTGAAGGCGAATCCGGACCTGCGGCCGTGCTCTGATCTGCTGTGGCTGCTGCGCAGGTTGCTGCCACAGGACGCGCTGCGGCCCATCATGGGCTCACGCGGACTTGGTGAGACCTCGATCCAGGAGAGCTGGGATATCGGGCTCGGCAAATACCAGCGCTCGCTGGTGGAGCTCGGCTACGAGGGTGTGTCGGTGGAGCAGGTGCTGGAGCTGCGCCTGCGGCGTGCGGTCGCCGCACCGGACGTGACGGCGGCGGTGGCGCTGGGCGCGGTCGAGGACGCGCTGGTGTATCTGGGATCGGTCCGGCTCGCCGACGAGCTGGGCAATCGCGCGGTCGAACTCCTCGCCGCCGAGCGAACGGTCGACGACGCGCCCGTCGTGCTTCGGCGTATCCGGGTGCTGCTCAACTACTTCCGCTCCACCGAAGCCGGCCTGCCGGCGTGGTGCGAACGGTTCGTGACGGCCGGGTACGCGCACTACTGCACCCTGCTGCCCACCGCCTTCGCCGCCGAGGAGGCCGGACCGGCGCAGGTGGCGGCCATGCTGGGCTTCCTTTTCGGGATGGAAAACCTGGCGCTGTCGCTGGGCTGCGATCACACCCAGCTGGAATTGGCGGTGCTGCAATCGCACCCGGAGGCGCCAGCCAAGGTGGCCCTGCTGTGGGCGGCGCGGTTCCAGCTCGGCCTGCTGACCATGGCCGAGCTGCGCGAGCGGTGCGACGGGATGCTGCGCAATCCCCTGGTACTGCCGACGGTTCCGCAGTATGTGAGCGGTTTCGTGCAGGCCATCGATCCGGCTCCGGCATTGAAACCCTTTGTGGTGGAGCTGCTGTCGAAGGCCTTCGGCACGCTGCCGGACGCGGTACTGCTGCCGTGGCTGCCGAAGCTCATCACCACCCTGAAGGATCAGGCGGGCGACTTGATCCCGGGACTGGTCCGCGAGGCGGGCCGCGCCTTCCCCGGCGCACTGCCCGCCGTGGACGCCTTCGTGCCACCCTGGTCGGTCGAATTCACCACGGCCGCAACGCCGATGGCGGCGGCACCGCGCGGGCCGGTCACCGAACTACTGGCCGCACACCCCGCCGCCTGCGACGCGCTCGCCGGACTGCTCGGCGTCGAGGGCGGCTGGCAGGAGGCCGGACCGGCCGGAAACCGCGAGGTGACCGGTTTGCTCGACCGGTTCCCCGCAACCGCCGCCGCACTGGCGGTGCAGCTCGGAGTGTCAGCCGCGCGGAGCTGACAGTCGTCGCCCGCTATCGCGAGGCGGTCGGACGGATTGTGGGACGTGTCAGCCGTCTTGCTCTGCCAGTGCGGCCGTTGTCAGGGTGAGGTGTCGAGTCAATGATCTCGCCCAAACTCGGCCTCGACGCCACTCTGGACGCCCTGCTCGGTCCGCTCGTATATTGCGCTCTGACCGGAGCGAGTATCCCTCGTGCTCTCACCAGCAACCTGGTCGAGGATCTGCTAGAACCTCGCTCGGGATAGAATTCGAGCAACGCCTGCGCGCGGTGCAACAGGCCGACGACATCCTGGGACTCCCGCGACGCGCAGATCTTGCGACTCGAGGCCGACAACCGTTCCGGACCCGGCCCCTTGCCAGAATCGCCGCCCAGCCCGAATCCAGCGACTCCGCACCGCCACATCCTCAACTCCGACCGTCACCCGCCTGCCATCTCCCCGGCAGAAGGTCATCGGCCCACGCTGAAGGAGGCGGCAAGAAGACGAAACTACAAGTACGACAGTCGAATCCAATCCGAACCAACAGAATCGAGCAGACAATGGCATGGTCGATACCGCGAATCACCACCGGCGCTGAACGCCGTTTGCTCGAGAGCATGCTCGACCGCAACCGAGCCGAATTGGTCAGCACGGTGCGCGGACTGTCCGACGAAGACGCCCGCCGCCGCCTCGTCGCGTCGATGACCACCCCGATCGGACTACTCAAGCACGCCGCAGTCGCCGAACGGATCTGGTTCCAGCACGTCCTGGCGGGCCTGCCCAAGAGCGAATGCGACGGCGGCACGACGCCGGGCGACGCCAGTTTCGTCGTCGACGACAACGAGACCCTGGCCGACGTGATCGCCGAATTCGAGCGCGCCAGCGACCGTTCCCGCGTGATCGCCGCCGAATTCGACCTCGACGACATCAGGACACACCCCCGCGCCGGCGACGTCAGCCTCCGATTCATCTATCTGCTCGCGATCGAGGACTTCGCACGTCACGCCGGCCACGGCGACATCCTCCGCGAGCAGATCGAACATCCCGCCGCGCCGAGTATCGTTGCGCCGGAACAGCGCTAGCCGAGCGTTCTATGCCTGGCCTCGGACACATGGCATCCCAACAAGCACTACTTTTGCCGACGAGTGAGCGTATCACCGGGTTCACCCGCAGCTGGCCCGGCCAGTTATGGCCCGGGCAGGTGTTCCTCGCCCACTTCAAGCGATCCGCGCATCAGTCATACTGTTGACAGCCTTTGTCTCCCAACATATTTGACAAATGCTAAGCGGAATAGATCTGTGTAGTCGGCCGGGCGGCGGCCGAGAGAGGAAATCATGGGATTGCCAAGTGAATTCGGCAAGGCCGCCGGTGCGGGCATCACAGTGCTCGCACTGCTCGCACTGCTGCCCGGTACCGCACAGGCGGCCATCGGCCGGGCCTCCTACGTCACTGTGGCGGGAAAGATCTTGTCGATCGAACGGCCGGACAGCGGCGCTTGTATCCAATTGCAGGATGCCACAGTGCGTTTCGAGAACGGCACCAGCGACCGGGCCTACCTGTTCGGCGATTCCGCGTGTGGTGCGGGATCCGAGATCGAGGGTGTCGATCTCATCTGGAACGCTCCAGCCGGAGTGCAGGCCCTGTCCGCGCGCTTCGAGCCAACCGGGTAACCCGCGACATCGACGCCGGAAAGACCCGAAAACCGCCCTCCCGCAGTGAGTTGTGCGGCGACGGCGCCGTGTTCGCCAAGCGACCGTGAGCACGATCCTGCCTTGGATATGGCCTCGTGTGGCGCGTTCGCGCGCGGCATTGGCGACTTGCGAAGGATAGGAGACGGTGCGGCACGGTCGACGGAGTCGGTTGGTTCGGAGCCCCAGATAGTAGCCGGGGTGATGTGCTCGCTGGGATCGCTGGAAGGGTTCCAGGTTCCTGCGCACCGCGTCGCGGGCGAACCGGCCGATCGCACCGACTGGGCGCAGCAACCAGGACCTAGACAATCGTTATCACAAGGATTCTTGTGGGAGTTAGGACAAATGTTGGGTGCTGATGTTTCCAGGGCGCGGAGTCGATCAGGAACCTTCCCGCCTCTGATCTAGCCAGTAGTCGAGGTTGTTGCGGGTAATGACGGTGTCGGGGTGGTCGGGACCGAGGACCCGCAACCGGTCGGTCAGCAACCGCTCGAATTCAGTGATCGCTCCGCCGATATCACCGCTCTCACCGCGCCAGTAGGCGAGGTTGTTGCGGGTAATGAGGGTGCCGGGGTGGTCGGGACCGAGGACCCGCAACCGGTCGGTCAGCAACCGCTCGAATTCGGTGATCGCTGCGGCGATCTCACCGGTCTCACCGCGCTTGTTGGCGAGGTTGTTGCGGGTGGTGAGGGTGACGGGGTGGTCGGGGCCGAGGACCCGCAACTGGTCGGTGAGTAATCGCTCGTATTCGGTGATCGCTGCGGCGATCTCACCGGTCTCACCGCGCCAGTAGGCGAGGTTGTTACGGGTGGTGAGGGTGTCGGGGTGGTCGGGACCGAGGACGCGCAACCGGTCGGTCAGCAACCGCTCGTATTCGGTGAGCACTCCGGCGGTATCACCGCTCTGGCCGCGTAAACGGGCGAGGTTGCTGCGGGTGTTGAGGGTGTTGGGGTGGTCGGGCCCGAGGACCCGCAGATCGTCGGTCAGCAACCGCTCGAGTTCGGTGATCGCTCCGCCGATATCGCCACTCTCACCGCGCCGGTTGGCGAGGTTGTTGCGGGTAATCAGGGTGTCGGGGTGGTCTGGACCGAGGACCCGCAGATCGTCGGTCAGCAACCGCTCGTATTCGGTGATCGCTTCGGCGGTATCACCACTGTCACCGCGCGCGCGGGCGAGGATGCCGCGGGTGGTGAGGGTGTCGCGGTGGTCTGGACCGAGGACCCGCAGATTGTCGGCTAGTAACCGCTCGAGTTCGGTGATCGCTTCGGCGGTATCACCACTGTCACCGCGCGCGCGGGCGAGGATGCTGCGGGTGGTGAGGGTGTCGCGGTGGTCTGGACCGAGGACCCGCAGATTGTCGGCTAGTAACCGCTCGAGTTCGGTGATCGCTCCGCCGATATCGCCGCTCGCACTGCGCCAGTGGGCGAGGGTGCTGCGAGCGTTGAGGGTGTCGGGGTGGTCGGGTCCGAGTGTTTGGTCGATCAGAGGCAGCCAGGACGCCCAGGTGTCGCGGTTATCAGCCGGGCGAGGGGTGTCGAAGTCGGCGAGTAGTTTTAGGGCGGCGGCGGATTCGCCGCACGCGAGGTAGTGGCGTACACCGGATCCGCGGGCGTAGGCGGTGCTGCGGTCACCGGTGACGGTCTCCAGCGCTGTGGTGATCGCTCGGTGCGCGTCGATCGAGACCGTGCCCAGTCGGTCGGCTTCGGTTCCGATCGGGGTGAGGAATTCCTCGTGGGCAAGCCCGAGCAGTTCCCGCGAGGTCCCGGGATTTCCTCGGCTGATCAACATCCCCAGCGCGACCACACTGTCACGCAGGCCACCAGCGGTCACCGAATGACCGAGTGCGGACAGCGCGGCGTGCAGGAGTTCGACCGGCAACACAGGACCGGATGCAGCTACGGCGAGCACGGCCAGCAGGGCTGGGATCGGCCGCGATGTTGCGGGGTCGGTGGTGTGCAGGGCGTGGTGGATACGTTTGCCGACCAGCCTGGCCACGCTGATGCCGCCACGGATTTCGAGTGCGTCGCCGCTGTCGAGTTCGGTCAGCAACCGGGCCAGCAGCCACCCACCCACATCGGACTGCACCTGCAACCGGGTGATCCACCGCTGCCAGTCATAAACGGTAGTGTCGGGGAGTCCTCGACTCGCGGCCTCGTGAGCCGAGTCCACGACCTCGGCGATCTCCTGCAGAGTCGGGGGCGGGATCCGAACACGATGCATCCCGGAAAACAACGAATGATCCTCGAGACCTGTGCCCTCCCGGATACCCACAATCAGCTTCACATGCTCGAGTTCGTCGGTCTCGACCAGTTTCGCCAGCCCGGCCAGGATCAGGTCACGGGTACCGGATTCGGCCTGATCGAGACCGTCGACAACGATATTGATCGGCTGCCACCGAGTTCGGATCCGTGCCAATGGTTCCAGGACCATCGACTCGAAAACATCGACCTCCGAATGATCCTCACTACGTGTCGCAGCGGCCGCGACCGCGTCGATGAATCCGTCGACGCGGCGACACAGCTGCTCCGATAGCTCGACCGCGAGTGATTCCAGGGAGGTAGCAGTCGAGACGAACGCGGCGGCGGCCACATAGTCGGCGCTGAACCATGCCTTCCCGAGCAATCCCGGACGAATCAGCAGCGAGACGAGTGTCGATTTGCCGCAACCTGCGGGGCCGATCAACCCGCGCAGGCGACTACCGGTGTCACCGACGACCTCAAAGACCCTCTGCCGCAACGAATCGGTCAGGACCACACCATTGGTGAGCTGATCCACCAACCCAGCCGTCGAACGTCCCCGCACAGCGTCGTCGCTGCGGGCGACGTTCGGAACCAGCCACAAACCCGGATCTCCACCATGGGCCACACCCCAGTGCCCAGGCACCTGACGCGGACATCCCAACGCCAACGGATCCAACAGATCCACCGGCAGCAAATTCTCGCCACGCGCGGGTAGTCCGTGTTCGAACACTGACAGTGCGGTGCGGGTGAAACAGCCGTCATAGGCGTTCTCGCGGCCCGTCGCTACCAGCAACTCGATCCGCTTGGCCGCCAACGCGGTTCGGTCGGTCAGCCGCCGCGAAGCACCGCTCAGGCCCTCCTGGGTTTCGCAGGCGTCGACCATCACGATCAGCCCATCCACCGGATGACGGTCCATCTGCTCGCTGAGCACCTGCACCAAGTGCAATGCCGAATCGGACTCGGGCACGGCAGGTGAATCGTGTGCCAGCAGAAAGAAGTTCCCGTCGCCGGTCACCGCACCATGACCGATGAAACTGATCAGCAACGCAGCCTGCTGCTCCGAGGCCGCCGTGAACGCGGCCTTGACCGCCGAAACCAGCTCCGCAGCAGTCGGACTCAGCAGCGCACCACCCGAACTCGTTGCTGATTCCCAACCCCCCAACACACTCAAACGGTCAGAAAAGTCACTCGCCAACCGATCCGCAAACCCCAACCGACGCAACGCCGCACACTCCGAGCCCACCACAAGTGCCAGCCTGCCTCCCACCCCGCGAACATACCCCGCACACTGACACCACCGATGAAGAACCCGACACCCACCCAGCAGTGCCCCAGATCCAACCCAACGGGCGAGTGTCCATCCGATCAATCGATGCCCTGACTCGAATCCTGTACGAGGCCACGATCCGACATCGAGTGAATAGTGCAGGGTGCCAATACCTACACTCCACCGGTTACATAGCGCCCCGCACACAACGTGACAGCGTGCGGGCAGGCTAGCCGTTCATCGGGGTCGCGATCCGCTCCGCACGCAACGGCGCGCTCGCCGACCTCGCCTCCGACCGCCCGGCTCCCATCCTCGCCGATCTGCTCGACATCCACCTGACCACCGCGATCCGCTGGAGCAAGAACGCGCGCCGCGACTGGACCGGCTACCTCGCCGCCCGCGATGCCGAACAACAGGGCAAGCCCGATCAACCGAGCGCACGGCCCAAATACCGTCCCTGTGCCAGTTAAACGAGTACTGGCTCGCCACGATTCGGCTGGTCAGAAGGGGTATCAGTGGGCTCGCCGGCGCCCCGTCCGGGTCTTTTGCTCCCGAAGGCATCGGCTGCCGCGGATCCATCCGATCGCCGCCGGCAGGGCTGGTCCGCCCGCGCTATTCGCAGACCTGGTGGGAGAACCCGAATTCAACGGTGACGGCCGCCTGTGCCGGGGCGAATCGGTTGTGCGGTATGCCGGGGGTGAAGGCGAAGACCGAGACGTCCTCGTTCTGGCGATCCAGCCACCAGCCCGAGGTGCGGCAGGCGCGCCACCGCGTACCGCTCCAGTCGGCGAGCCTTTCCTCCCCCGCAGAACCGAACGTCCAGCCGCCGGAATCACCCAGATGAGCGAGCAAGCGGCCGGCCACCTGATCATCGGGCGTGCCGTCGACCGCGGCGATGGCGAAGGTGCGATCGCAGAAGCCGCCCGCGTCGGAGTCCCCGCAGCTGGTCGTGTCGTCGACGACCGTCAGGCCGGCGGGCAGGGGCAGCAGCAGTTCGGCGTCGGGGGTCGCGACGGCCTTGCCTCCGTAGGCTGGGGCGCTCGCGAAGACGCCGAGGTCGCCCAGCACGAAGAACAGCAGCACGAACAGGGTCAGTACGCCGTACAGCCCGCCGAGCACCCGGGCGATCCACTGCCGTACCCCGCCACCGTCGGTATCGGCCCAGTCCCAGATCAGTCCCGCCAGCAGCACCACGACACCGGCGGCGATCATCAGCACCTCGAGACTGTGCTGATAGTGGCGCACTCGCCAGCCCCCGAACGCCACACCCAGCTCGGCCACGGTCAGCACCGCCAACACCGCACCCACGCGCCACCGGGTGCGGGGCGCTCGCGCCGCGAGCAGCCAGCAAGCCAACGGCACCAACAAGATCAGCCGAAACACGTCGCCAGTCTAAGGAGGCTGCGCCGGTGACCATCCGGTTTCGATGTTGTGTCCGCCGAAGGTCAGTCGGTCGACGATCGAGGCGCAGAGCCGCGCGGATGTCCAGCGTCATCGAGCGACGCCTTCTTGTGAACTAATGGGCGTGTTCGTGCGGGAGGCCGTGCTGGTGCCCGGCACGGGCGAAACCGGCCCCACCGCGGACCCGATCGGCAGGGCTGCTGCGCCCGATCGGTGACGGGCTCACGGCCCGCTACGGCGTCGCCGGGTGTTGCCCTTACGGCGTGTTCGTTGTGGACGGTGGTGTGGGCCGCGATGTCAGCCATTGCTGGTAGGTCTGGTGCCGGAACTGGTACGCCTCTCCGGTCACTCGGAGTAATCCGGCATCGCGTGCCCACGCCAGGAACGGTCCTGGTCGCCACGAAAAGGTCGAGTCGACCGCGAATACCAGCTTCGCGCACAGGTATCGCACGCTCGCGGGTGAAATGAAAAGTCCGACAAGGAGAACGGTCGTCAGTGTGTACGGGAGCAGTCGTATCAGACCTGCGGCGGGTGTGTGCACCACCACCATGTACATGAGTGCGGTCGTGAGCGTGAGGAACACCCCGATCACCGATGCGAGAACGATCCCGACTCGGGCGTCGTCACGGATAACCCGCCGTTCGTCGAGCGCGAGCCGCTCACGCGGAGGCCAAAATGCAAGCCGAACCATGATGCCGATGACGAGCCACATTCCGAGCACGATGGTGAACCCGGCTACAAACCCGCTGTCCGATCCCATCGTGTACCCGACAACGAGCCCGATCGACACCCCGAATGCGATGCCGGCCACCAGGCCGATCCCTAGTGGCGCGAGCCAGCTGCGGAGCTCGGTCGGACCGAAGAGGTGCGACACCGTCCGCCGGGCCGGAGTACCGGTACGCAGTCCACTGGCAACTCCGACGAGAAACCCTTCTGCAAACAACAACGGACCCGCGAGAACCGTGCCGACCGGGAGATCCCGCGCTACCGCGCCCGATATGGTGAATATTGTTCCCAAAACAAGCCCAGCCAGCAGGGCATGCGCTAAGCGGCACCGATTACTCGCGAGCCGCCAGACCTCATCCAACGCGATGTCGTTGCCGTGGCGGTCGTGGGGCTCTCGCGGATCGCAGTGCCGCGCAAGGTTGTGCAACCATCGGTGGATCTCCGGCGGGCTGTATTGCCGTTTCTGGCCTTCACGTGACAATCCGGCCACCGCGGCTGGGATCAGCGCCGAGAACAGCACCTCCTGGACCGCCTCGAGGTTGCCCGCCCCGGCCAACTGGTCGGCACCCGCCTGGCGATGTTCGCGCAGGTAAGCCGTCGACAGCGTCAACATCCATGGGGTCCGCAGAGCATCGGCAAGCACGCCAATGGGCTCGGCCCGCAGGCGATCGGCCACTGGTGACCATTGGTTTCCATCGATGCCTTCGATCTCCCGGCAATGCTTCAAATACTCGACGATCTCCGGTGTTGTCAGGGGCCGCAGCGTGACCGCGGTAGCGGCATGAAGTCCCGCATCACCTCCGAGACGTAGTTCGCGGGCTCGCTCATATGTTTCGGTACGGCTCATCACGATCACCGGCCGTGATCGCCACGGTGACTCATTCAGTTGGTCGAGCCCAGCCCTGGCCCGCGCAGGTGGTTCATCAATCGGATCCAACTCATCGAGCCCATCCAGAACCGGCAGGATCCGTCCCGACTCGACAAGGGCGCGAGCGACTTTCGGCGCCAAGTGATAGTCCATTGCGAGCACCCCCGCCAGGCAGTCGGTGAAGCTCTTGGTCGTCGTTTCCCAACTCGACGCGTTTACCCGCACCGGAACTGATGGCGGTCTGCCTTCATGGCTATCACGGTGTTGGAGAATGTCCAGCAGCAAATGCATCGCGGTCACCGTCTTACCCGCGCCTGCGCCGCCGAGCACGACGAACCGCCCGGTGCTCAGTCCTCGGTAATACTCACCGACCTCGGACAATGCGCCGAACTCTTGCCCGCCCGCGCCACGAACCCGGATCAGCGCATCGAAGGAAACCTCGATGCCGGCACCCGGGACCACCCCCAACTGCTCGAGTCGCCTCGACTCGGTTCGCCGTACCAGGTCCGCTAGATCATCGGCATGCGCCGTCAGCGCTGTCCTGGTGGTATCCGGATGCAGCCACCGCCACAGCTTCAACCCACTCGATACCGCGGCCGGAGCGACTTTCGCCGCTGCCGCAAGCTCCCCACCAGACATGCACCGCATTATCGCCGAACTTCGCTCCCCGTGCGAACGAAAGCGACTTTACACCAATGGATTTCAGCTCAGTCTCAGGAATAAGACAGTAGGTAGAAGGTTCATGCGCATGCTCACGAGGGTCGCTCACGTTGCCGCGCCCACCATTCCGATATGCATGGGCGGACCCGCATCGGTCCCAGTCCTGGCCGCTGCCGTTCCCGCAGACCTGTGGGCACCACCTGTCGGCCGTGGACGATCCGGTACCTCGTCGACCCCGCGCACAACAGATCGATCCTCGAACGTTGAGGCCGATAGGCAGTCACCGACGAGGTGGCCGGTGGACCCAGACAGCCGACAATCGGTCATGTCCGGAATGTCGATGGCAGAGTCGATAAACAGCCTTGGGAATAGTGCACGAATGGAATATTGCCCTGCGCCAGCTACATAGACCGACACGCCAGCCGTTGTGTGAACCGTCATTGAACAGGACAGTCCGTCACTGGTCAGGACAGTGGAAAGTTCAGTGGACTGTCAGGATCAGTCCACACAGGTCAGGGAGATATGGCTCTGACGGGCTGCCCCGGGCCGGACCGCAGAAGATCCTCGGCACTCGTCAGAAAGCCGGCACGACGGTGACGGTTGAACCAGACTGTTGCGGTGGCGAGGACATCGAAGGGGTACCGGCGCGCGGCGGTATGTATCGGCGTGGATCGCGTGGGCGGCCTACCTCCTCTCAAGGCGGCCGCCTCCGGGGCGGCGAATATCGCGGATTGGGCACGAAAGCAAGGCTGTGATGTCATGGTCCACACCGACCACGCGGACGGGTCGGTGGTCAACCGCCGGGATATCCTCGACTCAGTCCGCGACTTGGTGGATCGGCGGATCTATGACCAGCTGATCGTCTACTTCGCCGGGCACGGTCTGCTCATGGCACCGGGTGCGGAGGTCTGGCTGCTCTCCGATGCGGCCGCCGACAGCACCGAGGCGGTCAATGCGCTACTCACCGCCGAGCACGCGCGACGCGCAGGCATACCCCATGTGGCACTTATCTCCGACGCGTGTCGAACATATGTGAATGGGCCCCCGTTCTATGGGCTGAGCGGCGGCAGTATCTTCCCATCGCCTGCCGGTGGCCATGACAGCGCGGACCTCGACATCTATTTCGGCACTGCGCCAGGAAACCCGGCCTACGAGATAAAGGCCGAATCGCAGCCAGGCTACGGGGTTTTCACTCGATGTCTGCTCGATATCCTGACACAGCCACCCCACGACATCATCGAGTACGTCGATCCTGGCCCATATTCCGCGATCAAAACCATGTCGGACGAGGCCTTTCCCGTGGTGACCTCACGTAAGTTGAAGCCACCGCTGATCGAGGCGGTTGCCGAGCACGCCGCCCGGATAGACCCGCTCCTGGACCAACGTCCCGAGATTCGTGTCGAAACGGTCCTACCCCGTTTCTTCGCCACGGTCGAGGCCGCCCAACCCTGGAACGAATCTGTGCAGGGCACGAAAAGCACGCCGACCACGCGCGGAATCAACGCCACAGCCGCAGCCTGGCGCACCCGCATCGCGTCAGGAATCAGGAGTCGGCGTTCGGTCAGCCAGTCCAAAATCCCGGACTCTGAGGTCCGAATCCTGCAACTCGCCGACAGCCTGCAAGCAGACTGGGATGGCTCGGATTCGGAGCGTCCCGATTCTGCGTGGATCGTCGTGCGGGGCGCGAAGATTCACGAGGTTACCGCTGTCGGATGGGAGATCGCCGATCAACAACAGCACGGGCGCGACGTTCATCGGTACCAGTTGATTCCGGCGGGCACGCACGCGTTCGCAGGCACCAGTGCAGTACTTCAGTTTCGCGACGGAACCGGAACCCTCGTCGCCATCGTCCCCGGATCGACGGCCACCGTCATAGTGAACGACGGCCGCGTCGCAGCTATGGACTACCGAACCAGTTTCCGTGCCGACTTCGGGTATCCGCGCGACGACGACAGGCGCCGTTTGGCAGAACTGGCCAGAGTTATCGACGCTGCACAAAACGGTGACTTGGCACCTGCGCTCAATGCATTTGTGGACGTTCGGTTTCGCGGGACGTCTGAGCCCTTCCAAACCGCCTACATGGTTCCGGTGACATTACAAGCCTACGGTGCCGCCGAACGAGGGCGGGACGTGGCGGACCTGTTCTACGACTCCGTCTACGATCGCGTGCTGACCTTCGACCTTGCACTGTTGGCCAGTCGGTCATCGACCACATCGGCTGGCATCGTTCGCGAGGTCGACGCCGCCTTCGCGGAGGACATCGTTCTTCCGTTCGCGCCGCTGATGACCAGAGGCTGGCTGCTCCTCGGGGACAACCCGACTCCAGCGCGCGAGTATCACGCGCTGCTGGCGCGCCATCTCGTGCCGGCGCTCTGGACCACCCTCGACGCCGGTGGCGTCGATATCGCGCTCGACGTGCTGTTCGAAGGAGAAGACCGATGAGGCTCGTCTTGGTCCACGGCCGAGCACAGCAGCGCAAGGATCCCGTTGTGCTACACCGAGAGTGGACCGACGCGCTTGGTGTCGGCTTCGACCGTGCCGGGGTAGACAACCCCATCACCGAGGTTGCCTTCGCTTACTATGGTGACCTGCTCGCCGACCTGGTCGACCGTGTCGAGCGCGACCTGCCGGGCGAAATCGCCGCCCGCGGACCCGGCAGTGGCCCGCCCAATTACGCGCTGACCCAGCGCGCCATCCTCGCCGATCTGGTGGCGGGAGCTGGGATCACCGAGGAACAGGTCACCGCCGAACTCGGTGATGTCCTTACCCGCGACCCGCAGAATTGGGGTTGGGTACTCGCGGCCGTGCGTGCCCTGTCCCGTATTCCGGGGCTGGACGGCCGAGTGATCGACACATGGCTTCGGGACGTGTCGCTGTATGTGACGAACGCGGCAGTGCAGCGCGCGGTGGACCGGGTAGTGACCGCCGAACTCGACGCGAACCCTTTCGTCTTGGTCGCGCACTCACTCGGAACAGTGGTCTCCTACAACGTGCTCCGCTCACCCGAGAGCAATGCGCCGTGTCGCGGCATCGTCACCCTCGGTTCCCCGCTGGGCATCGCCGCGATCCGTAACCGGCTCCGAAGCCCCATTACCTACCCACCCGACCTCGCGAGCTGGTTCAACGCCTACGACAGAGCCGACATCGTGGCCTTGCGTCCCCTCGACAACAACTTCTTTCCTACCAACCCGCCGATCGAAAACCACGCCGGCGTAGCCAATTTCACCCACAACCGCCACGGCATCGCTGGCTACTTGGCCGACCCGAAGGTGGCGGCCAGAATCGCCCGACTGCTCCGCTGACCGGCGCCCCATCGGGTCGGTCAATTTCCCTCGCTCTGGCGCGGCAGCTGCTGCGCCAATTTACTGGCCTGTTGGGTGACGGACTTCGAGGCTCGTTACTTCCCGCTTCTACGGCACCGACGGCATCGGTGATCGCGGTCGGGGTGTCCGGGACGTGGTGGGCGATCACGTCATCGCCTGCGGTGAACCGGTACACGACTCCGCTGGTGATGCCGTTGTCGTAGCCGTCGAGCTCATCGATCTCGACCGCGACACGGTGACCGTCGTGGGTTGTCAGCTCGGGCGACAGTGTCGCGTGCGGTCCGGTGATCGCTTGCGCGCGTTGCCACGCGAGGGCGTATTCGGCGAGGGTGCCGCACACCACCTCGTCGTTTTCCTGGTATGTGTAGCGGGGACCTAGGCTTCGGATCGCGGTGGCCACGATGTCGCCGGTCTTTTCCGTGCTCGCCGTGTCTTGTTTCCATGCCTGGTATGCCGCAGCGATTTCCGGGTGGCGCTGGCAGAGCGTGTCGGTAGCTCGACAAGCCGGGTGCGCGGAATCGCTCATCTCATACGTCGAGTCGGGCCGCCGCCAGCTCCACCCCTGGCTGGCCAGCCACCTCGACCGCATCTATCAGACCGGCGGAGTCATCGCCGCCCTCACCCACAGCCCAGCGCCGCCCAGTGCCCCGGTCCTGGCGCCGCTCGGCGATACCCCTGGTGGTGGATCTGCCAGAAGGAGGTGCCGCGATGCCGCTGTCGCGGCGCGACCTTTTGGTATCCCTGAGCGTGGGTATCGGCGGAGGGCATCTGCTGTCGCAATTCGACCAGGCACTCGGCGAGGTTGCACTCGGCGATGACAACCTGTCGAGCTTCGAGGATGCATATGCGGCGTTCCAGTCCTTCGCGCGGACCATGCCGCCACAGCGTCTGATCGACGCAATGACCGGCAAGGTCGCCGTTCTCGACGCACTGCGCCGACGCAGCAGCGGGCACCGACGCCACGCATACGGGCGCATGCAAGCCCGCTATGCCGAATCACTGAGCTGGCTCAGCGAGGAATCCGGTGATCTGGCCGCAGCTACATACTGGATCGACCGCGCCAGTCAGTGGGGATACACCGCGAATTGGCCCGAGATGTCGGCCTATGCCATCGTGCGCCGTTCGATGGTCGCGATCAGCTTCGCCAGCGACGGGCACCGAGCCGTCGACATCGCCAACGACGTCTTCGACA
Source organism: Nocardia sp. NPDC102475 (assembly GCF_055584605.1). Classification (NCBI taxonomy): domain Bacteria; kingdom Bacillati; phylum Actinomycetota; class Actinomycetes; order Mycobacteriales; family Nocardiaceae; genus Nocardia; species Nocardia sp. NPDC102475. The sequence goes on along the minus strand of NZ_JBVJLS010000006.1, from coordinate 82,502 downwards.
CCAACGGTGCCTCACCGCGCATCCAAGGACTCGCCGCCAAACAAATGGCCTTCGGCTACGCCCTGACCGGCGACAAAGACGCCAGCGCTCGAGCACTGGATCGAGCCATGCAACTCCTCGCGAAACCCATGCGCGAGGGCGACGCGATCCTCGGGCAACGCAGCGTCGTCAGCGAAGACCTGTTCACCATCTTCAGCACCACCTGCGACATCTACCTTGGTCGCGGACAACGGGTCGTACCGATCCTCGAACCACGCCTGACACGGTTGTCGGAATCCTCAGCCCGATCCGCCACGATCACCCGAGCCAAACTGGCCCGCGCCTACGCCAATGTCGGCCAACCACACGAGGCCGCGCGCATCGCACACGCCGCGCTCGATGACATCGGCCGCATCGGGTCACAGTCGGCCCTCAGCGAACTACGCCGCGCCCTTCCGGTGATGCGTCAGTGGCACGGGCTAGGCGATGTCGGCGCAGTTATTCAGCGTCTTGGCGCTACCGCTTGAGCCGCGCTACCTCCAGAACCTGTTCGGTGACCTCACCGTTTGCTGCACGCAAAATCTTGTACGCGCCTGCGTCTTTCCGATCGCTGATTGCGGCCACCAGTTCGGTACCCGAAAAGTGCAGTCCGGCACCAGCATCGGTGGCATAGCAGTCGGTGAAGGTGCCCGACGCGATCAGCTGATGTGTCTGTTCACGCCGGGTGTCGTAATGCACGACATTGGCGGCAGGAAGAAATCCGAGGCCATCGTGGAACGGGCGCACGTCGCCGTACGAGTCGGTGGTGCCCCCGGTGAACCAGCACAAGGACCCCGCCGACTCCCCGCCGAGGACAACCCCGTGATCCCAGCACTTCCGGAGCACGCGGTCCAGACCATGTGCGCGCCACACAGCCAGCAGGTTCACGACACTGCCGCGATCAACCCAGATCACATCCTGGCCGAGCAGATGCGCAGACATGTCGGCGACGTTCGGCTTGTCGAACAAGCTCAGATGAGTTGTCTCCATATCAGATTCGGAGAATGCGGCGTAGAAGGCGTCGATGCTGGCTTGCCGGTCGCCAGTTCCGGTAGTTATGAAGCACAGTCGAGGACGGGCCGGTCGCCCGGCGAGTTCGAACGCATACCGGAATATCGGTGACGGCAACCACGGATCCCGCGCCCGATTGAAACCCATCGAGGTCGCCAGAATCGTAGGGTGATCTGCGGGCAAACCCACCTACCTATTCATCAAGGAACGAAGAGCATCGATATCGAGCGTAACAACATGGCGATGCGGGCCCATCGGGTGCTCAGGACATGGAGTCGAGGGGCGCGATATAGGTGAGACGTTGGCGGTTTGGTGCTGGGGTCCGCGTTCCAGTCGAAGTAGGTGGCGGTGGTCCCCATTTGACGAGGCTGGTCGAAAGTCAAAGCGCCGGAACCGAAGCCGACGAAATGCAAGTCGCCGCTGCTTCCGGCTTCCGCTGCTCGCGTCCCCGGCGGTGCGGGGCCGACCTTCCACATCGCTCTGTGGTGCGCGGCAAGGGCGGACCATCCCCACGCGCGTGGGGCCGACACAAATCTCGCCGATTGGCCGCCCTGCCCGCCAGGACCATCCCCACGCGTGTGGGGCCAACAGCAAGATCCGCATCATCGAATGGGGCTACACCGGACCATCCCCACGCGTGTGGGGCCGACGTCAAAGCCGCGGCATCACCTGACCGTGAGGGCGGACCATCCCCACGCGTGTGGGGCCGACACTTGTTGACCTGGTCCTATACACGTCTGGGTGGTGTTTTTCATTCAGTTTGGTCCTGGGTGGCAGTGAATCTGGGTTGTGTTGGTGGGGCGAGGGTGAGTAGGCCACATCCGTATGCCTTGGAGGGCCCGATGCCATGGGTGAGGTGACGGGCGAACAGTTGGATGTTGGTGATTTCGAGTTGGCCTTCGAAGGTTGCGGTGTGAATGACGACTGGGTGTGGGTTGTCAGGTTTGGGTTTGGTGAAGGAGTGGCGTTGTCGGGCGGTGATGCGTACTTCTTTTGCGGGGGTGGGTGTTTGGCTGTCGTGGTGGAGTCCGAGGGCATGGGTGTCGGTGGCGGCGTCGGGGATACGGAAGCCCCACCGCTGAGTGCGGTCGAGGAACCATTGAAGTTGGGCGGCAGCGGTACGGTGCCCGGTACGGATTGTGCGCTGGTCGCCGTCGGCGCGGCGTTGGGTTTGGCTTGGGGTGAGTTTGTCTGGGGTTCTGGTGTTTTGGACGGGGCTGGCGGTGATGCGAAAGGCGTAGTGGTCGCCGGTGTTGAGTCGGGTCAGTAGTGGGGTGTACTCGGCGACTTGGGCGTGGGGTCCGTCGGCTTCGGGCCAGCCGGCGGTTTCGGTGAGGTGGGTCCAGTCGGGTTTGCTGGGGGTGAGGACGTAGAGCTGGGGGCGGTGCGGGTTGTCGGTGTCGAGTCGCCAGAGGATGCGTTCGTCGAGTGGTTGTTCGGGGATTCCGTGTAGGACGGCGCTGCGCATGGCGCGGGGGTTGGCCAGCAGGTCGCGGCTGGCGCGGCGCAGGGGGTTGATGCGGATGCGTGACAGGTAGGTCATGGTTTCACCAGTCCAGCAGGGCGAACGGGTCATGGTCGGATAAGGTGCGTGCGTTGGGTGCGGGGTCGGGGTTGGTGATGCCGGTGGGCACGCGCACTGTCAGGTGGCGTACTCGGCGTTCGATGAAGCGGCGGTTGTGGGGATCGAAACTGAGTGGGACGTCGTGGCGGGTGTCGTTGCCGTTGTTGTCGTCGAGGGTGACCGGGAGGTCGATGTGGGCGGGGCGGTGCCCGGATCGGCGGATGCGGGCCTCGCGGGTGGGTTCGCTTGCGTGCCAGGGTTCGTGTTGCAGAGCGTGCAGTAGGGGCCCGCCAGTCAGATCATCTCGCGCGCCTACACTGACAGTGGTGACACCCTGGATTACACCTACGAACTCGGCAGCAACGTGCTGACCGTCTGGGGCGGGCCCAAGGGGTCGCCGGCGTTCTCGAGAGCCGAGTTCAACGCCGGACACACCGTCCTAATCGGAGCTTGGCAATGGCCTGGCGGCGGTTACTCCTTCACCATGACCAAACGCTGAACCAGTCACCAGCCAGTCAGTTAACAGGAACGCGAGCGCACCTCGGTCCCGCGCACTGGGATGCCCGCCGGGACCGCTGACAGGACGCAGTCATGCCGGGGATGCCCCGAGAGGTCAACGAGACACCCGGCGGGACGGGTGAGGTGTCTCCTGGGACTGCCGGGACGGGATAGGTGGCCATGGACGTACCTCGCGGAGAGTGTCGTCGAGAAAGGCGGGCGGCATGATGGCGAGACAGTGTTTTGTGCGTAGGGGCGAACGCACGGTTTGCGGCAGGAATGCCGCCCTGGGGTGGTTGTGATGCCCGCCCGGCGGGCCGGGTTTGGTGAATCACCGCCTGCTGTATGCGTTTTCGGTGTCGATGGCGGCGGCCGGGTCACCATCAGCGCGCAGTGGTAGGTCCAACATAGTCCTCTTGCGCACACCAATGATCGCTCGTTTGCAGCGTCCTGGGAACCCCCGTCGAAGCTGCATCGCCCTTGCGGCCAGGTCGTTTCGGTGGACCCTCGAGAGTCCACCGCGTGCAATGAAGGTGACTTCCATGGCAAATTCCGCAATGAAAGTCACCTTCATAGCAGCGGCACCGTCGTTACGGGATGAGGACCACTTTTCCGCTCGCGTGGCCGGTTTCACTCAGGTCGTGTGCCCGGCCGGCGTCGGCCAGCGCGAAGCTCGCGGCGACGCGCACGCCGAGCGTGCCGTCCGCGACGAGCTGGGTGTAGTCGGCGAGCTGTGTCCCGAACCGGCGGCTGTCGCCGGAGAACACGATGCCGAGGTCGAAGGCCCGCAGGTCGGTGATCGTCACGATCCGGTCGGTGCCGCCGCGCAGGTCGATCGACACGTCCAGGGCGTTCTGCCCGGCGACGTCGAAGACCGCGTCGATGCCGTGCGGCGCGAGGGCCCGGACCCGGTCGGCGAGGCCGTCGCCGTATGTGACCGGGTACGCGCCGAGGGAGCGCAGGTAGTCGTGGTTGCGCGGCGACGCGGTGCCGAGGACGGTGGCACCGCGGGCGACCGCGAGCTGGACGCCGAACGCGCCCACCACTCCCGCAGCGCCGTGCACCAGCAGCGTCTCTCCGGTGCTTACCCCGAGGGTGTCGAGCACGCGGTCCGCGGTCTCCAGGGCCACCGGCAGCGCAGCGGCGGTCTCCCAGCCGAGGCCGGCGGGCTTGAGTGCGAAGTCCTCGGCCAGGGCGTACTCGGCGTAGGAGCCGGTCACAGTGGGGGCTATCACCTCGTCGCCCACCGCGACACCGGTGACGCCCGCCCCGACCTCGTCGACCACGCCGGCCGCTTCCAGGCCGGGAATCGCGGGCAGGGACGTGGGTGCCATGTCCTGCATCCAGCCCCTGCGGATCTTGTAGTCCACCGGGTTGACGCCGACGGCCACGACTTTCAGCCGTACCTGTCCAGGTCCGGCGTGCGGCTCCTCGACGTCCTCCCGCCGCAGGACTTCCGGACCGCCGTATTCGGCGTAAACGATCGCCTTCATCTCTCACTCCTATGTTTTGGTTACAACTCCATGTTGAAGAAGGACTGGCTCCACTCTGGCCGGCCGTTCGGCCAGTTCGCCCTGGTCGAAAGGCCAGCCGGAACATGCGTCGCGCCGGGCTAGGCTCGGGGCCATGGACCTCATTTCGGCCGTCGAGGTGATCCGGGCGCCGCTGACCGAGACCCAGATGCGGCTGTCGGTGGCCCTCGCCGAGGCGATCCCTCATAGGACGCTCTCCCAACTGGCCGCCAACTGCCCGTTCGCGCCGTTCAAGACCTACGGCGAATCGCCCGGCGCGCCGGGGTCGTCCGTGAAGATTGCCGACCTCGCCGCGATCCGGTCGCTGGTACCCGCGCGGGGCACCTGGCAGGGACGGGCCACGATGGCGGGCGTCGAGGTGCCCGTGCTGGCCCTGTCCAGCGACGCCACCGAGCAGGGCGCGCTGCTTGTTCTTGTGCGGACAGAGGACATCCCGGTGCCGGAGGAGACACTGGCGCCCGCCCTGGCGGTGTGGGACATGGTGACCGCCCACCGGGAGGGCCTGCGGAATGAGGCCGCGCCCGAATGGCTGGCCGTGTCCCGGGCGGCCGCGGCGGCACGCGCCGTGGCCATCTCCGACCTCGGCGACGCGCACGGGGCCGCGCTGACCGCCCTGCTCGGCGTCCTGCGCGACCGTTCCCTGAGGGACGAGGATGCCCGGACCCGCGCCGTCGACCTCGCCGTCACCGCGCTGGTCGAGCTGCGTTCACGGGCCGAACTGGACCACACGATGGCCGAGGAGCGGGCTGGCGACGCGTTCGACCGGCTTGTCGAGTCGCTGAGCCGCGTCCTGCGTCCCCGCGGCGTGCTGCTGGAACTGGGCACGCCCGGCGCGGAGGAGGGAGCGGACTGGGTGCTTCCCGCCGACGTCGCCGCCACGGCCCGCGCGGTGGTCCGAGCCGTCGTGCACGCGATGCTGGAGGACCAGCGGCAGGTGCGGCGAATCCACGTCGGGTGGAAGATCGACGCGGCCGAACTGCGCGCCACCGTGCGGGATGACGGCTCCGGCGCGCTGTCCCGCAGCGCCCTCGACGCGCGTCGGGTCGGGGAACGGCTGGGTGCGCTGGGCGGGCGGCTGGAGGTGGATGCAGTGCCGGGCTGGGGCACGACGGTGACCGTCCAGGTCCCGCTCGGACCGCCGGACATCCCTCGCGAAGACCCGCTTACCGTGCTGGGCGCGCGGGAACTGGAAGTGCTGGGTCAGCTGGCCCGCGGCCGGCGCAACCGGGACATCGCCCGGGAACTGCACATCAGCGAGTCCACGGTGAAGTTCCACGTGGCGAAGATCCTGGAGAAACTGAGCGTAAGCTCACGCGGCGAAGCGGCCGCACTGGCCCACGAATGGGGTGCGGCCACCGGACGCCCTTAGATCAACAGAGCTAATCCGGCACCGGCAGGCCTCGGCTCGGATCTCCGCCGTCACCGTCCGTCAAGGTCGATTACGCCCGGCCCGATATCAGCGCCGCCAAGACTTTCGACACGTTCACCCGGCTCTGTCCCGGCCTGTCCGCTTTGGACGAATTCGCCGATCCGGACGACCGCGCCGCGCACGTGGGGCGAGGGCGAACTCCTGCAGGATGCCCGTACGTCCGAGCTCATCCACCCGGCCGCCGAGGTCGTGTCCTATTTGTCTCTCGGGCCACGCTCGAGCCTGGTGACGTCAACCTCACCGGCACCCCGGCCGGTGTCGGCCACAAATAGGGCCGTTTCGTGTGTCCGGGCAGCACCATTCGGATCGAGGCCGAGGACAGCGGCGCCCTGCGCCCCATCCTAAAGCGCCTCCCCTCTATCAAACGCTTGATTCTATACAGGCACTTGAGTACATTAATGGCGAGCATCAAAGACACGCAAATAGGTCGGCTGACCCGACGGCCGCATAGCCGCTCTGGAGGAGGAGATTGTGCGCGTTATCGCTATGGAAGAGGCTTTCTCGGTTCCTGGGGTGATCCAGCAGGAGGGCGCGATCCGGCAGGGTTTTGCGGTGCCCGGTCCGATGACAAAGGAGTGGTTCCGGCGCCTGGCCGATCTCACCGAGTTGCGGCTGGCGGACATGGACGCGAACGGCGTTGATGTGCAGGTCCTTTCGCTGGCCTCGCCCGGTCTCGAGGTGATCGACAATCCGGTGGAGGCCGTCGCCGCCGCGCGGCGCGTCAACGACTACCTAGCCAAGGCGGTCGCCGAGCACCCGACCCGGTTCGCGGGCTTCGCGGCCCTTCCGCTGCAGGACCCGAAGGCCGCGGTGGTGGAGCTGCGCCGGGCGGTGCAGGAGCTCGGATTCAAGGGCGTGCTGCACAACGACCACGTGCGAGGCCACTATCTGGATGAGCCGCGGTTCAGGCCGGTATGGGCGGAACTCGAGCGCCTGGACGTGACGCTGTATCTGCACCCGGCTGCGGTTCCGGCCGACAACTGGCGGGTCTTCGAAGGATATCCCGTGCTCGTCGGGCCGTCGTGGGGATGGACTGCGACAGTGGCCGCCCACGCGCTCCGGGTCGTCTACGGCGGCGTGTTCGACGAGTTTCCGGGCGCGTCGCTGACGTTGGGGCACATGGGGGAGCTGCTGCCGTTCCAGCTGGCCCGCCTCGACAGCCGCTTCGCGCAAGTGGAACCCGAGCATAGGATGCAGCGGCTGCCCTCGCACTACCTACGGAACAACGTGTATGTGACCACCAGTGGTGTCATGTCGCACGCCGCGCTGCTGGGAGCCACCCATGCCGTCGGGATCGACCGGGTGCTGTTCTCGATCGACTACCCGTTCGAGTCGAGCACCGAGGCGGTCGAGTTCCTGCGTACCGCGCCCTACTCTCCCGCCGACCTGGAGCGCATTGCCCACGGCAACGCAGAACGCGTCTTGCGGCTGTGACCGCCACACAGCTCTGTGCCCGGCACCAGCAATTGATCGGCACATCGATGCCGGTGGCTGTTGCGCGTTGCGTTCGGCAGCCAGCGGCAAATGTCAAATGTGTATCAACTGTTTGGCATAACTGAGAGGGTTGTAAGGTTGCGGCGTGACACGGGACGATGACGAGCCGATCGGTGCCGATGCGCCGAGCCGGTTGCTCTGGGCGCTGCGCCGGGCCGAACTGGCGGCGCGAGCCCGCAAGGAGCAGCGGCTGCGGCCCTTGGACATGGCGCCCGCGCACTATTCCCTGCTGATGTCGGTCCACGCCGAACCCGGTCTCACCGGCGCGGAGCTGGCCCGCCGCCTTGATGTCACACCGCAGGCCGTGGCGTCGTTGGTCACGAGGCTGGTCGACAAGGGGCAGTTGGAGCGACGGTCGCATCCTCGGCACCGGCACGTTCAGGAGTTGCATCTCACCGACACCGGCCGTGAGGCACTGAAGTCAGCGGACGACATGATCGCCTCGATCGAGCACCAGATCACAGAACGGCTGGGCCCTCGCGACACCGCGCGACTCACTGCGCTGCTCGACGAGGTAATCGACGCCGTCCACGACCCGAAGTCATAACAAGGCTCCGGCGCCGCTGCTGCGGGGTCGGCGAAGGACGGGCACACCAGGGTCATGAGCAGCGACAATGACCGGTTGAAGAAGCTGGGGACGCAGCCGCTGCTCGACTTCATCGCACGCGACCAGCACGTCTCCGCCGCGACTGCGGGTTGGTTGATCACCGCCACCCAGATCGGCTACGCGCAGGAATTCTGCTTGTCGTCCCGCTCGGTGACGTCCGCGACCGGCGCGGCTCATTCCGGTCATGCTGCTCCGCGCTGCCGCCGCGCTGGTGGCTTGCGCTGTGGCGCCGGCCTGAGTTGCTTCGCGCTCGCCGTATGGGCGCTACGGCCCGCTCGTCATCGCCACCGGCGTTCTCGGCAAACCGGCCCGATATCGGCTTGGTGTCCACAGCGAGTTTAAAGCGGTGAATCAGTATCAAGTGTTTGACAAGATATAAATGCTTGATGCACGATGGTTTCATGACTCGAACACTCGCATTGATCACTGGTGCGTCCTCCGGTATCGGCGCCGCTTACGCTCGCCTGCTCGCCGGCGACCACGACCTCCTCTTGGTCGCCCGCCGTATCGACCGGCTCTCGGACCTGGCCGCCGATCTCCGGGCGGTCGGTGCCGCGGTGGAGGTCCTGCCTGCCGACCTGGGCACCTCGGAGGGCATCGCCACGGTGACCGACCGGCTCGCCACAGGCGACGTCCGGCTGCTCATCAGCAATGCCGGCGCCGGCGGGTACGCGCCGCTCACCGAGGTCGACCCCGTCGAGGTGAACCGGTTGCTCACCCTCAACACCGTGGCGCCCGTCCAACTCATCCGCGCCGCCCTGCCCGGCATGCTCGCTGCGGGCGAGGGCAGTGTCATCACCGTGGCGTCGTTGCTGGCGTTCAGTGCCGGGGAGGCCGATTCTCGTATGCCGCGACGCACCATCTACGCCGCGGCCAAGGCCGCCACTGTGGCCTTCACCCGCACGCTGGCCAACGAAATCGCCGGAACCGCCGTCCGGACGCAGGTGGTCTGCCCGGGCATCGTGGACACGGAATTCAACCATGGTGCTGGGCAGCGTGTTCCGTCCGCCATGAGCGCCGAAGATGTCGCCATCGCGAGCCTGGCGGGCCTGCACCTCGGCGAAACAGTTTGCCTGCCCGGCGTGGAAGATGCCGCAGCCGCGCTGGACGCCCTGCTCTCCGCCGAAACGGGCTTGTACCGGGGAAGCCGCCCAACGCCCGCCTCTCGGTACCTCGAGCCGCTGTCCCGCTGACGAGAAGGGAATTCTTATGTCGTTCACCGACGCCGAACTCGAGTACCTGTCCACACAACGGCTGGGACGGCTCGCCACCGCGCAGCAGGACGGCACGCTGCAGGTCAGCCCGGTCGGATTCCGCTACAACAAAACGACTGGCACTATCGACATCGCCGGGCACGCGATGGCTCGCAGCCGGAAGTTCCGCAATATCAACGAAAATGGCCGGGTCGCGTTAGTGATCGACGACGTCGCCTCGTTGCAGCCGTGGCAGCCGCGGTGTATGGAGATTCGTGGCGAAGGTGAGGCGATCGCCGAGCCCGCTGAACCCTCCTGGGCGGCTGACCTCGCACAGATGGGGTTCGACGGAGCGATCATCCGCGTCCACCCCAAGCGGATCATTAGTTTCGGTATCGACGAGACCAGCAGCGACGTCCGCGAGTTCAAGGTCAACACGCGGACCGTCGGCTGACCCGTCATGGTTTCTCGATGCCCTTCGAACCTGGCCACCCAGCGGACATGTCGCGCGCGAAAGCCACTTTCACAACCTTCAAGGTCACGGGAGTGGCTTTTGCAATCAAACGACGGTCAAAGACGGAACAGCGATTCGCAGACAGTGTGGCCATGGCGTCCCGGCTCAATTAGCCGTTCGTCAGGCAAGTCGTGCCGCCGCTCACCGATCTGCGTCCGCGCGTCCCCGATGCGTTGTATACCAAGGCATCCGCGCGCTACGACGACAAGGCGCTCTGGACGCTCATCATGGCGATCGCCCACATCGGCTTCTTCACCCCTGCCGCGCTCATCGCCACACCGATCCCCCGGCATGCCCCCAGCCAGAACTACAGCGAACAAGACCGTGTCTCACATTAATGTAATTCGTTTCGCTCACGTTGAAATCGGTTGTGTTGCATGATGTTCGGTCGTGGTGGATGCAGCGTGTGGGGTCCAGTGACGAGAAAAGTCGCGCCTAGCTCCGCGTCGGGCGGATGTTGTAGCTGGTGGTGACCCGGCCCTGCTGGGCGGTGCCGCGAACCGACAACGTCCACCAGTAGGTGCCAGGTGTATTTGCCCAGCAGCGGTGCCTGCGGCCCGTAGCTTCTTGAAGTGGCCGCGAACCACGTGCAGCGGCGCGGCCTGGGCCCTCACCGTCGAATCGGCTGATCAGCATGAGATCTGATGGGATGCCGCCCAGGCTCGCCCCCACGAGGCGGAGTTCGGGTAGCATACGACGGCTGCAACTGGGCCGCCCAACCCGAGATTGCCGCACCTCCGGAGTACCCCGTCAGTCCCCAAGGAGTTGCGGCATGAGACCTCCGAGGTCGAATTGCCCAGCCGCTCGAATGCCGTCGAGCACGATATGACCGCCGGAAAAGCCCGCCGAGAACGCCGACCGCGGTCCCTCGTGGTCCGGCACCGCGACCGCCTAGCCACGGCGTAACAACGCGACGGGAACCGAGGTTTCGTTGGCCTGCAAACCGATACCGGTGCCGCTCCGCATGGTGCGTGAGGGGGCGCACTGCTCGGATACGGCGTCCTCGGCGAACTGGACCGAGACGGCGGGCCTCGGATCCGGGCCGGGCCACGGCGTCGCTGGAACGAGGAGGGTTGTGATCCCGAGAATCGGTTGGTCGTGAGAGTCGTTGCTACGAAAGGCGATCTGCGAGACTGGCTTGTTTTTCGCGGCTTGGGTAGCGCGGGTCTCGCGCCGTGCTGGTGAGGCGGGTTGTTCTCATCTCGGGTCAGCGAAGGTCGTCGTGGGCTGTTTCGGGCGGAGCAGGAAGCCTCGGGGCCGAGTCGTTTTCGTCGTCGGTGACCGAGAACCGTTGGATATGTCGAGCGGTGCGGGCCCGGGGCAGGTGGTCGACGGTTCCAGGGTCGGCGGTGACCAATGGGTGCGGGATCAACGTGATGGCGCGGATACCGCCGTAGTCGGATTCAGTCAGCCGCACCGAGATTCCGTGTCGCGCCCCCAACTGGGCGACCACAAACAGGCCGAGCCTGGAATCCTGTGTCAAGCGAGCGACACCGAAACCGGGCGGATTCGCGAGCATTTCCTTGGCGCGCCGGAGGTCGTCGGAAGCCATGCCCATGCCCTGGTCGCTGATTTCGACCACCAATCCTTTGCCGACCACATTGCCGGTGACATACACCCGAGATTGCGGCGGTGAGAACGAAGTAGCGTTATCGACCAGCTCAGCCAGCAGGTGGACGAGGTCAGCGACCGCAGTACCGACGACATACATCTCCGGCAGCGTGCCGACGTGTACCCGCACGTATTCGACCGTCTCGCCTACGGCGCTGCGAACCAACTCCATAAGCGGCACTGGCCGCCGCCACCTGCGGCCGAGTCTGCCGCCGCCGAGGATGATGAGGTTTTCGGCATTGCGGCGTTCCCGAGTGGCCAGGTGATCCAGTCGAAAGAAGGTATCGAGTACAGCTGGATCTTCTTGTCGGCGTTCGGCTTCGTCGAGAATCTCGAGCTGACGGTGCACAACGATCTGGCTGCGATGTGCGATGTTGAGGAATACCGCGCGCACGCCTTCGCGGGTCTGGGCCTCGGCGACCGCGGCCGCGACCGCGACAGTGTGCGCTTTGTTGAATGCCATTGCCACCGTGCCGATCTCGTCGTGACCGAAGTCCAATGCGGTGGCTTCGGTTTCGGGATCGATCTGTTCGCCTCGGCTCAGGCGGCGCCTAATATCCGGCAGTTGCACATCCGCCATAGCCAGGGTTTCGGCGCGCAACCGTTTCAGACGGCGGATAAGCCTGTTCGCGAACCACAGCGACAACAGGAAGGCGAGCACGGCGACAGCCGCCATGGCGCCGCCGGCCAGCAAGGAACTGCGCGCCTTCCGGTCACCTGCGGCGGTGACGCGCTTTTGGGCAGCGCTGTTCTGATCCACCCACAGTCCGGCCAGCTGGTCGCTGACCTGATTGGCGGCCGTACCCCAGTCGGTGAGGCTGAACGGCAAGGGCGGCGGTGTCCCCTGTTTGGTTGTCACCGGATGCAGAACCGTATCTTCCATTGCACTCACCTGCTGCCAAGCCGATGATGAGCTGATGTCCATGGCCCGCTGCGCATTCGCCGCGTCGAGCTGCCCGGCCAGTTGCCGTATAGCGGCGTGGTAGTTGCCGACCAGGTTGCGGTACTCGACGAACAGCGCAGCTGGCAGTCCCACCGGGCTCGCCGCGACGACGGTCAGCGCGCTGGCCCGAGACATCGCCTCGACCAAGTTCAGCAAGGCGATGCTGTGCAGTAGGTCCAGAGCCGATGCGGGGTCGGGCACGTTCGGATTGTCGGCGATCGTAGCTGTCGCCTGGAACATCCCATCCAGCAGGCGGCTGTAGAAGGTGTAGACATCAGCGAGCGGCAGCACACCGCCATCGATTCCGGTACGTACCAGTGGCAGTTGGGTCTTCAGCTGATCGAAGGCGGCCACTATATTGTTGACGGTGGCTCCGCCTGTGTCAGCTAGGGCGCTCGTGGCCGCCGCCATGGCCTGCACGGCATCGTCGAAGCGTGCGCGGGTGTCGGTCAGCAGTTTTCGGTCAAGGTCCTGTCCGGCGAGCTGCCACATCGAAAGCAACCGCTCCTGTTCGGCTGCGAGCACCAGCTCGCGGGTCGGCGCGAGGTTCTTCTCGAAGATCTGAGAGAAGTCCTTGGCGTGTTGCCCCTGGCCCGCCAGGTATCCACCGCCGACGATGCCCATCGCGAGCAGCACCACACTCGGCACGAGGGCGATGGCAAGGATACTGGCTCGAACTCCGGAGAACCTGGCTTGCAACGAATTGAAAATGCTACTTACTAAAGTAGAAATGATGTTCTCCTACGCGAGAGGACCGGCTTGCGGGATGCTGGTGGCTCAAAAGGTGATGTGGGTTCGAATTGCCCGGACAGCAGACAGCTGATCGCCGGACGGACCGCTCGTTTCGTCTTCTGAAGGACAGCGGGGGTCGAGCTTTCACCAATGCGGTGCTGGACTCGGGCGCTATCGGCGTCGGGACCACGCCGTCTGCCACGCCAGGATATGGCCCAGTTGCTGGCCAATGCGTCGACGAGACAGCCGGCGATGAAAAAGCCCGCCGCTCACGAACAGGCGTTTCTTGCCGCAGACACCGCTCATCTTGCCTAGTGGCAGAGTCGCTGGAGCGCCGACTAGGCCCAGGATGATGATCGTTCGGTTGAGGTTGGCGCCGAGATCGGGGAAAGGAATTGGTCATTTTCTGCAGCGCCACAGCCACCCTGATGTATCGCGGCGGAGCCACTTCGGTGTCGAGCACGGTCACGGCGAGCACTGCGTAGATACGCAGCCGCGAGGCCCGTCGAGCCGGCCGGTATCGCCCGTGGCGGGCGGGGTGGCGGAACTCATGGACATGGGCAACTCCAGCTTTGAGCTTTCCGAGTTCTCGGGTGGACGAACATCTAGCCGTCCGGCTAGTGTCGCGTATCACATGGTAACGCCATTCTCGAAAGGGGAAGCCCAATGTTCAAACGGTTCGCGGCGCTCGGGGCCGCGACGCTGGACGCCGTCGCAGTCCAGGTCGGCGTCCCGGCATCGGCGAATCCGCCGTCCGCCGTCGATCCGCAGGCATCGGCCGGTTGCGCCGGGTCCGCGGCGCCACCGGCCGTGTCCGTCTCGACGTTCGCGGCGCAGGGGAAGTCGGGCGGCTACATCCAGGACGTCCCGGCCGACCTCGCGGCCGGGCGGCCCATGCCGGTGGTCTTCGATCTGCACGGCTATCTCGAACTCGCGTTGATCGAGCATGCCGAGAGCGGGTTGGGTCAGTTCGGCCGCGACCGCGGGTTCATCACGATCACCCCGGAACTCAACCAGCCTGGCCTTCCCCGGTGGGACTACGGTCCCGGCAGCATCGACATCTCCTACTTGGCCGACCTGATGTCGCATATCGAATCGACGCTATGTGTCGATCAGCGGCGCGTGTACGTGACCGGTCTGTCGATGGGAGCGTTCACCACCTCGTCGATCGCCTGCCAACTCGCCGACCGTGTCGCGGCCGTGGCACTGGTGGCCGGATTGCAGGACTATCCGTGGTGCCAGCCGTCGAGATCTGTTCCGGCCGTGGCATTTCACGGAAGGGGCGACCCCCTGCTCGCCTACACTGGGGGGCTGGGTCCGGGCGGGCGGCTGCTGCCGGGGCGTCTCGGTTCGGGACCGCATCCGTTGCGGCGCGCCCACGCGGCCGCCTGGACCGGAACGGCGCGCGAGTAGACCTGGATGGGGCCGGCGGCAGATCGCTGCCGATGTCACGCTGCTGAGCTACCCGTGCCCCGCGGGCGCTGCTGTCGAGTTCTACTCGATCGACGGTGGCGGGCACACCTGGCCCGGCAGTACCGCCGGGCTGACTCCCGCAGCCTTCGTCGGGGCCACCACCGAGTCGATCAGCGCGAATCAAATCATGTGGGACTTCTTCCAGACGCATCCGCTACCGGACCACGGCGGCTCCTGACCGCCACCTGCGAGTAGTCCCCGAAAACCTTGTTCTAGAGCTAGCCGATCGGATACCCTGAACCCGGCTAGCCGATCGGCTAGGCAACGCGGCTGGTGGTCACCACCATCGTTCCCACCACCGCGTGCGCTCCTGCCCGGAGGCACCGGAATACGTACACAAGGTTGAGGATAATGCCTGATCAGGAACTAGATAGCAGCGGGGGGAACAGCGCCGACACCCCCGCGAACTGCCACCAGCCCCGACACACCGACCGTGGCTGGGCGTTCGGCGATGGTGAGCTGATCCTGTTGTGGACATTGCCCGCGCTGGCAATCATCTGGCTCTCCGCGTTCTTCCTGTTCCCGGGCTTCCTCCATCCGATGTCGCCGTCGATGTCCTCGGAGCAGGTCGCCGCATTCTATCGGGATCCGGGCAACCTCAACCGGATCCGCTACAGCATGGTCATTTTCAACTGGTTCTGTGTGGGTTTGATCCCGCTGCTGGCGTTGATCGTGTTACAGGTCCGCCGGATGGCGCATCGCACGCCGATCTTTTCCTACGCCGTACTATGCTGCGCGGCCGGCGGTCCCACCTTATTCCTCATCGCCAACCTGTTCTGGCTGCTCGCCGCGTTCCGTCCCGAGCGAGATCCCGAGCTGACGCAGATGTTCAACGACCTTGCGTGGGTCACCTTCAGCGGTGGAGTTCCCTTCCTGATCGCGCAGAGCATCCTCATTGCCCTGGCGGTTTATCTTGACCGCCAGCCCGATCCCGTATTCCGGCCGTGGGTGGGGCATTTCAATCTGCTCGTCGCTGCCGCGCTGGCACCGGCGGCGTTCGTCGGCCTGTCATTGGACGGTCCAATGGCGTGGAACGGATTGCTGCCGTTCTGGGTCAAGAACATCGCCATCGGCGCCTGGGTCGTGGTCATGGGAGTCGTCCTGGGCCGGGTGATCTATCGGCAGCGCGCCGCCGAGGCCACCGAAAGCGCCGGTGTGGTGGTGGGTGCAGCATGAACGCCGTCGCAACACAATCACTGAGCCCGCTCGAGCCGCCGCGGAGCCGGTTGCGCGGGTTCGTCTGGGAGTGCCGCAACAATCCCAAGCGCGAGCTGTGGTTCGCATGGTGGTCACAGATCGCCTTCTACAACGTTTTCACCGTGTCGTTCTTCGTGCTCACGCGCACCCAGCCGCCGACGCATCCGGACTGGCCCGTCCCCAGGGTCGTCGGTTGGTTCAACGGCCACCACAACGGCCTGGTCATCGGATTCGCGCTGATATTCCTCGTCGGTGGCTTCACGGCGGTGAACAACGCGCTGATCGCGTATTCGATGCGGCGCATGTCGGTCAGCCGGGCCTTCGCCTACTCCTATCTGGTCTTGTATTCACTGGCCGCAGTCCCGGGCATGCTGCTGATGTGCATCGCGTTCACCGTCGCGGCGATGCGCCCGGATCGCGATCCCGCATTGATGAGCTGGCTCTACGACTTCGGGTACCTGTCGTATGTGGGAACCATGGGAGTGTTCCTGATCGGGTCGCTCGTGTGGATGCTGGCGATCCTGCTCGACCGCAACGAAGTGTTCCCGAAGTGGTTCGGCTACCTGAACCTGTGCAACGCGCTCACCGAGATCGTCGTCTCACCGGCGTGGATCTTCAAAAACGGCGTGCTGGCCTGGAACGGGCTGATCGCCTGGTGGATCGACATGGTCGTCTTCGGCATCTACACCGGCGCGTTCATCATGCTGCTGCGGAAAATGATCGAACGTGAGGACTTCGGTACCGGGCCGCTTCCGGCGCTGCGTTCGAACGAAGACCCCGTGCCTGCGGCAGGGGCGGCACTGTGACGAGTGTGGCAACCGCCGGCTCCGGCCCGCACGGAAACGACGAGATAACCGTGGTAGCAGATGCCACGGAGAGCGCGCCGCCTGCCAGGTTCGTGCCGGGGCAGCCGGACATGTGGGCGTTCGTGCTTTTCGAGACCCTGGTTTTCACCAGCTACCTGGCCGTCTACCTGTTCAACCGCACCCAGCACGCCGAGGCGTTCTTGCGGTCCCAAGCACACCTGAGCCTGCCCGCCGGGATTTTCAATACCCTTGTCCTGCTGGCGAGTTCGTGGTCGGTTGCACGCTGTGTGCAGGCATCACGCGCCGGCGCCTACTCGTCCGCGATGCGGGATGCTCTGCTCACGGCGCTGTTGGGGGTCGTTTTCCTCGGGTCGAAAGTGCTCGAGTGGATCGAGGCGACCCGGCAGGGGTACGGGTTCACCAACGACGAATTCTTCTCCTACTACTTCTTCCTGACCGCCATCCACGCGCTGCACCTGCTGATCGGCTTCATCGCCGTGGGCGTCATCGTCTACCAGCTCCGCAACCCCGCGCGACGCTCCCAGCAACTGGTCGAAACCGCTGCCACGTACTGGCACACCGTCGACTTCCTGTGGGTGCTCATCTTCGCATTGCTCTACGTAGTGAGGTGACCGGTGATCATCGTCCGCAATAACAGACTGCTCCTCGCCTGGCTGGTCCTGTCAACAATCACCCTCGTCTACCTGGGGGTGGATTCCGGCGATCACGGCGGCGCGCTGCGCCCGAGCACCGTGATCGCCTCCGCGGCGATCGTGATGGCAGTGATCAAGGTGCGCATCATCTTTCGCGAATTTATGGAAGTGCGCAACGCCCCGGTACTGCTGCGCCGCCTCACCGACCTGTGGGTCCTGCTCATCGCCGTGGCCCTGCTCGGCAGCTACTACACGGGCCTGGCGGTCGGGTAATGAACCACCTGGCGACCACCGCGCCCGGGGCACGACCAACGCGACCGCGCGTGCCCTGGTGTAGGGACCGGCCAGGCCGGTCCCGCTCACCACCTCGCTCACAGCAACTGAACCACCGCCCACGAAAGGATTCATCATGCACAACACCACCATTCGCACCATCGCGACCTGGTGCGGCATCGCCGCGATCACTGTCGCCACCGCAACCGCGTGCGGCTCCGACAAAGAGCCGAGCAGCACAACGACAACGACCGCCACCTCAGCGCCGACATCATCGGCTGCAGCACAAGCCGATTCGGCGACGACCAACGCCGTCACTCACGCCTTCGTGGCATTCTTCGACACCAAAACGCCGGTGGATCAGCGGGTCGCTCTGGTCGAGAACGGTGCGACCTTCGCACCGGTACTGCAGGCCCAGGCCGCCAACCCGGCCGTACAGACCACCGCGACCGTGTCCGCGGTGCAGGCGAGCGACGCTACGCATGCCGCCGTCACGTACACGCTTCTGATGGGCGGCAACCCGGTGCTGCCGGATCAGTCCGGGCAGGCGGTGCAGGAAAACGGTCAGTGGAAGGTCGCGGCGACGACGTTCTGCGCGCTGGTCGAACTACAAGGCGGACCGGTTCCCGGCTGCTGACCACCACGCAGACAACCGGGTTACTCGGGAAGCCGGAAAAGTCGCCGCGCCAAACGCATCAGATGAAACCGCAGCGTCTCATTATCGAGATCGATCACCAGCGGGTGAAGGGCGGCGCCGCCGATGGCCGCCGACATCATCGCCGCCTCTACCCGCATGTCGATGTCGGGTCCGCCCCGCCCAAAACCGTGAACAATCGCTCCATCACTTGGGCATACGGCTCGTGGTCGGCCAGGAATCGCACCATGAGCGGATCGGATTGCAGCACACCGACCAGTCGCCGACGTTGTACGGTGAGAGCGATCACGTGGGTAAGCAGGACCTCCCGAGCTCGCAGATCGCCTTCCTCGGTTTCGGCGGCGCCGATCGCCGCCTGCAGCCTCGCCAGTTCGGTGTCGGCCACTACGAGGATGATGTCGTTCTTGGACTTGAACTGATAGTAGACAGCGGCTTTCGTCACACCGAGGGCATCCGATCATCTGCAACGAGGTGCCGCCGACACCGCGCTCGGCGAACAACGCCAGTGCCGTGTCGACGGTGCGCTGCTGCACGGCGGTGTAGCCACGATGCCTCGGCACCCCACCAGTTTCATTATCTGCCCAGGTCACGAGTGCGAGAATAACCGATCGAGCTCGATCCCCACCGACGACGGTGCCAGGACGACATCACCGCGCCCCCGTGCCGCCACCTCACCGACACCGCGCGCCGAGACCGCGCGCCGACACAGCCGGCCATCCAGGCCGAAATAACCCAACCCCCGACGTGCCGCCGGTCACCAAATCATGTCACTGGCCAATTCACGCGACCGTGGCACCCCAGGCAGGTAATTACATGTCGATTACTGTCGTCTCCACTGGAAGCAGCCCGGAACCCACCCTATCGGGCGCATGCCACGAACTGGTCGATTCACTGCTGCGCGGCCACGGCACGCCCAACGCCCTCCGCCACCTCCAACTCTCCGCCGAGCACTCCGCCACTAGCGGAGTGTCGCTGCACGCATTCCACACTGAATTGCGCAAGAATCTGAAACAAGCACTGCAAACCCGCACCTCCGCTGGTCGGACCATCAGCAACACCGACTCGATGGCGGAGGCGCTCATCACCGCCACCGCCGTGGTCTCGGAGACCTACCAGCAGGTACTACTCGGCAATCGGCAGGCCCGGATTCAGTCACTCGCTGCCATGCTGCTTGCCGGGACAAGCCCCGCCGGACTCCCACGCGAGTACGGAATCGCCCTCGCCAGCACATACTGGGTAGTGGCCGTATCCGTGTCATCCGGCGCCCCTGACAACCCACCGCAACACCAGCCCGCACTGCATCGCATCGGTCCCGAACTCACGGCCCGGTACGGCGATCAGGTCCTGCCCCGGTTATCAGCCACTGGCGGCACAATTCTCGTCGCGACCACCGACACCGACGACACCCCAACAGCACTCGTACAGCAACTCGCAGCGGCGGCACAGATTCCACTTACCGCGGCCTGTGCGCGCGCACCACGCGCAGACATCCCTGATGCCGCCCAGCATGCCCACGAATTACTCGATATCGCACGCATCTTCGGTCGCACCGGGCATCTGCACACCCTCGCCGACCTCGCACTGGAATACCACCTCACCCGGCCGGGTCCGGGACGTGAACGCCTAGCCGCAGTGCTGGATCCACTGCAACCGCACCCACATCTGCTAGATGCTCTGCGCCTGCGCCTACGCGACGACCTCACGCGCCGCACCATAGCCCGCACCCTCCGCATCCACGAGAACACCCTCGACTACCGACTCAAACAAATCGCCACACTCACCGGCCTGGACCCATCCACAGGTACCGGCCAATGGTACTTACACGCCGCGCTCACCGTACGCACATACCTGTCCGACCCGACAGCATCGCCATAATTCCGTGCACACTCTTTTCAACCTTCGTCCTGGTCGAAAACGAAGCCACCAGCCTCCTCCTGAGCTAAACCGCACGGCGCGCTCATGGGAGTGACGGTCCGAGACGAACTCGTCGTCGGCCTGGAGGGTGCGCCCGACGTCTGCCGACGCGTCTACCTCCCGGACGGCTGGGCCGCAGCCGCCGCGATTCTCGGCGCGCGTTCGTCGACAGCTCACGTGCGGCTCATTCCGGCAGCTGAAAAATCCGCCGTGTCAGGTGCATGAGATGTTTTCGCAGTGTCTCATCGTCGATGTCCACCACGAGAGGATGGACAGCGGCCCCCGCGATGGCGGCCGAGAGCATTGCGGCCGGGACCCGCATATCCGCTTCGGCGTCATCGCCGGACAGCACGGTATAGAGGCGTTCGATCAGCAGCTGGAACGGCTCGTGTTCAGCCAAGAATCGGATCATGACCGGATCGTTCTGCAGTACACCAACCAGTCGTCGACGCTCGACGGCGAGGTCGATCACCCGGCTGAGCAGTACTTCGCGCGCCCGCAGACTGTTGTCCTCGGCCTCCGCGGCAACGATCGCGTCCGCCAATCCCGCCACATCAGTCTCGACCACCGCGAGAATGATGTCGTCCTTGCTCTTGAACTGATGGTACACAGCCGCTTTCGTGACGCCGAGGGCATTGGCGATCATTTGCAGCGACGTACCAGTGACGCCGTGAATGCCGAACAGTTCGTGCGCAGTCGTGATGGTGCGGTTCTGTGCGGCACTGTATTTACCGCGTGCAGCGGTGATGGCGCTATCTGCGGGATTCACCCCTCGACAATAGCCGATCGACTAGTGGACCTTGCGCCTCGGCTAGCCGATGGGCTAGCCTCTACCGAGATAGCCGATCGGCTAGCTTCGGTCGATATCTGCTGCTCTTTGCCGTATGTGCAGGACCGGCTCGCAACATGTGCGCGAGCAGCGACAACTCGATATCGCCCAGGCCGCACTCGCCGATCAAAGCGAGCGAAGCCCGCACGAGCAGGCCCGAACCCTTTCGTCCCCAGCGGCCGTCACCGTCGGTACGCCCACAACCCGCCCACGTTTGCACCAGGCTCGACGCAACCCTGGAAAGCCTGGTGAAAGACAAGATCGCTTTCGGCCGAACATCTGTAGCGATTTATCCAATCAATGTTGCTTGTTCTCTAGGAGCATCCATGTCCACCGTTACTGATCCGACGCCGGACGACACCGAGAAATCCGTCGATTCCGGACAACTGGCCGGCGCGTCAACGGCACGGATAATCGCTGTGCTAGCTGCGATCGTGCTGTTTACCGAAGTGGTCCCGCTGCAAT
This sequence comes from Nocardia sp. NPDC102475, assembly GCF_055584605.1. Classification (NCBI taxonomy): domain Bacteria; kingdom Bacillati; phylum Actinomycetota; class Actinomycetes; order Mycobacteriales; family Nocardiaceae; genus Nocardia; species Nocardia sp. NPDC102475. The sequence continues at coordinate 61,091 of NZ_JBVJLS010000006.1, read as the reverse complement.
ACTTCATGGTGTCCGTAGCGTTACAGAAGATGACATCATCTTTCCCGAATGTCGGCGCCAACATCAATTGGACCATCATCATCCTGGGCCTGGTGGGCGCGTCGGCAACCCCGTTGCTGGCGAAAATGGGCGATATCTGGGGTAAGAAGCGGATTTTCATTATTTGCGGCTTGTTCTTCATCGTCGGATGTTTGATCGATGCGCTCACCCATAGCTGGACTTGGTTTCTGATAGGGCGTGGGTTGCAGGCGTTCGCCATCGCCACGCAGGCCATTTCGTGGGCGTTGGTCCGGGACCTGCTGCCACGCAAATGGGTTCCCATCGGGCTCGGCGTGACAGCTACCGGATTGGGATTCTCCGGGGTGCTGGCGCCGATCGTCGCGGGCTATCTGGTCGACCATTACGACTGGCGCATGATGTTCTGGGTTCTCGGCGTCTTCACGCTGATCATGGTGCCGATCGTTATGATCGTAGTTCCGGAGTCCAAGTTGCGGGTGAAGGATCGCATCGATCCTGTCGGCGCGGTACTGCTTTCGGTCGGTGTGGCACTGACACTGATCTATCTGGACAAGGGTCAGGACTGGGGCTGGGGTCGTCCCACCACAGTCGCTTGGCTGTTCGCCGGTCTGGCACTGCTGGTGGCTTTCTACGTTGTCGAAGCTCGGATCAGCAGGCCGCTGGTGGATGTCAAACTGCTCAGTCAGCCCAAGGTCAGCCTGGTATTGCTGATGGGGCTGCTCGGTGTCGGAATTCTCGCGGTGCAGTCCTACGCGCTGGGGTATATGACGCAAACTCCCAGCCAGGACCAGCTGCATGGCATAGTCAGCAAGGGCGTGATCGATAAGGCGCATGAAATGGCGGGTGTCAATTTGCCCCTTTCCACTGTCCAACTTCACTTCGATCCCGGCTACACCTACGGCGACGGGTTCAGCCTGATGCAGTACGCCCTGCACATCGGGATCATCTCGGGGTTGGTCGGCATGATCTTCGGTCCCCTCGGCGGATACCTGGCGACCCGAGTCGGCGGCCGGATTGTCGCGATCGTGGCTCTCACGGTCATGACCGGGACAGGCATCGCATACGCGGTACTGCCTTACAGTTGGACCACCTACGCCATCCTGGCAGCGGTGTTCGGAATCGGATTCGGCTTCCTCTATTCGTCGGTTCCCATACTCGTTACCGAGGCCGTTCCGCCGGAACAACACGGCATCAGCGTCAGCATGCTCGGGGTCACGTTGAGCATGGGCACCTCTATCGGCCTGGCGATCGTCACCGCATCGTTGAACAACAGTCCCGTCAAGGCACAGATCAACGTTATGGGCAATAAGTTCACCGAAGTTATTCCCCAGGTCTTCGCCGATCGCGGCTACTCGCTGGGCTTCCTGGTGATGAGCGGCTTCAGCTTCATCGCCTTGCTGATCGCGGTGTTCATGCGCCACGGCCGCAAACCGGCTACCGGTGGCATCGAAGCAATGACCGTCGGCCACTAGCCGTCGATAGCGGACCTGGCCGGCTCGCTCCGCGACCGGCCAGGTCGCGCACAGCTCGATAGACCACGAACCAGCCGTACCTCGAATTCCTTCCACCACAGGCGTTTCCCATGTCGATGAGCGTTTCGTCCCGCTACGCCGGTCTCGACCAGACTGCCGCGGACCCCTGTCGCGAGCTGCTAGCGGCGGCACTCGATGGCAATCGGCAATCGGACGCGACCCGGCGTCTGGAGATCGCTGCCACGCGCTGGGCGCGTGCCGGTGTACCGCTCGATACCGTGCACGATGAACTTCGCGAAAGTATCAAACACGCACTACCGCAAGGCATCTCTTGTCGAGATTCGGCTGCAGGCCGGGTCGAGTCGTTGATCGACGCCGCCGCTGGTGCTGCCGCGGTGGTATCGGCGGCCTATGTCGGGCACCTGAACAGCCGGCCAGACACTGCGGCCCGCGCCCTCGCTGCGGCACTGTTGGGCGGCGCGACTAACGCGACGGCCCTGGCCTGTGAGTGCGGCATCGACATCGCGGAATCGTATTCGGTGATCGCCGTGGCGATTCCAGCCGACATCGGCCCCGACCCGGCTGCGGCAGGGCTCGTGGTCAATCGTCTCTGTGCCGAGCTCACCCAGCACGGTGACGGCGTCCCACTGACACGCATATCCGCCTTCGGCGGCACGATCCTGGTCCCAGAGCCGGATTCCGACGATGCTCTCGATGATCTGTTTGTCAACCTGTCCGCGGCGGCCCGTATGTCGCTCACCGCGGCCACCGTGCCAGCGGCACCGGCGGAAGTTCCCGCAGCAGCACGCCAAACCCACGAGCTCCTGGACCTAGCGACCGCCCTCGGCCGCACCGGCGCTATGCACCGGATCGGTGATCTTGCCCTCGAACTCCAACTCACCCGCCCTGGACCGGGCACAGATTATCTCGTCGCGTTGCTGGATCCGCTGGAGCCGTTCCCGGAGCTGATGGATACTCTGCGCCTGTGTTTCACCGACGGCCTCAGTCGTCGACGCATAGCCCGCGATCTGAACGTCCACATCAACACCATTGGGAACCGGCTAGAGCGCATCACCGCGCTAACTGGTTTGGACCCACTATCGTCGGATGGTCAGTGGTATTTGTATTCGGCGCTCATCGCCCGCACTTACTGCAGGCACGCCGAACGGGTTCGTCGACCGGCCCGCCCGACATCGGCCGGCCAGTCGTGAGTGGGCCAGCTCTGTGCTGGACCGCGCTCGGGCCGAGCCGCTGTGGCGGGCACCGACTAATTCGGCGCCGATGGCGGTGGACCCGGTGAAGGATCAGATATCAGGCCCTTGGAATATGGATGCGCAGCGAATCAGTTTTTGGATGGTACCGATCTTCGGCGCCTGTTAGCTTGTGGTGAGTGTGCCAACCAACCACCGAAGAAGTCGTCAGCCCTCACGATCGGTGTGCCGTCGTTTTGTCTGGTCGAGGCTCGTCTCGTCGTTCGGCAGTTCATAGAAGTACGCTCCCCGCCGCAGTGGCCTAGATATTTCACCGACATCTGGCTCGTTGCGCTGCGGGGTGCGATATCGGCAATGTACTTCCATTGACCGCAGGGTGAACCGATTCCAACGATCGCCCGTAGCGCCGGACGGTGGATGTAGAAGAATAGCAAAACATCGGCAGCAACCTGTGTGTGATGACAACCGATATAAGTAGACGACCCCGAACCGGGACCGATACGATTCATAAGCTCTAGGGTGGCGGTCGGATAATCCGTCAGAAGGGAGGTTCGAAGAGAAGGATAACCCGGCCGTTAATTAGACCCGATATTAGGTTCAACCCGAACTATGTGCTGGCAAGATAGTCGACAAAACTGTTTCTTACGCTCCCCTGCGTGTGGCAGGCGAACGACGCCATCAATGGAGATTGTCATGAAAAATCAAAACATCGTGGGACTCGTCGCGGCAATGGCCACGGCTATCGCGCTTACCGGCGCCGTGTCATCGACCGCTCAAGCCGAACCAACCGGCGATCTCGCAGCGGACTGCGCCATCCTCGGCCCCATTGCCGCGAACGCCATCGGGACCTTGACCCCGCTGCAGAGTCTGCCAGTAGACGAAGCGACTAATGCCCGGGACTCGTACGTCGGTCAGTTGCAGGGGCAACGTTCCAGCCTCGTCACCGCAGAGGGGCAGGCTGCACTCGACTCCTATATCAGCGCAGTCCAGGCGGCTAGTTCGCCGTCTGCGGCCCCGCAGATCATCAGCTCCCTGAACAAGATTCGATCGACCTGCGGGTAGCCTGCCGACGAACCCCTGAGTAGGCCCGGGGCGCGATGTCTGGAGAAGTCCTCCCGGCACGTTGCCCCGGGCCATTCGAATATCCGTGGTCCGAACTCCAGCCGACCGACCCGATATCGCCTTTTGAGCCACCGGGATCCAGTGAGTTAGTGTCGTGCCACGCTCACGAGGCAGATCCGCCGCGACGTTCATAGGTAGCGATTAGGGGTCTGAACTCGGGACGATCGCGGGCGAAGCATCCGAAATTCAGCGCAATATCGTCGCCGTGCGATGCTCGGTCTCCCCTGACCGGAAAATAACCGCTGTGATCCAGCGCGGCGAAGCCACCCGGCGCAGCCGGGTTGTCTTTGCGGCGTAGGAGGAATTGTGGTGGGTCAGGCGGCGGGTTCGAGGGTGACGCGGTAGCCCATCGCCATAAGTTGTGCGACGTGGTTGCGGGTTCTGCGTTCGGTGTTGATGCGGGTGGTGTGGTAGTCGGCACCGAGGTCGTGGAAGCGGGCGGCGGGGCTGTTGAGCAGGTTCCAGATGATGACCAGGATCGAGCGGGCCACCGCGACAAGGGCTTTGAGTTTGCCACGGCGTTTGACGATGCGGCGGTAGCGTTCACCGAGGAAGGTGCTGGTTTTGGCTGCGGCCGTCGCGGCTTGGCCGAGCGCTCCTTTGAGATAGGGGTTGCCCTTACCGGTTTTGCCCGCACGCGCTACGGGTCCGGACTGGATGGTGCGTGGGCACAGTTTCGCCCACGACACCAGATGAGCGGCGGTCGGGAACCGGCTTATGTCGAGGCCGATTTCGGCGATGATGGCTTGGGCGAATCCCGGGCTGATGCCCGGGATCTCGTCGAGTCGTTCGACCGTACTCAGGCCACCGGCCGCGTCGCGAGACGGGTTCGCGGTGCCCCCGTCGCCCCCGCCGCCACTGCTGGGTTCGGGCTCCATCGCCGAGAGCAACTCCTCGATACGCGTGGTGAGGGTGGCGATCTGTGTGGTGACGGGTGTCGATCTGATCGAGCAGCATCCGGGTCAACTCGGCGTGATGATCGTCGAACCGGCCGTCGAGCGCTTCGGTGAGATCGGCGTGTTTGTGTTTCATCCTGGCCCGGGCCAAACCGGCGAGCCGACGCGGATCGCGCTCACCGGCGGTCAACGCCTCGAGCATGTCACGAACCGATCGCGTGTCCATCGTCGAGGCCACCGAGGACACCTTGATCGAGGCGTCCTCGAGCAGTTTCTCCAGCCGCTGCCAGTAACGGGATCGCTCCCGGGTCAGATCGACCCGCAACCGTGTGTAATCACGCAACTGACGGATCGGGGCCGGTGGCACGAAACTGGGCCGCAGCAAACCCTTCTCGGTGAGCTTGGCCAGCCACACCGCATCCAGCTTGTCGGTCTTGGGCCGCCCCGGCACGTTCTTCACATCCCGGGCATTGACCAACTGCACCGACAGACCCGCCGCCTCCAGCACATAAAACCAGATCCGCCAGTAATCCGAGGTCGACTCCACAGTGACCTTCTCGACCCTCTCGGCTACGAGGTAATCAGCCAACTCGGCGACATCGCCGGTCCTGGCAGCAACATCCCACACCTTGCTGACCCGCCGGCCCGCGCGGCTCTCGCTGCGCACGCATACCTTGCCCGATGCCTTGGCGACATCGACAGCACAGACCCGCTCGAGCACCCGCTCATGCTCGACATCGGCAACCTCCTCCGGCTCACGCTTCAACTCCCTTGTCCTCCAACAACATCGGTACTTCAACAGGGTGGGTCGCCTGGGGGCCTCGGTTCAGGGAATCGAAATTCTGACCGGCGTGCTCGAAGCAACAATGCGTGACCCTTCCAGGTCGGGCCCGTACGCACGGAATGGTCCGGCGTCGCGGAGGGTTTGGGTTCGACTCGTAGTCGAACCCGCATGCACAGCAATGGTCCGCGCAGGCGGCTCCCATGTAGGCGCGGACACCGCCCGGGTCATCTCCCCAATTCCGGCATTCCGACGACACAATAGGCGCCACCCGTCACTACAGCTGGTATCGCTTCGATAACCAGCCGCCCACCCGAAAACCGCAGGTCGTCCCCGTTCTCATGTTCGACATGCCTCGCCCCGGTGCGCCCATAAAGTTGGGGCCGATTGACCAACGCCCGCAGGGCATCGCGATGCCTCAGACAAGATACGTACCCACGATGACCAGGCGTTTTTCTGTTGCCCATGTTTTGCGTGCCCCGCCCGGGGCGCGAACCTACGACAGGCCCAACTGCAAGGGGACGACTCCCATTCCGATGGCAAACTGCACTCTTGTCCGTGACGCTCATGTCCGGCATGGTTGCCGGCCAGCCGTCGCGGCTTGCCATCAAACCCGCCATTTAATGGCTGACGTCAACCAACGAAACCCACGCACGCCAACGCTAGTGGTGAACGATTCGATAGCGATGCATTCGCCGTCGAGCAGTTCCACCAGACCGACCGCCGCTACCAGTTCCACGACCTGGGCCCGGTGATTCACTGCGCACCACCTTGATGTCCGGGGGGATCGGCTCCGACCGTGGGCGTGCCGGAGGCCGGCGCGCGTTCGGCGGTTCCGATGATGTTGCGGACCATGCCGCCGAACACAACATCGTGAAATGGGGTGAGCGCCTTCCAGTAGAAATGCCCGGCCAGTCCGTGTGGCTGGAAGACGGCTCGTTGCCGGTAGCAGGCTCCACCACCAGGTTCGGGTTCGACCCCGAGCTCGAGCCAGGCCAGTCCCGGCACCCGCATTTCGGCACGGAGCCGCAGCAATCGCGGACGGTCGATGAATTCGACGCGCCACCAGTCGAGGGCCTCGCCCGGATGCAGGCGGTGTGGATCCTTGCGGCCGCGGCGCAGCCCGACCCCGCCACTGACGCGATCGATCCAGCCGCGCAGCGACCATGCCAGCGGAAACGAGTACCACCCGTTCTCGCCGCCGATCGATTCGATGACCGCCCACATCGTGTCGGGGTCGGCATGGGTTCGCTGTTCGCGGAAATCTTCGTAGAGCGATCCCCCGGACCATTCCGGGTCACTCGGCAGCGGGTCCGACGGCGCGCCTGTAGTGCTCGCATCCGACCACCGAGTTGGGACCTCCGCATTGCGGATTCGGGCCAAAGCGAGCTCGACAGCGCTCTCGTAGCTGGTCGGACCGTTGTCGGGCTCAGGGATGTAGGCGCCGATGTCGTGGTCGTGGCACACCACCTCGTGCACGAGTGATTCGATCAGCGGCACCGCCAGCGCGCGTGGCACCGGAGTGACCACATTGACCCATTGGGCCGATAACCACGGCGTGAGCACCGGAACGGGCAGCACCATCCGACGCGGCAGACCAGCCACCGCCGCATACTTTCGTATCATCGTCAAATAGGTGAGGACATCCGGACCGCCGATGTCGAACGAACGGTTGACGTCGGAGGGCAGCTCGGCGGATCGCACCAGGTAGTAGAGAACATCACGCACGGCGATGGGCTGGATCCGGTTGTGCACCCATCGTGGGGCGACCATCGCGGGCAGCCGCTCGGATAGGTAGCGCAGCATCTCGAAACTGGCCGATCCGGACCCGATGATCACCGCCGCGCGCAATTCCACGGTAGGTACGCCGGATTCCCTGAGGATTGCCCCGACCTCGGCGCGGGAAGCAAGGTGGCGTGACAGCAGGGTCTGTTCCGGGATGATGCCCCCGAGGTAGACGATGCGCCGCACGCCAGCCGCCCGAGCCGCCGCCCCGACGGTCCGCGCGGCGCGCCGGTCGATAACAGCGAAGTCGCGTCGGGTCAGCGAGTGCACCAGATAGTAGACGACCTCTTGACCGACCACCGCAGCTTGCACATCATCGTCATTGGTGACATTTCCGCGCACCACCTCGACCAGGTCCCGCCACGGGACCTCCGCCAGCTTGACCGGCGTCCGGGCCACTACCCGGACCTGGTGACCGGCTTGCACCAATTCGGGCACCAGTCGCCCACCGATGTATCCGGTGGCTCCGAAAACTACACACCGCATGTCCGATCACCGTTCTCCCTGTTCGCGACGTACAGACCGGTATGGACGACTGCCGCCTTAGCGGCTCGTCGCGCGGATACCCGCGCTGTCTCATTCGATACCTGAGGGATCCACCATCCCGATCCGACATGCATCGTTTTTGCCTCGATCGTAGATAGGATGGGCCTGTTCCTTGAACCGTGCGGATCCCTCCGACCATGAGCCGTAACAACTCCGCGGAGCTATCAGATGAGAGCAGATTCCTCCAGAACCGGTTCCGTACAAGGGCTTCGCAAGACCGTCCGCGCCATTGCCGCGGTCGCGGTGCTCGCCGGAGCCCTGGCATCCACCACAACGACCGCATCCGCCGCGCCCGGTGACATGGGCTGGCAGCCGTTGTCCCCGATCGCGTCCCTGGATGTGCAGCGCTACCTCGGAGATTGGAACCAGGTCGCCGCCGTTCCGCAACCGTACAATCTCGACTGCGCCCGCGACACCGTCGCGAACTACCAACTGATCGACCCGAGCAACATTCGAGTCGAAAACAGCTGCACCACCTGGACCGGCGCCACGAACCGCATCATCGGCAACGCCCGGATCACCGACCCGGCCGGCCAGGCCCAGTTGCACGTCAGTTTTCCCCAGGTGCCCTCTCAGAACTCCCCCGACGGTCCCACCAACTACATCGTCGCCTATATGGCCGACGACTACTCCTGGGCACTCGTCGGGGATCCGCTGCGTTTGTCCGGATTCGTGCTGTCACGATCACCGGCCGTCGATGCAGCACGATGGCATGAGATCCAGACAGTTGTGGCCGCCCGCGGTTACAGCCCGTGCCTACTGCTGACCTCACCGACCCCGGGCGGCGCAGCCGACATCCGCCCCCTCTGCACCGTGTAGGCGGACCGAGCCCGCCTCCTACTCCGGAGGCCTCACCGGCAGTCGACTCGGCGGGGCCAGAATCGGCCGACCAGCTCGTCGCGGGGTCGATGGCACCCGGCCACCGCTGGCTGTCGATCTGCTTGCTTGTGGTGATCTCGCACCCGGCCCGCGGTGCCGGAACCGATCGTCCTCTGTCGGCTCTGAGCGCAGTCAGAGTGGTTTTCAGTGTGCCGCCAGCGTGCCGCGACGGGGCAGATACCGGCCGGACACGTCGACATGAGCGGGACACGAAAGGGCCTCTGACCTGGATGGGACGGTGCTTGCTGGACACCGGACCACGCCACCGGGGTCACTCGTAATACTTGGCCGACAGGTTGGGGGTGTCACTACCGACGTAGGCCCCATGACTGCAGGCTATGGATCCATCTCCCCGACGCAGGAGTCTTATTCCCGATGCTGGTCGACCGCACCGGTCATTCCACAACTCGCGCCCAGGCGTCTCGAACCGCGGCCAGCGCAGTCTGAGCCGTAATCACCAGCCGAGTCTGCCCGGCCAATTGTGTGTTCCAGTCGTCTTCGCCCGGTGCACGATCGAACAATTGCGGGCTGGGGAACCGGTTTGTCGGACCGTATTTCCTGTACAACGCTCCCGCAGCACTGTCGATCGCACCGATGCCGGTCAGTGCCCAAAGGTCCCAGAGGTCGCGTGATGCGCGCCGGTCGTGCCATGTCACCGTCTTCCCTGCAGCAAAGGCCGACAAAGTGGGAACGAACAGCTCGGCCGACGGCACGTCGCTGTAACGCTGCTCGAGATTGCGGAGTTCGGCAGGCCACATCGTTCGCCCGCGTGCCGACAGCAACTGGATCTTGACGGATACACCGGACGCGGAGCGAAGGTTGGCCACTCCCATGTCCGAGACATCGCTCAGCGACGGCGCCCATTCCAGCCGACCGTAGCTCCGCGCGACGGATCGCGGCAAAGCTGCGTCGAGTTCGGCTGCCAGTACCGTTCGGTTATCCAACGCAACCAGATCGATGTCTTCACTGAGCCTGCCATTCACCAGATGCGTACGGGCAAGAGCAGTTCCGCCGATGAAGTGCAACCGGTCACCGAACCCTCGGCTGACTGCCGCCAGCAGATGGGAGATCAGATAGTCGCGCTCGACCTGCTCCGCAGAAACTCCGAATTGAATTGCGACACTGTCACGTTCGTCGATACTCATACTCCGCCCCAACTTTCCGCACGTCGAAGCGCCACACCCAGACGCTGATCAGTAGCGAGCTGTGCGAGTCTCGCCGAATCACACCGGCGGTAGAGCGTCTCGATCGCCGAACGAACCTCGGCCTCGGCATTGCCCAGTTCGGGGCGCCGGGCAAGATCGAGCACCGTCTGTTCCGGAGTAGTGACCAGCGCTGGACCCAGTGAAGTTTCGATACGCTCGGCGTCGAGAGCGTCGGTATCTCGGCGGACGAATCGAACCCGTCCCGAACGGTCGGTCAGCGCGATGGGCCGATGCTGACTCGGAACCGCGACAACCGCAGTAGCCAATGCACGAGGTATGGCTCCCAGCAGGCGGGCCGCGCTGATGCCCATGACGACGATCTGATCCGCCCCGTAAATCGATGACGCGATACCCGCGGCCGCCGCCTCGAGACCGGGCAGCCAGGTCCGGCCGACATAGTCCGGTGGGACGATGATGTAGTAGCCGTGAGCGACGCGGTGCAGCACTCCCCGATCGACGAGCCGCGCGATCTCGGGCCGCGGTTGGGCGTAGATGTCGGCCACGTCCTGGGGCCGCACAGTTCGAAGCGGTGCCCGCCAGAGCTCACTGGGCAGCGGTGTACTGCGACGCTCGGCCACCAGCACCACCTCCGGAACTATGCATATCGTTGGCTATTACCCAACGAAATGCATACTACCGCAGAATGGCCACGGCCTCGTCCACCGCCCGGATTTGTCGGCGGCCCCTGGTTGCCAACGGACACTGCGCGATCGGCAGCGCTCAGACCGGGCACACCTCCACGACGACCAGGCGTTTTCCAGTTGCCCATGTTTTGGGTGCCCTGCCCAGGGCACGAACCTACGACAGGGCCAACTGCAGGGGATCGATGCCCATGCGATGGCAAAACTGCACTCTCGTCCGGTCGCTCATGTCCGGCATGGTTGCTGGCCAGCCGTCGTGGCTTGTCATCAAACCCGCCATTTAATGGCTGACGTCAACCAACGAAACCCACGCACGCCAACGCTAGTAATCGATGTCAGTGCCAGAACTGGGCTGAATTTCAATGTATCCGCAGCTCAGAGGCTCTCTGAACCAACGACACCCAACGCTGTCAACTTTTGACAACGACACCCATCGCACCCTAGTTCGTTGCGAGTACATGGAGTTACCCATGTACTCGCGAAATCATTTGCCCTGTCGGCAGGTTCCCCGACGGTGACGGATTCGCCGAGGCGGATCGGCGCATACAGCTGCGAAAGCTTCACCCCCGTCACGACATCGACTGTTCGAGCAGCCAGTCGACGGTCGTGCTGATCGCTTGGTCTTCGCGTGACCGGGAGTCGAACCCGTGGTCTGCCCCGGCAATCGTATGCAGCGTGGTGTGTGATCGTGATCCCGCGGCCTGGGCAGCGACGTCATACGACACTGCCGTGTCGTGGTCGCCGTGCACGATCAACGTAGGCACGTCTGCGGCATGGAACTCATCCAGCGGCTGGTAATGCGCGAACTCGGTGAACAGGACACGGCCGACGCAAAATCGTGCTGGCAGCGTGCGCGGGTTTCTGGGGCCTGTGGGCGATGGCGGCGGGCCTGTCGGTCAACTTCGGGCAGCTGATCGTGTTGACCACGATCGCCGCGGCCGGATTCGCCGGTGCGGGCCCGATCGCGCTTGGCATCGTCGGCGACCTCTACGACGACAGCCGCCGCGGTCGCGCCACCGGCGCCTTCTACGCGGGAACCACGCTGGCGACCGGCATCGCGGCACCATTGTTCGGACGGCTGTCCGGATTCGAAAATGGTTGGCGCTACGGGTTTTTCCTCGCAGGCGGCATCTGTGTACTGGTGGGTGTGCTGATCCTCGCGTTCCTCGACGAACCGGAGGCAGCGAGCGATCCCGCCACGGCGGACGACGGCATCGCGATGAACACGCCACGAGTACATGAACCGGAAGCGCTGGGCGACAAGGCCCGCGCACTCGGCGCTTCGCTGCGAGAGCTGTTCGGTATCAAGACCTTTCGCTATATCGTGATCCAGCGACTGTGCTCCGGACAAAACGTCCTTATGAGCTTCGGCACGGTGTTCCTCGTGCAGGATCGCGGGTTCGACACCGCCACTGCTGCTCTGATCGCCCTGCCTTTCGCGCTCGGCTACATCGCGGGCACGCTTATCGGCGGCCGGGTCACCGACATGGTGCATCGCATCCGCCCGCGCAGCGGCCGGATCGTCATGCTGCAGGCGAGTCAAATTGCCTTCGCCGCAGTCACCTTCGTCGCAATCGCGATTCCGTGGCCGTCCATCGGCGTCTATGTGACCCTTTTCGCCGTCGTCGGATTTCTGCAAGGCCACTACCCAGTCATCAACCGGCCGTTGGTGATGACTGTAGTGCCGCAGCCACTGCGCCCGCTGGCCTTCGCGGTGTCGGTGTCGGCAGCTGACGGACTCGCCTACGCGATCTACTCGCTGCTGACCGGCGTACTCGGCGACCGGATCGGACTCGGCGGCGCCCTGCTGATCGTCGCCGTCGCCCTCACCGCCACCAATGGCCTCGCGTGCGCGGCGCTGTACCGCCCATACGCCCAGGACAGCACTGCCCTCGCCGAGCGAAGGCCCCCCCTTGCCGACGAAGGCGATCTTCACTGTCTGACACCCCACTCTCTTGTCAGTAACGACATTCATATTCAGACCTGGACAGGTTCGCGCACAGATTCCGCACAAATGCCGAGGCAGCGGTCGGCCGCGGCCGCGAAACCGGACACGGCTTCGAGCCGTACCGAGTAGCCGACTGGTAGAGGCGCATCGCTGAGACCTCGTCTGATCCGGGCCGGAGTCCCGCGACACCACCGCGCTGCCTCCGTGATGAAGCGCCAGTCGCATCACTCAACTGTCCAAAGTCGAAGGCAGCGAAGGGACTCGCGAGCGGTGCGTAGGCGGTCGTGGCCCCCTGCTGACATGAACCACGGCACAAGCCCAGGGGATGTCCTGTACCACGGCCCCGCTGGCGGGGCCTGATACCGGCATCGCATACAGCTACCGGAAGCGCCGTCGCACTATCGGAGGTCGTGCCGGAACCAGCACTGGAAGGTCAATAACCGCTGTTGAGCCGCAATGGATTTCGGCATTTCTCGGTGGCGCGGGTGGCGTGGGTCACGTTCTCAGCGGGCTCTCAGCGGTCGGCTGACATGGTGTCGCGCATGACAAACCAGGCGAGTGTCGCCGCCGCGCCAGTTCGATCTATGTCCGCCAAGGTGCCGGAGATTACCGTGCTCTTCTGGGTGATCAAGATCCTGACCACCGGGATGGGGGAGACGTTCTCCGACTTCCTGGTCACGCATTTCGTTCCCGAGCTCGCGGTGGGTGTGGCCGCGCTGGCGCTGGTCGTGAGCCTGGTCGCCCAATTCCGCAGCAGCCGCTACGTCATCTGGATCTACTGGTCGGCGGTGGTGATGGTGAGCATCTTCGGCACCATGGTCGCCGATATCACCGACTTCGTCTTCGGCATCCCGCTGCTGGCATCCACGGTGGTGTTCGCGGTCATCCTCGCCGGGATCTTCGCGCTCTGGTACGCCAGCGAGAAGACGCTCTCGGTGCACAGCATCACCACGCGCCGCCGGGAAGGGTTCTATTGGGCGACCGTGATGGCAACTTTTGCGCTCGGCACCGTCGCTGGTGACCTGACGGCCGAGCAGCTGCATCTCGGCTACTTGCCCTCGGCGGTGCTGTTCGCTGTCGCCATCGCGGTTCCGGCGATCGCCCATCGGTGGGCCGGGCTGGGGACGGTCACCGCGTTCTGGTCCGCGTACGTCGTGACTCGGCCGCTCGGCGCGTCGATCACCGACTGGTTGGCGTCGTCGCGAGCCGACGGCCTCGCTCTCGGCACCGGATGGGTTACCCTCGGCACAACGGTCGCCATCGTCGCGCTCATCGGTGTGCTGGCTACCGATGCCGGTCGATCTCGCGGCGTGCAGGAGACATCGACCTTGTGACGACATCAACGGTCGTCGGCCTGGCAGCGCGCCGCCGATGTTGTCGTCGAGATCGTCCAAGGCATCATGTCGCGCAGCGACGCGATAACGCGCTCGCCTGGCTGGGCCCGACCGATGACAGTTCCCAACGCAACACAACACCGCGACGACCACCACCGCTCTTCGTTGCCTATCAACCGAGTGCGCGTCGGGCGTTACACGCGTTCTCAGCGTGTTCTCAGTGGCTGACGGGAAGACTTTCCGGGTCTGCTTGTCACCGTTTAGGAAGGTCGCTCATGGATTCGGCGCCGCAGCGCACTGATTACAAGCTTCCGCAGGTCACCGTCATGTTCTGGGTGCTCAAGATCGCCGCGACGACGCTGGGTGAGACCGGTGGCGATCTGCTCGCGCAAACTTTGCAGCTCGGCTATGCCGCCGCGTCGGTACTGTTTCTCGCGATCTTCGCGGTGAGCTTGGTCACTCAGCTGCGGGCCCGCCGTTTTCATCCGGCCCTGTATTGGACGGTGATCGCGGCCACCAGCACCGCGGGCACCACGATCTCTGATCTGCTGAACCGGGGTCCGGGCTCGGATACCTCGACCGACGGTGGGCTCGGCTATGGTGTCGGGGCCGCGATCCTGATCACCGGGCTGGCGATCGTGTTCCTCGTCTGGAAATTCAGCGGGCAGACCTACGACGTCGCCAACATCCGCAACTTCCGCGGCGAACTGCTGTATTGGGCGGCGATCCTGCTGTCCAACACGCTGGGCACCTCGTTGGGTGACTATCTGTCCGACAGCTCCGGACTCGGCTATTGGGGCAGCGCCGCGCTGATCGCCGCCGTCATGGCCGCGATCCTGGTCGCGCACTACTTCACCAATGTCTCGGGGGTGCTGTTGTTCTGGATGGCGTTCGTGCTGACCCGCCCGCTGGGCGCCACAATGGGTGACTTTCTGTGGAAACCACACAGCAAGGGCGGACTCGGGTTCGGCACCTACGGTACCTCCGCGGTATTGCTCGCCATCCTGATCGCCGGGATTGTCTACAGCCACAGGAGTTTCCGGCGCAGTCGCACCGACAGCGAACGGATTCCCGTGCTCGATAACGCGTGAATCGCAGTCGGTTGTAACGGCTTTCAAAACTCGCCGGCGATCGCCCGCGCCCGCCAGTTGCTCGCGGAAGGTTATGTGGGGGACGTTGTTTCGGTGACCGTGTACTCCGCACGTCAGCTGGGTGCGGGCACACGGGTACCGGCTTGGGCGGCCTACACCCTCGACCAGCGCAATGGTGCGGGCATCGTGGAGATTGTCGGCGGGGCAGACGCTCGACGCGGTCGAGTACCTGATCGGCGGTTTAACCGACCTGTCGGCCCGACTCGCCATCCGCCATCCGCATGCCGTGATCGAGGGAACCGGCACGGCAATCAGTGTCACCACTCCGAACCATCTGCTGCTCGACGCCGTCACGGCGCAGGGAGTCGTGGTGTCGGCTCACATCCATGACTCCAAGGTGACCAACGGTCACACCCGGATAGAGATCTCAGGCACCGCGGGGGATATGGCGATCGTTTCCGGCGCCAACGGGGCGGGCGGCATTTCGTTGAGTGAACTGCGCCTGCTGGGTTCCCGCGGCGAGGGCTCCTGGCAGCCGCTGCAGGGCGAGGATCCGCTGGCGGACATGACGCTCGGCACCGAAGTCGGCAACGTCGCGAGACTGTATGCAGCGCTGGCACAGGACATCCGAACCGGCACCACGACGGTCCCGACCTTCGATGACGGGGTCCACATGCACCGCCTGCTCGACGCCATCCGTAGTTCGGCAGACACTGCGACACGGGTGCCAACCTTTTGAGGAACCCGTCGCCTCGTCCGTGACCGGTACGACTAAACCCGCGATTTGGGAGCCATGGCCTAGATCGGGTAGCAGGATGTCGGTGGCGCTCGAGCGGATGACTTCCAGACGGGCGTCACGATCGCTGAAGCCCAGGCTGAACTTCGACTTCGCGATCGGCACCACAGCGATCCCTACGAGCGGGACGACTCCGCTGACGGGCAGCATCGGCACCACGGCGGTGAGACCGGTGTCAATGGTCAGCGCGAGCCATGCCGCGGATCGTCCGGCGGCGGGCGCGGCGAACCGAGGTAACGGCGATTGACGAATTCGGTCATGGGGCGACGTGGGTGGCCGATGCTCGGCGGCGGCGCCGCACCGCGATGACGACGGTCGCGCCGATGGCGATCGTGGCCGTGATGGCGATGAGGTAGCTGGGTCCGCGCAGCCGGTCTTCGAGGCTGTGCCAGTTGGTGCCGACGGCGTATCCGGCGATTGCCAGGGCCGCGGTCCAGGGCAGGCAGCCTGCGAGGGTGTATAGGCCGAAGCGGGCCGCGGGCATGGCGGCGATGCCGGCGGGCAGGGAGATGAAGGTGCGGATTCCGGGCAGTAGCCGCGCCCAGAACACCGAGGCGCCACCGCGGCGGACGAACCAGTCCTGGGCGCGGTCGATCTCTTCGGCACGTAACCACACGTATCGGCCCCAGCGGTGCAGGGCGGGGCGGCCGCCGTAGCGTCCGGCAAGCCACGCCAGGTAGCTGCCGGCGACGTTGCCGAGGGTGCCCGCCGCGATGACCGCGGCCAGGTTCGGGTGTGGTCCGGCGACGGCGCCTCCGGCCAGGGCGCCGCCGAGTAGCATCGTTACTTCCGAGGGGATGGGTATGCATGCGGACTCGGCGACCATGAGCACGAAGATCGCGCCCAGCCCGTAGGTGAGGATCAGGTGTTGCATTCGACGACACTTCTTTCCGATGACGGTCGAGGGTCACGGCGCGGGCACTTGCCGGCGCCTGCTGGGTTTCTCACGGGATCAGGTAGTTGCCGGTGTAGGAGGTGGCGTGCGCGCCGCAGACGGCGGCCCGGACCGCCTCCGCTGTCCGGGTGGGGCCGAAGTATCGGTGGCTGATCTGTTGGGCGGCGTGGTCGATCACGCTGGGCCGCCAACCGGGCAGTTGCGGGGCGAGTCCGTTGACGGTGTGCAGCAGGGCGATGTGCGCGGCTGTGCGCGGGTCGGGGTCGTGTGCGTCGAGCAGCGTGCGCCGCAGTGGGCCACGCAGATGATTCTTTCGGGCGCGATCCACAGTCGGCCAGCACGCCGCCGGGATGATCCCGAGTAGACGCGCGCGGTCCCGGCGGACCCGGCCGTCGGCGCACAGCCGTTCCAGGATGGTCTTGGTCAGACCGCGTTCGAGTTGGGTGATCGCCCGGGTGAGGGTGAGCGGTCGCCGACACAGCAGTGCGACCGTGTCGGTGAGAACCTGATCGTCGAACCGGTCGGTGTTCAGCTGTGGATCACCGAGCACCAGCCGCCCCGGCTTCACCGATTCCCTGGGACCGGTGAGGCGTAACGGCGGGTGTGGTGCGGCGGGTGTCGGTTGTGTCAGCTCGAGCAGCAACGCCCCGGCGAGCACACGCGAGACACCGATCCGGTCGACGAGCAGCTCGCCTGAATCGTCATCGAGCAGCAACCACAGCACGTCCTCGGCAATCAACGTCATCGATAACCTCCCGTCAGTGGCCGCCACCTGCTCGGTGCCGAAGTCGCGGCCGGCAGGCCCTACGCTGCCTTGCGCCCGCTGAGAACACGCTGAGACCGCTGACGCGCAACCCCGGTTACCGCAGGCGGGGCCGGTTCGCCGCAGGGGGGTTCAGTGGGTATCGAGCAGTCGGTAGCCGACGCCGCGGATCGTTTCGATGCTGGCCGACCCGAAGGGCTGATCTATTTTGCGGCGCAGATATCCGACATACACCTCGACGACATTGTCGGAGCCGTCGTAGTTGGCGTCCCACACCGAGCGCAGGATGTCGGATTTGGTGACGACGTCGCCCTTGTGACGCATCAGGAACTCCAACACTCCGAATTCTCGGGGAGTCAGGGAGAGGATCTCCTCGGCGCGGGTGACGCGCCGCCGCGCCGAGTCCAGCGCGAGGCTGCCCGCGGTCAACACGACCGGTCGTGCCGGGGCGCCGCGCCGGACCAGGGCCCGCAGACGAGCGATCAAGATGACGAAGGAAAAGGGTTTGGTGAGGTAATCATCGGCGCCGAGGTCGAAGGCGTCGGCCTGGTCGTATTCGCCATCCTTGGCTGAGAGCATCAACACCGGGGTCCAGATCTGTTGTTGGCGTAGCTCGCGCACGATCTGGTAGCCGTGTTTGCCGGGCAGCATGATGTCGAGGACCAGGACGTCGAAGCCGCCGGTGGTGGCGAGTTCGAGTCCTTCGTTGCCGTCGTGGGCGACTTCGACGACGAAACCCTCGGCGGACAGGCCACGGCGCAGTGTTTCGGCGAGGCGGACTTCGTCATCGACCACCAGTACGCGCACCGTCACCGTTCCTTTCGAACTCGGGGTTTCTATTACAACGCACCGGTTGCTGTGCTCAGTCCTCGTCTCAGCGTTTCCACAGCAGGATGCGCCCAGACTGAAGTCATGTCCGCAGTACTCGACTTGCTCGACTCGGTGGTCACCGAGGTGACCACCGAGGCATCGACCGCCGAGGTCGCGGTCGCGACAGGTGTGACCGGTGCGGCAATCATCGTGGCATCGCTGGTGTCCCCGAGGTTGCGACCCGACACCACACGACCGGATCTGTGGCGGGTGACGCGGGTACTCGCGGTCGCGGTGATGTTCGTGGAATTGAGTGTGCAGGTGTCGAGTTCGGGGTGGTTGACCGGCGCCGACGCCGCGACGCTGGACTGGTTCACCACCCATCGTTTCCCGGCGGTCACCACTGTCGCCTTGGCGGTGACGACTGCGGGCAGTCCGGTCGGTCTCGCCGTGATCGGTGTGCTGCTCGCGGGTGTTCTCGGGTGGCGTCATCGCAGCGTTGTGCCGTCGATGCTGGTGTTGGGTGTTGTCGCGGTGAGCTTCGGGGTGAGCACGCTCACCAAGGTCGTGGTGGGGCGAGCACGTCCCCCAGCTGTCGTTCAGTTGGTGAGCGAGACCGACTTTTCCTTCCCGTCCGGTCATGTGACCGGAACTACCGCACTGGCCGGGGCGGTGCTGGTGGTGTTTCTCGGTGGACGACCCACCGTGTCGCGGGGATTGGTGGCGGCATGCTTGTCGGCGGTTGTGGTCGCGTTGGTCGCGGTGACCCGCCTGTATCTGGGGGTGCATTGGCTCACCGATGTCGTTGGCGGTGTGCTGCTCGGCAGCACGATCGTCCTGATCGGCGCGGCGCTAGCGCCCCATCTGTCCTACCGACCGACACCTCACGCACCACCAGAACAAGACGTGCGAGAACGGTCCGCGCATCGCGACGCCATGTCGGTGATGACGGCGTCGAATGCGTCCCAGCGCCGGATAACGACAGCGAGCATTGCCGTCCGTGCTGCGACGGTCTTGCCGGCTGTGGTGCTGGGTGTCGCGGTGTTGTCGATCGCTGGTTGCGGAGGTCCGGATGGTGCTCCGTCGAGGTCCTCGAGCGATGTCAATTCTGCCGGGGACATCCCCGACGATCAGGTGTTCGTGCCGTTCACTCCACCCGGTGCGGTGTTCACGGTGTCGGTGCCGCAGGGATGGGCGCGCCGTGACAGCGACGCGAGCACTGTGTTCACCGATAAGTTCAACAGCGTTCGGATCGAGATCGTGTCGCGGGACAGTGCACCGTCGGTGGACAGTGCCCGAGCTGAGGAATTGCCCGCCATCGCAGGCTCGACCCCGGACTACGCCCCCGGCACCGTGACCCAGGTTCAACGCCATGGCGGGTCAGCGGTTCTGCTCACCTATCACCAGAGCTCGCCGCCCAGCCCGATCACCGGTAAGGCCGTCACCGAGGACGTCGAACGCTACGAGTTCTGGCACGCCGGTCACGAGGTCGTGCTGACACTGTCGGGCCCCCACGGCGCCGACAATGTCGACCCATGGCGTCAGGTGAGCGACTCGCTGTACTGGCGATGACCACCGTACCCGCGCTCGACGCCCGGTCACTGTATCGGTTTTACCGATCCGACGACGAAGAAACCCTTGCCCTGCAAGGGGTTTCGCTGACGGTGGCTGCGGGTGAGTTCGTGGCTGTCACCGGTCCGTCCGGGTCGGGCAAGTCCACACTGTTGAACTGTTGCGCCGGGATGGACGACCCCGATGGTGGCGCGATCTACCTCGACGGCCGCCGGCTCAGCCATCAACCCGAACCCGTGCGGTCGCGGCTGCGGGCCCGCCGGATCGGCATGATCTTCGCCTCGGGCAATCTGTTCGATCACCTCACCGTCGCCCAAAACCTGCGCTTGGCCGCGACTTTGGCGCGTAACCACGGCCGCACAGACACCACCCACGAGCTGAGGGAGTTGGGTTTGGCCGATCGCGCCCAGGCATTGCCGGGGCAGCTCTCCGGCGGTGAATTGACCCGGGCCGCGGTAGCGGTCGCGATGGTGAACCATCCGCTGGTCCTGTTGGCCGACGAACCCACCGGTGAACTCGACAGCTCCACCGAGGCCGAGGTGTTGCGGATCCTCGCCGCCGCCGCGGCCCAGGGCAGCGCCGTCCTCGTCGCGAGCCACAGTCCCGCGGTGGCCTCGGTCGCCGACCGTGTCGTGCACCTCGATGATGGACGGCTTACATGAGCGCCATCGAGACGTCGGTGGCGGACTCCGACACGGTGGTCGAATGCCGACTGGCCAGCCGCGGCTACGGTCGCGGTCCGTTGATGGTGACCGCTGTTCGCGAGGCCAGCTGCCGGATTCCGGTCGCGGCGCGGATCGCGATCACCGGTCGATCGGGATCGGGCAAGACCACCCTGCTGCATCTGCTTGCGGGACTGGACATCCCGACATCGGGCAGTGTCTGTTGGCCCGCCTTGGCACCGATGCCCGGCGACCGTGTCGCCAGTGTGGGTGTCGTGTTCCAGGCTCCGAGTTTGCTGCCATCGCTTGACATCCGCGAAAACGTGGCGTTTCCCCTGCTGGTACGCGCAACCGCCCCCACCGAGGCGATGCGGCGGGCCGAGGCTGCGTTGGAGCAGCTCGATATCGGGGAGCTGGCGGCGAAACTGCCCGACGAGATCTCGCAGGGGCAGGCCCAGCGTGTCGCGGTCGCCCGGGTGCTCGCCGCGCGCCCACCGCTGATCTTGGCCGATGAACCCACCGCCCGACTCGACCATCCCACGGCCGACTCGATGTTGTCGGTGCTGCTGGACACGGCGAACACCCTCGGCGCCGCGGTAGTGGTCACCACGCATGATCCGGCTGTCGCGCAGCGGTTCACGACGCGTTGGATCATGCGCGACGGCCACCTGGACACCGGCGAACCGAGCTGAGAATGTTCGCCGTCATCTGGATCGCCGGTTTACTGCGCCGCCGCACAGGAGCTCTCGCAGCCACCACCACTGGAGTCGCGGTGGCGGTCGCGTTGGTGGCCTCGCTCGCGACTTTCCTTACCGGAGCGCAAGCAACGATGACCGCCCGAGTGGTCGAGGGGGTGGCCGTGGATTGGCAGCTGCAGTTGGGATCGAACACATCCGTCGATCCGATCCTCGACACCGCCCGCGCCAGCAACGGGATTCGTGCAGCCATTCCCGTGGGGTACGCCCACAGCGACGGCTTCGCCACGACTACAGCGGCCGCGAACCGCGCGACCGGACCGGGAATGGTCCTGGGTGTCCCGGACGACTACTTCGGCCGATTTCCGGGTGTGTGCCGCCCGCTGATCGGGGCCGACCACGGCGTACTCCTCGCCCAGCAAACCGCCGCGAACCTGGGGATCGCTCCCGGCGCGACCCTGATGATCGAGCGCGCGGGACTGCCCGCTATGCCGGTCACCGTCGACGGCATCATCGACCTCACCGCCGCCGACACCCTGTTCCAAACCATCGCAGCACCCGCCGCCGCGCAACCCAACACACCACCGGACAATGTAGTCCTGCTCGATATGACGTTGTGGCACAACATCTTCGATCAGCTGTCCGATACTCGACCCGACCTCGTCGACACCCAGATCCACATCGCCGTCGACCACACCCGGCTGCCCAGCGACCCGCAGTCCGCGTTCGCCGAGATCACCGGCCGGGCACACCATCTCGAGGCACAAACTCCCGGCGACGCCCGCATCGCGAACAATCTCGCTACCACGTTGGACACGGCGCGCGCCGACGCCGCTTACGCGCGGATCCTGTTCCTGTTTCTGGGATTACCCGCCGCCGCACTGGCGGCGCTGCTGACCGCCGCGGTCGTCAGCGCCGATCGGGATCGCCGCCGCCGCGAACATGCCCTGCTGCGCGCCCGCGGCGCCACGACCGCGCGCCTTGTCCGCCTCGCTGCGGTCCAAGCGTGCCTCGTCGGCGCCCTCGGCTCGGTGGCCGGGGTCGGTGCTGCCGCGTTGATCAGCGCACGGTTATTCGGTTCCAGCCGTTTCGGCACCACGACTACCAGCGCATGGCTGTGGATCGGCTCGGCGGCGATCACCGGGCTCGGGATCGCGGCAGCCGCCGTGATCGGTCCCCTCTGGCGCGAATCGCACACCCCCGCCTCACGGGCGCGTTCCGCACTGCCACACCTGTCGGAGCAACGCTGGCAGCGCTGGGGTCTGGACATCGTCCTGCTCGCCGCCGCGGCAGCGGTGTACTGGACCACCGCCCGCGGCGGCTACCAACTGGTGCTGGCGCCGGAGGGCGTCGCCGCGATCTCGGTGTCGTATTGGGCGTTCTCCGCCCCTGCGCTGCTGTGGGTCGGCTCCGCGTTACTGTGCTGGCGGACAACAGAATTCGTACTGCATCGCGGACACCGCATGGTCGCCGCCCTGATCCGGCCGGTCGCGGGCAACCTGGCCGGTATCGTCGCGAATTCCCTTGCGCGGCAACGCTGCGGCCTGGCCAGGGCAATCGTCCTCGTGGGTCTTGCGTTCGCCTTCGCCATCTCCACCGCGAGTTTCAACGCAACCTACCGCACCCAAGCCGAGGTCGACGCCCGCCTGACCAACGGCGCCGACGTCACCGTCACCGAATCACCCACCAGCACAGCCCATCCCGTGACCGAACAGTTGATCACTCGCGTTCCCGGCGTTCACGCGGTGTCCCCGATCCAGCACCGTTTCGCCTACATCGGCACCGAACTGCAAGACCTCTACAGCGTCGACCCCACCACCATCGCCTCCGCAGCCGCCCTGCAGGACACCTACTTTCCCGGCAGCAGCACCGCCACCGCGATAGGTCAACTCGCGACCCATCCCGACGCCCTGCTGGTCAGCGCGGAAACCGTGCGCGACTACCAACTCCAACTCGGCGACCCGATCCGCCTGCGGTTCAACGACACCACCGCTGGCCCACGCACAGTCTCGTTCCGCTACAGCGGGATCGCCGCCGAATTTCCCACCGCGCCCCGCGACAGCTTCTTCGTCGCCAACACCACCTACCTCACCTCCCAGACCGGGATCGGCGCGGCGCGCACCTTCCTCATCGACACCGCGGGCCACGACCCCGCCGTCGTCGCCGACCGCCTACGAAACGTGCTGGGAGACACCGCGACCGTCACCGACATCACCACCGCCCGCGCCACCATCGGCTCCAGCCTCACCGCCGTGGACCTGGGCGGGCTGACCCGTCTCGAACTCATCTTCGGTGTCGGACTCGCCGCCGCCGCGGGCGCGCTGGTCTTCGGGCTGGAACTGGGCCAGCGGCTGCGCACCTTCGCCCTCGCCGCCGCGCTCGGAGCACGGCCCCGGCACCTACGCGCGTTCGTCACCACCGAAGCAGCACTGCTGCTGTGCGCGGGACTGTCCGCGGGCACGGTCATCGGCACTATCCAGACACACGTACTGGTCAGCGAACTCAACGGCGTATTCGACCCGCCACCGGCCTCGCCCACCGTGCCATGGCCCTACCTGCTCGCCGTTGCTGCCACGATTGTTGGCGCGGTCCTGCTCGCATCGACGGCTACCATCCGCCTTGCCCGCCGCCGACCACTGTCCGTGCTCCATGACCTGTGATCAGCGGCAACCCCGTCAACGACACACCGGCGAATCGACGGCGTCGATAACCGAGCGGTCAGCCAGGCTGATTAATTCGCCAACCCAATTCCCTCACCCAGCTCACCGACACCCGCCCGGTGAGCCATCCGCCAAGGAGGCACCGCAGTGAATGCCCTGTCGCCAGCGATCCGCGCCGTCACCCAACCGCGCCGCTGGGGGCTGCGTGTGCGCTCCGCACTCATCGTCGCGGTCGTGGTCACCGCCGCACTCGGCGTCGCCACCCTGTCGCTGACCTACGTGCTGTACCGCTCCCTGGTGAACGCCTCCAACGACGCCGCCACCGACAGAATCACTGCTCTGACCAGCCAACTCGCCCTCGACACCCCCGCCGAACTCGACCGCAGCGTCCTGGCCACCGACTCGCGCATCGCCATCGTCCAGATCATCGACCAGACCGGACAGGTCGTGCAGAGCTCCATCACCAGCCCAGCCGACCCGATCACCACAATCCGGCCCACCCCCGGCACCGTCGCCCACGACCTGCCCGCGACCGGCCACGCCGCCGAAACCCGGATCACCGCCGCCACCGTCGACGGGCTCGGTGGCCGCTACACCATCGCGATCGCGACCAACCAGGAAGAAATCGAAGAAACCATCAAACTCGTCGCCGCCTTGGTCGCCCTCGCGACACCGTTCATCGTCGCCCTCGCCGCCACCGCGACCTACACCCTCATCGGACGATCAC
This sequence comes from Nocardia sp. NPDC102475, assembly GCF_055584605.1. Taxonomy (NCBI): domain Bacteria; kingdom Bacillati; phylum Actinomycetota; class Actinomycetes; order Mycobacteriales; family Nocardiaceae; genus Nocardia; species Nocardia sp. NPDC102475. The sequence continues at coordinate 36,582 of NZ_JBVJLS010000006.1, read as the reverse complement.
TGCGCTCGGTCGAACGAATCCGCACCCGCGTCGCCGCGATCACCAGCGCCGACCTCGCCGACCGCGTACCCGTCCCCGAACAGAACGACGAAATCGCCGCCCTCGCCCGCACGATGAACGACATGCTCACCCGCATCGAAGCAGGGCACAACACCCAACGACGCTTCATCAGCGACGCCTCCCACGAACTACGCAGCCCACTGACCACCATCACCGCCGCCCTCGAACTCGGCCGCAACCACCCCAGCACCCTCACCACCGACCTCGTCGATGACACCCTGCTCCCCGAAGCCCACCGCATGCGCCACCTCATCGACGACCTGCTACTGCTGGCCCGCGCCGACGAAAACGCCCTCCCCCACCACCGCGTCGAGGTCGACCTCGACGACCTCATCACCACCGAAACAAACCGCATCCCTACCAACACACTCACCATCAACACCACCACCGAACCCGTACGAACCACCGGCGACCCCAACCAACTCGCCCGCGCCATCCGCAACCTGCTCGACAACGCCACCCGCTACGCCACCACCACCATCAACATCCAGCTACACCAGCACGCCGACCACGCCCACATCGAAATCACCGACGACGGCCCCGGCATCGCCCCCCAGGACCGCCAACGCGTCTTCGACCGCTTCTACCGACCCCAACACGACCGCGGCCGCGACACCGGCGGATTCGGCCTCGGCCTCGCCATCGTCGCCGAAATCATCACCGCCCACCACGGCACCGTACACATCGACCAGAACACACCCACCGGCACGAAAGTCATAATCGACCTACCCGTCACCCCACCGTGAACCCACCAACCCCGCACCGACATCCTCGGCCTGCTCCTCGTCACCTGGGCCATCGCAACCCTCACGTGGCGCTACGGCCGCATCGAGGAAAAAGGGGCAACCCGCGAACCCACCAGTCAGTGCCGTCCAGCCAGACCCTGCGTCCTCGCAGTCCTGATGTGCGTGCTTTCGGTGCCGGACACCGAAAGCACGCACGATGTTGGGGTCAGTGAGCGTTGGTGGCGAACTCCGTGGTGAAGGTCTTGCTGAGGTCGATCTGCTTGCCCTTCACGGTGGGGTCGAAGGAGTTCAGCACGTTGAGTACGGTCTGCGGGCCATCCGCGGGCATCACGCCGTCGGCGGTGAACATCGCTTTGCCCGCGTCGAGTGCCTTGATGTAGTCGTCCTTGGTGATGTTGGTATTGCTGGTGTAGTCGGCGGGCAACTTGTCCGCGATCTCCGCGGCACTGTGTGTGCTGATCCATTGCAGGGTCTGCACGTAGGCGTTGGCGAGCTTTTGGGCCACCGGCTTGTGGCTGTCGATCCAGCGAGTGGTCATGTACAGGCAGGCGGCCGGGTAGGTGCCTCCGAGTGCGGCACGCGCGCCTTCTTCGGTGCGCATGTCGATCAGGACCTTGGCGTCCCCCTTTTTGAGCAGCGCGGTGATCGTAGGCTCGGTGGTCATGCCGCCCTGAATCTTGTTCTGCTCCAAGGCCGCGATGAAGGTGGAGCCTGCCTCGACCGCGACCGATGTGACCTCGTCCGGGGATATCCCGGCGCGCCCGGCCAGGTATTTGGTGAGGAAGTTGGTCGACGAGCCGAGGCCGGTCACGCCGAGGTTCTTGCCCTTGAAGTCGGCGAAGGTGTGGACATCGGGCGCTTGGGTGGAGACCATCTCGACCTCGCCGGGCACCCGAGCGAACTGCACGACCGACTGGGTGGCCTTGCCCTTGCCCTGCAGGTCCACGGTGTGATCGTAGAAACCGACGACGCCGTCGACGTTTCCGGCCAGCATTTGTGTTTCCGCGTCCACCCCGGCCGGTTCGTCGGACAGTTCGACGTGCAGGCCGTTCTTGGCGTAGAGGTCGAGTTGCTGGGCGAGGATGGCGGGCAGATAGATCTGCTTGTTCATGCCGCCGACCATGAGTTTGACGTTGTCGGTGCCGTCGGCGTTGTGGGTCGAGTGGGAGGAACCACCGCAGGCGGTGATGGTGAGGGCGAGCAGCGCGACGGTCGCGCCGATCGTGACGGTTTTGATGGACATAGTTCTTCCTCGGTTGCGGTTAGCGGGAATTCGGGTGGACGACGACGTCAGGCGGCCAGTTCCATCTCGGATAGCTGCGGGGGGCGCCAGGCCAGCAGACGTCGCTCCAGGCGGGTGATCGCGGCCTCCGCGACGAGCGCGAGGACGGCCATGATCACCATCGCGGCGAACACGCCGTCGATGTTGAAGTTGCCCTGCGCCTGGCGGACCAGCAGCCCGAGCCCCTTCTGGGCGCCGAGGAACTCCCCGACGATCGCGCCGATCAAGGCGAATCCGAAACAGCTGTGCAGGCTCGCGATGATCCAGGTGAGCGCCGATGGCAGCACCACCTGCCAGGTGATCTGGGTGGGGCTGGCGCCGAGAATGCGGGCGTTGGCGATGAAGTTTCGGTCCACCTCACGGGTGCCCTGGAAGGCGTTGAAGAACACCACGAAGAAGACCAGTACCACCGCCAGCGCCACCTTGGACGACAGCCCGAGCCCGAGCACAACGACGAACACCGATCCGAGCACGATGCGCGGAATCGCGTTGAGCGCCTTGATGTATGGCGCGAAGACCTCGGCGAGCAACTGGATCCGGCCCAGTGCGACCCCGCATACGATACCGAGCACGACGCCGATAGCGAAGCCCAGCAGCGCCTCCTGCAATGTCACACCGATCTGCTCCCACAGCGAACCCGCGTCGGTGCCGTCGCTGGCCCATTGCCTGAGCTGGTCGAGGATGCCGGTCGGGCTGCCGAAGAAGAAGCTATCGATCAGGCCCCGGCGGCTGGCCAGTTCCCAGCCGCCGAAGATCAGGACGAACAATCCCAACTGGATGCCGTGGACGAGGATGCTACGACGTCGGGCCGCTCGGCGGGCCTGCCCGGCCGCAGTAGTGCCTGAATTCATTGTCGCACTGGCTATTACGGTGTCAGACATCGATCTTCTCCCGATCATTCGGTAAGGCTCGAGGTGCGGGCGTAGGCGAGCTGGACCTCGTCGCGCAGCGACTCCCAGATCTGCTGGTACAGCTCGACGAACCTGGGTTCGAACCGGATTTCCTGGACCGTGCGTGGCCGCGGCAGATCCACCGCGAAGGTGGCCTTGATCGTGCCGGGGCCCGCGGTCAGCACAACCACCTTGTCCGCCAAGGCAATTGCCTCCTCCAGGTCGTGAGTGACGAACACAACCGAGGGGCGGGTCTGCTCCCACAAACCGAGCAGTTCGTCGGACATGATCGATCGGGTCTGCACGTCCAACGCGCCGAAAGGCTCGTCCATCAACAGGATTCGCGGTTCGTTGATCAGGCTCTGGGCCAGCGCGACCCGCTTGCGCATGCCGCCGGAGAGTTGGTGCGGATGGTGGTTCTCGAATCCGGACAGACCGACCCGGCGCAGCCAGTCTCGTCCGCCGGCCAACGCGTCGGCCTTGCGCTGGCCCCGGAACAGCGGCCCCGCGGTGACATTGCCGAGTACCGTCTTCCACGGCAGCACCGCGTCGTGCTGGAACATGAAGCCGATGCCGGGGTTGATGCCATGCACCGGCTCTCCGTCGATGAGGACCTCGCCTTCGGATGCCCGCTCGAGGCCGGATACCAGGGTCAGCGTGGTGGACTTACCACAGCCAGTGGGTCCGACGACCGCGCAGAATTCGCCGGCGGCGACGGTCAGGTCAAGGTCTCTCAGGGCCGTGTACGCACCCCCGTCGGGGGTGCGGAATCGTTTGGTGACCGCCCGGAGTTCTATGGCCCCGGTGGCTCGAGAAGTGATCATTGGTCCGCCTGCACTGCCTGGATGTGACGTGGTTCACAGGAGCGTAGGTAGTTGCGGACCGCGTGGGAACGTATGCGAGGGTTGTGCGGCTAGCGGGCCTAACTCGGCATTGTGAGCCTTCTGTGCACGCCACCCCCCTTCTCATCGACGCCCGCGTGTTGCACACTTGAACCCCCCGCGACAGCAATCAATGAAGAAGAGTTACGAGTGACACGCGGCGCGAAGCTGTCCACCCGAATCCTGGTGGGCCAGGTGACAATCCTGATCATCACAGTGGCAATCGGCTTTCTGCTGTACCGGCAACACACCAGGGACGTGCTGGACCGCCAATACGAGCAACGCGCACTGTCCATCGCCGAGGCCGTGGCGGGGATGCCCGAGGTCGGCAAAGCCGTCGCGGCAGGCCAGGATTCCTCGGGCGCGGTCCAGGAGCTGACCGAACAGGTCCGCCGAAGCACCGATAACCTGCGCTACGTCGTGGTCATCACCGGTGACGGCACCCGGCTCACACACCCGAATCCCGCATTGATCGGCCACGTGGTCGAGGAGCCGGTCATCGCCCTCGACGGCAACGCGCACACCGGCCTGGACAAGGGCAGCCTCGGTCGCTCGGCCAACGGCAAGGCCCCGATTCGCGGCCCGGGCGGCACGATCATCGGCGAGGTGTCCGCCGGCATCCTCGAGGAACAGGTCGATACCCAGTTCGCCCAGGACCTGCCCGCTGTCGGCCTCTACACCGCACTCGCACTGGCCCTTGGCGCGTTCATGGCACTGCTGCTGGCCCACCGCCTCAAGCAGACGACCTTCGGCCTGGAACTCCACGAGATCGCCGCCCTGCTGCAGGAACGTGAAGCCATGCTCCACGGTGTGCGCGAGGGCGTGGTCACCTTCGACCGCGGCGGCCGAATCACACTGATCAACGACGAGGCCCGCGGGCTGCTGGACGTGCATGGCGCCGTAATCGGGCAACGGCTCGAGCAATTGCTGCCCGAGGGCAGGCTGCGCGACGTGCTCTCCGGCGCGATCGAAGGGCCGGACCAGGTGGTGTTGACCGACGAACACAGCTTGGTCGTCAACCGGCTCGCGGTCGACCTGCGCGGCCGAGCTCTCGGCGCGGTGGCCACCCTGCGCGACCGCACCGAGAGCGAGGGGCTGCTGCGCGAACTGACCAGTACCAGAGGTCTCACCGACGCGCTACGGGCGCAGCAACACGAGTTCTCCAACCGGCTGCACACCGTGGCCGGCCTGCTCGAACTCGGCGACACCGACGAGGCGCTCGCCTACCTCACCGACGTTTCGGGGGTGGCAGACGATTTCGCCGAATCGGTCAGCGCCATCATCGACAACCGCGTGGTCGCCGCACTGATCGTGGCCAAGGCATCGGTGGCAGCCGAACGCGGGGTCACCCTCTTGCTCACCGAGGACTCCCAGCTGCCAGGTCTGCTCGCCGACGCCAATGCCGTAGTGACCATCCTCGGCAACCTCATCGACAACGCGATCGATGCGGCCGCGCCGCTCGATCCGGAGTCGGCCCACGTCACCATCCGGTTGCGACGCGACAACGGCCAGCTCACCATCCGCGTCAGCGACACCGGCCCAGGAGTGCCCACCGACGCATCGATCTTCAAGGCCGGCTTCACCACGAAGACCGCTCGCACCGGCGGCGGCCGTGGGCTCGGCCTGGCCATCGTGCGCCAACAGGTCAGCCGATTGGGCGGCGAGATCACCGTCACCGAGGGGCCGGGCCCCGCCTTCACGGTCGTCCTGCCCGAGCGCGAACCCGCAACGACGTGGGGAGCCACACCATGATTCGCACCCTGGTCATCGACGACGACTTCCGAGTGGCCCGCATCCATGCCGCCTATGTCGGCCGGGTCAGCGGGTTCACCGTGGTCGGCCAGGCCCACAACGTGCACGACGCGATTCGGACGGTGGCCGACCTGCGACCCGACCTCGTCCTGCTCGATCTGTACCTGCCCGACGGGCACGGGCTCGACCTCGTCCGCACCCTCACCGACGCCGCCGTGCAACATCCGGACTTCATCGCCATCACCGCGGCACGCGATGCGCACAACATTCGAGGCGCGATGCAGCTCGGCGCCGTGCATTATCTGGTGAAACCGTTCGGCTTCACCAGATTACGGGATCAGCTGATCGCATACCGAGATCTGCACCAGCGGATGCGAGACCTCGGCGAGGCCAGCCAGGCCGACGTCGACGCCCTCTATTCCGCGCTCCGCACGCCCAATACCTCCCTGCCCAAACGACATTCGGCCCCGACGATGGCCTTGATCCAGGCCGCCGTCCGCGACGCCCACCCGGATGTGTCCGCCACCGAGGTCGCGGCCATGGTCGGCGTCAGCCGCCCGACCGCACAGCGCTATCTGTCCCTACTCGCCCAGCAGGGCGTCATCCAACTCCATCTGAGATATGGCGGCCTCGGAAGGCCCGAGCAGCGATATCGCGCGCCAGGCTGAGATTGCTCGGGAATCCGCGCTCCTGGGTGCTGACGGTATGGTGACGCGGACTCCGGATGAGCCTTCCAGTCCGCGCATCGGTACGAGCTGGCCGACTACGGGCTCACCGTGGAACAGGTTGCGGGACAGCGCGTGACCGATCTCGGGTTGGTCGAGCCGGAGCAGGCCGGCGAAGGCGTGGCAGATATCGATCGGGGAGGCGAACCACTCGATCCGGTCGATCTCACGCGGTGCGGGCCAGATCTCCGGCAGGTCGGGAAGCGGTTGTCGTTCCAGGGATTCCAGCTGCGCCCGGCGCTTGTGCGCGGGCAGGTCCGGATACCGTTGCGCCAGAGCGGAATCGGGCGATGCCTTGAAACGGAAGAACGCCCGGGTGGTGAGGAAGGGGATATTCGCCTCGGGTGCGCGATGACCGAACAGCCGGAGCTGGCCCTGCACCGCGTCGCGGCCGAGCCGGTGGATCAGATGGTCGGTGGCGGTGTTGTCGCTCTGGCTGATCATCAGCTCGGCGTATTCGGACAGCGGCGCGCTGTAGACGTGCAGCGTCAGCAGCAGTTCTGTGGCGGCGCCGTGCACGCGTGCCTGGATGCGCTCGGGCTGGTCGATGCGGATCTCGCCGACGGTGAGCGGGCCGAGTGCGGTCAGGGCGGCGGCGAAGCGTGCGGCGCCGCCCGAGTCCAGCAGCCAGGGGGCGAGATGGTCCCGAATTTCGGTGTCCGGCAATTTATTTCCGGATGAGGATGCGGCGATGATCTAGTTCAGTTGCGCCGCCGCATTGCGGGAGGTCGGGCTGGTCATGACGGTCACCTGCCGAGCCGAGCCAGCAGCCGGGACATCGGACCGCGGCCCGCGCCGGGGCCCAGCCATTCTGCGATGGTGGCCACCACTGCCGGGTCGACATGGTGCGGCGCTTGATAGTCCGCAGGGCCCGAGGGGCCGCTGCCCGGGAAGAACATGTGGTCGTCGGCCGCGAAGACCTGGATGGTCACGCCGGGTTTTCCGGCCAGTCCCGCCCGCCACCCGGCTAGGTCGTCGGCCTCGGTGACCTGGTAGTCGCGACTGCCTTGCAGCACCAGGATCGGCCGGTCCAGGGCCGCGGCGGTGGCAACCTGGTCGAACTCGCGCAGGTCCAGCCAGTAGGAGGCGGGCCAGCCGAACAGCAGTTCCGCGCTGGGGGTTTCGGGTGAAAGGGCCGGATCTTCGGTCCGGGCGATCGTCTCGGCGGCGAGGGTCGCGGCCGTAGCCGCGGTAGGGTCCATGCTGGCGATGTAGCTGAATATGCGCGCTGCGGCGCGCGGCAGTGGGACCGTGTCCGCGGCCAGCATCACCACGCCCGCGATCGAGGGTTCGGCCGCGGCGACGCGGACCGCGGCGTTACCGCCACCGCTGTTGCCCGCCACGTAGACCCGGGCGGGATCCACCCCCGGTTGCTGCTGCAGCAGCCGCACGGCGGCAAGCGCATTCGGCAGATACTCCTGGACCATGGTGAAGCCGGGCTCGTGCGCCATGTGGGTGTGCACATGGGTCACCTTGTCGAACCGCACCACCGCGACACCGCGGCTGGCCAGGCCCCACGCGAGGTCCTTGAACGGCTTGTTCGGCCCCACGGTAACGTCGCGATCGTTGGCTCCGGAGGAGATCAGCACCACCCCCGGTCGGCTGCGCCCACCCCGGGGCATGGTCAGCGTGCCCGGGACCGTGAGCGGTCCGCATTCCAGGGTGATCTCCTGTTCGGTGAACCGTCGCGGCGTGGCGTAACGCGGTGGGGTCCAGTCCGATTCGGCCGGCGGTGCGAGCCGCAGGCCGTGCAGCCGGCCGGCCGCGTCGACCGCGAGCCGTACCTCGAGCCCACCGCTCTCGCATTGCACCGGCACGACCGCCCGGGTCAGCTCGTCGTCGAGCGGCGTGATGGTCACCTCGCCCAGGGTGCGGATCTCGCCGGTCTTCGCGGTCTCGCTGCTCCACCCGGTCCGGACGGTGTCAGCGGATACCGCCGCCGCCAGCGCGGGTGCGAACAGCTCCGCGAGTTCGTCGAAACGCCCTTCGCGCAGCATCGCCACCACGGTCGTCGCCACGGTTGCCGGGTCGGTCTGTGTGGTCATCGCTCTCACAACCTTTCTCGTTGTGTGAGAACGGTAGCAGGATGTGAGAATATTGAGAAGTGGACGCTTTGGAACTGGTCGCACACCCCGCCCGGATGCGGATCGTGCATGCCTTGCGCGGTGGTCGCATCCTCACCACGGCCGAGCTGTGCGCCCGGCTGCCAGGGGTTTCGAAGGCGACGGTGTACCGGCATGTCGAGGCGCTGGCCGCGGCCGGAATCCTGGAGGTCGCGCAACAGCAGCGGGTGCGCGGCGCGGTCGAACGGCACTATCGGCTGCGTGCGGACCGGGCGGCGATCGGCGCCGAGGAGGTCGCGACGGCCACGGTCGAGGATCATCGCCGGATCTTCGTCACGGCAATGGCCGTGCTGATCTCGGAGTTCAGCTCCTATCTCGACCACGAGAACGCCGATCCGGCACGGGATCTCGTGGGCTACCGGCAGCACGCGCTGTGGTTGGACCATGAGGAGCTCGAACAGCTCATCCTGGAACTGCGTCGGGTGATCGTGCCCCGTATGACCAACGAACCCGCCCCCGGCCGCGGGCGATATCTGCTCAGCCCCATCCTGTTTCCGGTCGAGGAGGCACCGGAAGAGTAGGAGCGATGGTGTTGCGTTGCCCGGCTGAGGATTACGCCCCGGAATACGGCCTCGGCGCGGGCATTTTCGGCGGTGTCGTCACGGATTCCTGTGCGGCACTGGTGGTGTGCGCGTCGCAGAACCTTTCACCTGTCGGGCCCTCAGCGACGACAGTGATGCAACAGATAGCCGACCCGACGAAGAGGATCGCGTTCTGCTGCAGCACGGCACCAGTACCAGCCCACCCGGTGCTGCTGCTCTTCTCGTATCCGTGTGTCCGGTTCGATCAGCGGCGAGTTGCGGCACCCCGGTCGGCATGGCGTCGAGCCAGGTTGCGGTCCAGCAATTCCAGCACGGTGGCGACGTCGGTCGTGGTGGCGCCGGGGGGCGGCAGGCGGCCATCGGCGGCACGCAACTCCGATAGCGCGTCGTTGATTGCGGTATGCGCAGCGAACAGGCACGGAGTGGAGTAGATCGCGGCGGCGACTGCAAGATCTGCCAGCTCCGTCAGCGAAAGCCGCGGTGACAGGCCGCCGGCGATCTGGTTGAACAGCAACGGCTTGTCGCCGATGGCTCGACCGATCATGCGGATCTGTTCGACGCTACGCACGCCGTCGACCAGCAGCGCGTCGGCGTCGGTCGCGGCGAGGGCGGCTGCCCGGTAGCGGATCTCCGCCTCTTCGGTGGCATCGGTGCGCGCCACGACCACGAGGTCGGATCTGGTGCTCAGGACCATGGTCAGTTTCTCGAGGTATTCGTCCAGCGGCAGGATCTGCTTGCCTTCGACGTGACCGCAGCGCCGAGGCCGTTTCTGATCCTCGAGAACGACACCGGACGCGCCGAGGTGTTCCAGCAGCGCGACAACTTGGCAGGCGAGCTCGGGGTCGCCGTAGCCGTCGTCGATGTCGACCAGCAGATGGTGACGCGGGAACGCCGCCCGCAGCCGCTGGACGAAGTCGACCATGTCCGGCCAGGCGATGAATCCGATGTCGGGCAGGCCGTAATGAGAGGCGGCGAATCCGAAACCCGAGACGAACATTCCGTCATAATGCTGCGCGGCCAGCGATGCAGAGTACATGTCGAAGATTCCGATGAGCGGGGTCACCTCGGTACCTCGGATCTCGGCGCGCAGTGCATGTCCGTAACTCATAGGCTGCTCCCTGCTGTTCGAATGGACCGGTGCTGACGAACCAACTGTCCTACCGGCACTGGATACGCCCTCCCACACGCATCCCACCCTCGAGACTACGAACCGGCTGGTTATCAGCTGGACAAAGAAAAGTAAACCCCACACTTACCTTCACGCCCTCGACCCATGACCGGGGATCCGCTGGCGCAGCGTGATCGTGTGCCCTAACAGCGCTCGAAACGATAACCGCGGCGACGCACGGTGGTGATGCTGAGCGGATCCTCGCCGTGCTCTGCCAGCTTGCGCCGCAACGCTGAGACATGCACATCGAGCGTCTTGGTCGATCCGACCCAGTGCTCGTCCCAGATCCTCGCCATCAGGATGTCCCGGGTGACCACCTGGCCGGCATGCTCGACCAGTAGGTGCAGTAGGTCGAATTCCTTGGGCCGCAAGGTCAATTCGGTCTCGCCCACCCACGCACGCCGGGCATGGGGATCTACGCGCAACGCTCCCACGGTCAGCACCGGCACACCCACGGCCGCCGACTGACGCCGCAGATGCGCGCGCAGGCGGGCGAACAGCTCTGTGAGCCGGAACGGCTTGGTGAGATAGTCGTCCGCACCGGCGTCGAGGGCGACCACTACCTCGAATTCCTGCGTGCGCGCGGTCAGCACCACAACGATCGTGGCGGGCAGCATGACCCGCAGCGCCCGGCACAGCGCGATCCCGTCACGGTCCGGGAGACCCAGGTCGAGCAGGATCAGATCAGGCCGATGCCGGGCGGCGCAAGACTCGGCCGCCGCCGCGGTCTGCGCCCAGTCCACGGTGTAGCCGTGCCCGATCAGTGCGTCGCGAAGTTCGATACCGATGTCCGGATCGTCCTCGACAACCAGCAACCGTGCCGGTCCCACACCCCGATAATAGGCAGCGGTCCCAAGAACCTGCGCGGCCCACACGAAAACGGCCCGGTCACAGCTCCCGCAACACCTCCAACGGCGGGCGTACGGGCGGCCATCACGACCAGGTGGCCACCACCAGTATCGCCGCCGTCACCAACAGCGCGACAATGCCAGGTAGGCCCAAGGGCAGTGCACGCGATAACACCGGACAGAAGGAGGCATGAGACGAAACCCGAGCCATCGGCCGGACGCGGACGTTCGCTGCGGTCGCGGATCCGGATGTCGATCGTCACGATCACCGCGCTGGCGGTGCTGCTGTTCGCCGTCCCGCTGGCGGTTGCCGTGCAGCGAATGGACCGCACCGGCGCGGTCACCGAATTGCAGCGCGACGCCGTCCAGGTCGCCGCGGTGGTGCCCGACACCATCGCCTCCGACAACAGCGCCGTGCGCCTCCCGACGAACCTGCCCGCCGACCGCACCGTCGGCATCTACACCGTCGACGGCCGCCTGATTCGCGAAAAAGGTCCTCTCACTTCGCCTCTGGCGGCTCAGGCCGCCGACGGCCGCACCCACGTCCAGGTCGAAGGACCGGATCTCGCGGTCTCCGCGCCCGTGCCCTCCGATCAGGCGGTTGCGGCCACCGTACGGGTATCGATTCCGAACGATCTGATCACCGACCGCACCCGCAACGCCTGGCTGGTCATGACGCTGCTGAGCGCGGTCGTGATCGGTTTCGCCGCCCTTCTGGCCCGGCACGACGGCCGCCGGATCGCCGTACCCCTGGAAAGACTGACTGGCTCGGCCCGGGCCTTGGGCGAGGGTGATTTCACGATCAAACCCACCCGTTCACGGATCAGCGAAGCCGATACGCTCGCCGAGGCGCTCGCGGCTACCGCGCGGCGGCTGGACACCCAACTCGAGCGCGAGCGCGCCTTCAGTACTCAGGTGTCGCACCAGCTGCGCACCCCGCTGACGGCGTTGCTGTTGGGCCTGGATTCGGCGTTGTCGCGACCCGGCGCGGATCTGCGGAAGGCCGCGGAGACCGCGCTCAGCCGCGGGCAACAGCTGGAAACCACCATCGAGGATCTGCTGAGCCTGGCCCGCGACACCGACGCCGCGAACCGACCCGTGCTGGTTGTGACCGAACTACTGGACGCGGTACGCGAGCACTGGCAGCCGACCTTCGCCGAGCGCGGACGCACCTTCCAGGTCATCTGCGCCACCGACCTGCCCCGAGTGCGGGCCTCCGCGACCGCGATTCGCCACATTGTCGAGGTACTCGTCGACAACGCCTTCGTCCACGGCGCCGGGCCCACCACCGTGACCGCCCAGGCCGTCGCCGACGACCTGCTCATCGAGGTCTCCGACCGAGGACCGGGACTTACCGACCCGGATGCGGCCTTCTCCCCGCGCCCGGCCGACGGCGAGGGCACCCACGGTGTCGGACTGCGCCTGGCGCGTTCACTCGCCGAGACCGAGGGCGGGCGGCTGCTCCTGCGGCAGGCCGCACCGAATCCGACGTTCGGACTCCTACTCCCGGGCTCGTGACGAAAGAACCTCACCGACCCGCCGGCAATCCCCGTGTACGCCGACTTCTGCCGTTTACAACGCCGAAGCAGGCATCACGTTCGTTGATCCGGTGTGCCCGGCCGGTATTGCCGATTGGGTGAATACGGGGCGTTCGCGATGGTGCGCTTGATGGCATTGGCGGCCTGCAGGCCACCGTCTCGCCAAGGGCGGCGATTTCACGTGCATGCTCTGGCTCACCCCGGCGATCGCCACGGAGCACTACACGAATCTCGACGGGTACGGGGTCCGAGCCGCGAGACCGATCCGATGATCGGCGCCGGCATCCTGTGGGTACTCGAAGACATCCTCGGTGTGCCATTCCTATTGGCGGTCATGCGGGCGTTCGCCGAAGACGAGCAAGCCGCGGCATGGGAGGTCGACAGCGCGCTCGATGCCGCGACAGTACACAGCCAGACCACAGTGCCAGTGCCCGGCGAACGCGACCAGACCGCGCCACCGAAGCTGCGATGGGAGGACGATCCGCAACTGCGGGATCGACCCCGTCGCGGCTGAACGTGCACAAGCGGTGGCGGGCCCAGGAGGGTGCGGCGTCGGATCTGTTGCCGCGACGGTCGTCCGAGGGCCGGGGCGGTGAGCGGTTGCCCGAGGAGGTGGAGGCGATCGCGCGGACGGTGCTGCGCACCCGGTATCTGACCCGGCAGCGGCGTTAGGTGGCCTGATCTACCGCGAGATCGACCGGGAATGCAATGCTGCCCAACCTGTTTCAGAAGGTGAACTGGGTGCCGTAGGCGGTGGTCTGCGCCAATCCGTGGGCGCCGGACACCGAGATGGTGACGAACGGGACGGCCGCCACCGGGGAGGCGCATTGGGAGACGTTCACCGCGGCGTTGTCGAACGTGATGTAGAACGGGAAAGCAGTCCTGTCGTCCAGGTTGGCCGTCGCCGTGGTCACAGGGGTCACCTGGCCAGGCCCCAAGTCCCCCGTCAGGGCTTCCGTCAGGCCCAGAAAACCACCGAAACTGGGCCCGAGGCTGAAACTGGGCGGGCTGATCATTGCACTCGACGGACTAACCGTGACGCTAGGTGGAATGGCTGTGACGTTAGGCGTGACGCCGAGTGCGACGCTCGCAGGAGTGGTTGTGACCCCAGGCGGGCTCGCTATGACGGTGGGAATGCTGGTCGCGCTCGGCGTGGCGCCGGGTACGACGCTCGCAGGACTGGTTGTGACCCCAGGCGGGCCGGCTGCGACGGTGGGAATGCTGGTCGCGCTCGGCGTGGCGCCGAGTGTGACGCTTGCGGGGCTGGCTATAGCGCTCGGCTGGCTGAGTGACGGGGCAATGTTGACGCTGAGCCCTTGATTGGGCGCGATTCCGACGGTGACGCCGCCGGCCACACTGATCCCGCAGCCGAGGAGGAACCCCGCGACGGCCTGACCTGATGTGATCGGGTCGCCCTCCGCGGTGACCGAGAAAAACCCGGACACTTGCGCGGCATGCGAGAACGTCATCAGGTAGTTCGGAGTCCGGTCACCGGGCGGGTTCACCCCGATATTGTCGACCGACGCCGTCACATGAATTCCCGAACCGGGTACATCAGCGCCGGGAGCCTGAGCGTAGCCGGGTTCGGCAGTGCTGGCCCACAAGGCCGGGACTACCAAGGTTGCCACAGCCGCACCCGCTGCGGCGGCGATGAGCGGACGTCGCATACCTGGATCCTGTTCTCGAAGCAGATGTGCACCAACCCGATATCACTGAAGCAGGTCCCAAATAGCAGTTGACTGGCAAGCATAACGGGGACACCGTGCCGGGCCGCGTCGCTGCGACAAGCGTGTTGACCGCCACCGCCCGCCGACCGGACAACGCCGATCACCTCGGCCGAATTGTCGGCCAGCCCCCGCGCGGTATCGGGTCCAGGCGGGGCAGCTCACCGGGTTGTTCTCGGATAAGTAGGTGTCGATCGCGGCCCGCAGCGGCGGTCGCTGTCCGCGGCTACGTCGACGGGTAGCGGCGCGGGAGGCGCGATCGTTCCCGTCGGAGCAACCACAATGCTTTGGGCTGGTGCGGCCGGACGTATCAGGACCGGCCGGTGCGCGACACGCGACCGAGATCCGCCGCCACACACCGAGCACCGGCACGTGGACTACTTGCTGGGATTAGGTTCACCAGCATCGTGTTCGCCGCGAATAGTTGGTCGATAATGCGTTTCGCGGCAACGATCGCGGTATTCCTCGGGTGCGGTGTCGGTATCGCGATGACCTCGACGCGCGCTGAGCGCTGATCGTGTCCGGCTTGCGGTGAGTGGCTATTGTGCTTCCCGGCCGATGAGTGCGGTCGTGGCCTTAGGTGAGACCGGCGACTTCTTGGGCGATCGCCGCGAGCCGGGTCTGGGCGGCTGAGACGACTCCGTGCCGGTTCTTGTTCGCTTCCTCGTAGGCGACGATCGCTCGGAGGTCGGTGGGTTCGGTGAGTTCTTTGAGTGCGGCGACGGCTTGGCTGACGTTCAGCTCGTCGTAATCGTCGATGGGCAACTCGCAGGGTTCGACGACACCGGTGGCAGTGCGAATCGAACGCAACGCGTCGGCGGCGGTGTCGGCGCCTTCGCGGCGGGTGACCTGCTCGGCGGTCTCGAGGGCGGCGTCGCGGGAGGCGGTGAGGGGTTTGACGGCGACATCGCCTGCGCGTGCGCCCTGTGCGAGCAGCTCGCTGAGTGCGGGTGGGGTGGCGCGGACGGTGTCCAGAACCCGGTCCAGTCCGCGGGCGGACCAGGTGACCGGGATTCAAATCACCGCGCACCCCGCGACCGTGGGCTGGCTGACCACCCATCCTGGCCGAAGACGCGCGCTGCCTGTACTGCACCGGCAGCTCTGCCGTGAACTGACGTCGTTCGTGTTGTGTCAGCCGCAGGCCGATCTGGTTGAGTCCAGCAAGATGGTGTACCAGCTCGTAGGTCGGCCAATGAGTGCTGAACCCCGGACATGAGGGGGTCATCGCGTGACCCGCAACAAGCTGAATGCTCCGCGTTCGGCGCACCTCGGCGTGCACGGCACGGGAGGTCGCGGCATTATCGCGGCGGCGCGAGGCTAATTGTCCGCGGGCGCATTCGAGCCGGCTTGGTTGTGCCACACCGCTTTTGCACCGCTGTCGCCGATGCGATAGACCTGGATCGAGGATCCGGTCGCGACCACGATTGCGAGGACTGCGACGGCAATGGCGACGGTCCTGTTGGTGAAGAATGCGTCGATGCGCCGGACGCGGGAGGTCAATACGTTGCGGGCCGCCTTGCTGTGGATGATCCACCACGCGGTGGACAGTAGGAACACGCCGATCGACCAGATCAAAAGTTGATCACCGAGATGTGCATGGGCCTGCACCAATGGGCCGCGCGCGATGTTGTGTTCCAGCCACTCGCCGGAATTCGTGGTCAATGGCACTGCTACCAGGGCGACGAAGGCTACCAGCGGGGTGATGCCACCGAGGCGCCGCCGGGCGGCGGGCCAGAGGACAGTCACAACGAGTAGCAGTGCGCTGAGGGGCACCAGCACTATGACGGCGTGCACGAGTAAGGGGTGGGCGGGTAGCCCGTTGATCGTGTTGAGTCCCATGATGATTCAAATTCCTCGGTAGTGAATCGGCTGCGGCGTATGAGTCGATCGGCATTGGGATGGGTGGCCGTGGCAGGGGATCAGCCTCGCAGGGTCAAGAACGCCGCGCTGCCGATACCCGCGACCAGGCAGTAGACGGCGAACGGCGTCAGGGTTTTGGTCTCGAAGTATGCGGTGAGGAACTTGACCGAGATATAGGACAGCACGCCCGCCACCACCGAGCCCGCCAGCGCAGGGCCCAGGATGGCGTGGTTTTCCGGCTTGAACAGTTCCGGTGTCTTGAGCACGCCAGCGGCGAGGATGACCGGGGTGGCCAGCAGGAAGGCGAAGCGCGCGGCGTCCTCATGGCGCATGCCCTTGAACAGACCCGCGACGATCGTGGCGCCGGAGCGGCTGATACCCGGGAAAAGCGCTGCGATCTGGGCGGATCCGATGATCAGTGCATCCTTGACGCTGAGCCGCGACAGCTGCGCATCGGAGGCGCCGTCGGGATCGATGATTGGCAGCACGACCGTGTCCTGCATGGAAAGGTCCGCTGGGCGTCCCGTCGGGGTCAGCACCTGCTCGCTCTCCACGCGATTACGCAGCAGTTCGGCCGAGAGCAGCACTAAACCGTTGAGCGCCAGGAACACCGAGGTCGGTATGGGTGTGCCGAGGTAGTTGCGGACCGCCTTCTCCAGTACCAGCCCGGCCAGGCCGACAGGAATGGTGGCCAGCACCAGCAGCACGCCCAATCTGGCTTCGGGTGTACGGATCTGCCGCGTGCGCACCACCTCCCACAGCCCGCCGATGATGCGAACCCAGTCCCGCCAGAAGAAGATCACCAGCGCCAGCGCGGTAGCGACGTGCATAGCGACCAGCAACGCTAAGTACGGCGAGTCCTTGGCGGACATGTCGAGATCCTTGGCCCACTGCCCGCCGACCCAGGCCGGCATCAGAATGCTGTGCCCGAGGCTCGAGACCGGGAACGGCTCACTCACCCCCTGCAACGCCCCGACGACAACGGATTCCAGATAGGTGATGGCCATACGCTTTCCTGTCAAGGTCGGGGGCTGCTCGCTGCTCGATCGGCAAGGTTTCGAAGGTAGCGAGCACTGGCGCTCCGGCATCTGAACCCAGCACCGTCCTCACACGTCGGTGCGGGATCTGCGCAGTGTTCGGTACACCGGAGCGAGGGTGTAGATGTGGGGCCGGGTCACCCGAGTGTCGCGAGCAACGTTGTGAGAGTCCGGGTCTCGGTTGCCGTGTCCGGTGTGCTCGCACGCAGCGCTTTCAACGCACTGTCGATCTGGCTGTCGAGGACGCCCCATGCAGATTTGTCCAAGGGCTGCAAGGTGTCCTGGTCTTGGTCCCACGCCGTTTCGAGGTCCTTGATCCGGGCCCTCGCCTCGCTTTGCCGACCGGCTTGCACCTTCGCCAGTGTTTCCTGTGCGATGGTACGGAACTTGGTGATCTCATTCGCCGGGAAATGGGCCGTCACCTGCCCTGGCGCCATGGTCGCGGTGATGGGCCCGGACCCGGCGTCCTCCTCGCTCGCGGCGGCGGTGTGCGGCTGGGCCGACGCCCAGACCAGCAGCAACCCGGCCAGCACCGCGACAACCGCGTAGTAGCCGAGCATGATGCGCTCGCGGGCCGGGCTGGTGGCGGTCTCGGGAGTCTCCGGCGGTTGCTGATCGTCGATGACGTCGCTGCGTGTGCGGGTGAGGTAGACGACGGTCGCGAGGATCGCAGCGAGGAAGACGACGCTGGTCACCGCGGTACCCACACCGAGACCGTGATCGGCGCTCGGTGAGGCGAACCAGTCGCCCAGGTTCGCCCCCAACGGCCGGGTCAGGATATAGGCGAGCCAGAACGACAGCACCGCGTTCGCGCCCAGCCGCCAGCCAAGGACGACGGCGACGATCAGACCGGCCGGCAGCAGCACCGAGGTACCCGGTCCCCACCCGGTCGCAGCCAGAGTCCAGTCCCCGGCCGCGGTCCCCAGGGCGAAGGTGACCAGCACGGCGAGCCAGTAGAACAACTCGCGTGGCCGCGTGACGATGCTATGGATCGACAGCGTCCGCTCCCGCGCGAACCAGATGCAGAACACGACCGCCAGGACCGCGGCGAACACGCTGGTGCTCAGCACAAGTGGAACGGCGAGGTTGTCGGTGAGGATGTCGGTGTACAGGGTGCCGGTCACACTGAGCACGACGACGGTCAGCCAGTACACCAACGGGACATAGCGATCCAGGCGCAACTGCCAGACCAGCACCGCGGCAAGCACCACAGTGAACAACAGCGCCGTCACGTTCAAGCCGACGCCCAGCGAATTGTTGATCCAGTCAGCGAACGTTTCGCCCACGGTCGTGCACAGAATCTTGATGACCCAGAACCACACCGTGACTTCGGGCACCTTGCTCAGCATCCGCCGTGTATTGCCAACCTCGGATGTCGTCATCTCCGTCACGGCGTGCGACCCTACAGATCACCCGCTGTGACTACGCTGAGAAGCGCTGACAGGCAGGTCGAACCGTTCCAGGCACGCGGGAATAGAGCAGCCATCGCGACCGGCAAGGAATATCGGGGCGGCATCGCGACCGAATAACGATCGGCCGGTGTGTAGATTGCCGCGGATCGTTCAGTGTGCGGTGATGAACCGTCCGAGTTGGGGCACGGCTTCGCCGGGGTGTCTGGCTTGGAATCCTTCGCCGAGAGCCTGAGTTTCCAGTCGGTACCCACGCGGTACACCTTGGCCATGGTGATAGCGGTGAACGGCATGCCACCGGCCAAGGTGTAGCGGGCCAACTCGGTGTCGGTGGTGGCGTCGATCAGGCGGCAGAAAGCATTGCTGACTTGTTCGAAGGTGTGTCCCTGATCGGAGCTGACGATAAACAGCTGCGTCGTGATGTGCGCCGGGACCCGGGTAAGGTCGACGAGGATGATTTCGTCGTCGCCTTCGCCTTCTCCGGTGAGGTTGTCGCCTTGGTGGCGGATGGAGCCGTCTTTGGAGGTGAGTTGCCCGTAGTAGGCGACATCGACCAAATGTGCGTCGGCGAACATCGCAACCCACGCGTCGAGGTCGACCTCGAATGTGCGGCTTGCGAATAGACCGCGCTTCTTCTTCACTGGATCCCAGCCCAGCCCCATCGTGATGCGAGTCAGGGCGCATCTATCGTCGGTTGCTGGATGAGCAGGGCATGACCGGTGTGTCCTATGTTGCTGCACCGGCATCTGCGCCACGACCACGTTGTTGCCGGACTCGCCACCGCCCTTCAGGCCGGGGCGTTGACCGCGGACGCGGACGCGCTGGAGGCGTGCAAGGCCGCCGAGTTCGATACCGCACCCGACGTCAACGCTGCGATCTCCGATGCCGACCCGGCGTCGCCGGTCGCCTCGCTGACCGCGTGCTGACTCGCACAACTACCGCCCGACACGCGACCACTGCCGTCAGTGCAGCCCTATGACGAATTGCTGCGCCTGGCACCACGATCGAGAGGATGACCCGATGGACGCACCCCGCCGCCGCGGACTGACCGAGCAAGCCGCCGACGCTGCGGTCGACACCGCTTGCAGGATGTTGCGGCTGCCCACCATCCGCGCTCAGTTCGACGAGATGGCCGATCTGGCATCCCGCGAGCAGATGACCTACCACGGATTCCTGGCCGAGTTGCTGATGGCCGAATGCGACGACCGTGCGCGTCGCCGTTCCGAGCGCCGTATCCGCGGCGCGGGATTCCCGCGCGAGAAGTCGCTGCGGGCCTTCGGCTTCAACGCCAACCCGCACATCGACGCCGCCATGATCCACACCCTCGCCAAATGCGAATGGATTGCCCGCAATCACACTGGCGCGCAGTTCTTTCGAGCCAACACCCCGAGCTTGGTACGTCGATGGAATCGTTTGTTGAACATCGGTCTGGTTGCACCGATTCGCCAGGACGACCGCGCCGATGCGGTGTTCAACAAGCGTGTCGAAAACGGTTGGTGTTCAACACGTCCTGTCAGACCTTTCTCGTACAGTCCGGGGCATCGACAACCCGACCCGCGCTCTCGACCTCGCAGAACCGCTTGCCCTCGACGGTGAGGCGCTCGATCCGATCGGCGGCGGTGGCGCCTTTGTCGGCTACGGGCGGGTCTCGCCCCAGGGCTAGCTGCTCGACCGCCAGGTCGCTGCGCTCACCACGGCCGGGTGCCCCGCAGGATCATCTGGAGGAATACAATTCGAGCGGTCACAGCATCGGCAGGCGATCCACGCGCCATCGGAATACCCCGCGACCTGTGACTCTCTATGAAATCATCACCGCCACAACCAAATTCATCAGCATGATCACGCCCGACGTCGCCCCTTCTCGACTTCCTGCCCGCTGCCTCCAGAAACACGGCAGGACTTCCCCGAAGGCCAGCAATATTCGGGAAGTCGATACAGCGCACCTGCGGTGATCCCGACCTCCTCGGCGATTCGCGCCATCGACACATCTCGTGTTTCGGATGTGCCCATATCGTCTGACCGACAGGTGATAGCGCGTACTCTTATCGACCGGCTCAAAGGCAACGCACATCAGGGGGTTCCGATGTCGGCACGCTTGCTGGTCTCGTCGATGCTGACGGTTCTCGGGATCGGTGCTGCGCTCCTCGGCGGTGCCGCGCCAGCGAATGCCGCGCCCCGTCCGGATCCGTGGGTCCAGGGTCAGATCGATGAACAGAGCGAGGATGTCCCCGGATTCCTGCGCTCCATCGAAGTGTCGGGTGTGGACCGAGATGGTATCTCCGATGCCGATCTCGTGATCAAAGGACACCGGATCTGCAACCAGATCTACAGCGCACGTGGCGATCTCAGCAGCGCAGCACTGCCCAACACCCGTGCCGACGACTTCCACACGATGGAAGTCGTTGCCGGAGCCAGTATCAAGTACCTGTGCCCGCCAGCCGCCGAATTCGGCGCGGGCCTCGCCGATATGGCCCCCTAGGCGTCACTTCTCCAGCAAGCAGGTAGTTGTTCCACCCTCGCGCGGGGACGTGGATTTGCGAGATAGTTCCGAGGCGAGGTCGATCCACACGGCGCCGCTGCATGGCCAGGCCCAGTCCAGCACGTCCACGCTGCCGTCGTTGCGGTACAGCATGTTGTCGGGGCTTGCCCCGACATCTCGGCTTGCACTCACCCCCACCCATTGGCATGTCAGACTAGCCCGAGCAATCGACACCACAACTCATTGACCCCGGGGCCACTTCCTATGCAGCCAGACCGACCGGCGAGGATCCCAACCGACTACGTCACCCGGCAGTCGATCCGGATCATCGCCAACGGATACCGAGACTACAGAGCCGACAGCATCACCGAGCCGGACTACACCTTCCCGTACCCGTACCCGTTCCCAGACCGCGACAACCCGATGCTCGAATACCTCGTCCACAAAGCCAAGGACCTGGAGGACGCAGACGGACATCCCCCGTACATCTGGCTGGCCGTACACGCATGGTACGAGGGCGTCCTGAGCGCTCTCGCCACCCCGCCCCAGTCCCACGAATAGGCAGCAGAACCTACATCGGCCGATGCCCGTACCGGGCCGAACAAATATGAAACCCAAACCGTGGGGTTTCCGTGGGGCTGGGCCAAATGAAACAGGTCAGGACCGGTGCAATACCGATCCTGACCTGGGATTTCAGTGGACCTTGGGGGACCTTACTACAACACGAAAACGCAGGTAGAAGCTCTGGAAACCCTGGTCCACAAGCTTCCCGACATTGCGACAACCACCCAGCCGCCTGCGGAACGGCCCGCTCGGCGGCGGGCACGGCAACTCGACGCCGACCATGTCGCGGAACTGATCACTCGCTACCAGACCGGATCCAGCGTGTATGAACTCGCCGCCCGATTCCGCATCGAACGACGCACGGTCAGCAACATCCTCCACCGGCACGATGTGCCGATGCGACGCCGCGGCCTGTCCCCCGACCAGGTCCAGACCGCCATCCACCTCTACCAGCTCGGCTGGTCACTCACCCGCGTTGGACAACACCTCGGCGTAGCCCACACCACCATCCTGGCCGCGCTCCGCCAAGGGAGAATACCCACCAGAGACACCCACGGAAGACCTCGGTAGCGGACGCATGGCTGTGCTCTCCATCCGACTAACAGCACTGGGCCGACTCCGGGTAATCGATCCGGCTTCTTCACGCGCCGTGCCCAGCACGACGAGCGGAGTCGACCAGCTTCGGATTTTGTCGAACATCAGCGAGTCTCTTTATCGTGCCGACTGCGACCTGCGGGCGAAAGCGAAAGCCGAACGTGATCGGTGCCGGGCTGGCGAGCCGGAGGGAAGGGTGGAAACTGCTGAATATGGTGTGGCGCAGTCCCCCAGTTGTGGTTTCGAAAACTGAGGTTTACGTTCCCACGTGGATGTAGGCGGCCCACAGGGATGGTGTTGTCGGAAACTTGTCGCGCATGCTATGGATAGCCTGGTGTAGCGCGCGGGCGGCTCGTCCGACGTTGTCGACGCGATCACTGGGCGTGTTGCCGAGTGCGTCGTAGAACCGGGTGGCGACATCGACGGCGACGTAGTCGTTGATCGACCAGAGAGTGCCGATGACATGGGGGTAGCCGGCCATTTGAAATGCCGAGGTCAGGTGAATCGCTTCGTCGGGCAGAGCGGCACTTGTGGTGGCGGTTTGGCAGGCCGACAGATACGCGAGCCGGGCGTGGTCGAGATGGATCGGCTGGAGGCCGGCAACGGTCAGCGGCGTTGTTTCGTGGTCGTGCAACAGCAGTTCGCTGCGCGACGGATCATCGGTATCGCTGACGCCGTGGCGGGCGAAGTGCGCGATGGGGCTTTCGGCCAGCAGCCGCAGCACGGTCGCCGTGGTCGGCAACTCGGAAGCCGAAAGTGTATGAACCGCAGAATCAACCATCCTGCAGCACAACGAAATACAACTGTCGTGCTAGTGCTGCGTTCCTCAATGATCATGTATCTTGTTGTCGGTCTTGTTGATTCGGGTGTCATGGGGTGAGTTCTGCCGAAGGTGCTGGTCGCGCGACCTGCGCGGGATGTGTTGGAGGAGCGGAAGATTCGTAGGCTCGCTGGTGCTCGGCATGCTCCGGGTGATTGGATTCGTCGGGCGCGGATGATCACGGCGAGCTGGGACGGGAAGTCCACCGCGGTGATCGCGGGTGAGTTGGGTTGTCATCCGCAGACGGTGCGTGAACGCTTGCACCGGTTCAACACTCACGGCCTGGAGGGGCTGGGCGATCGGCAGGGGTCGGGGCGTAGACCTCGCCTGACCGAGACGGAGCGCAGTCGTATCGTGGCTTTGGTTGCCACGACGCCACCGGGGCGGTTGACGCGGGGATCCGACGGCGCTCTGGAAGCCGAACAAAAGGGGGCACCGTCGAGCTGGACGCTGGATTCGCTGACCGCGGCCGTGCGCGCCGAGGGCATTGTCGTGGCTCGTAGTCAGGTGCGCAGAATACTTGTGGCAGAAGGGATCAGGTGGCGTCGGCCGCGGTCGTGGACGACGAGCAAGGACCCGTACTTCGTCCCAAAAGAACCCACATCGTCGGTCTCTACACGCAGCCACCGGCCGGGGCCACGGTAGTCTGCGCCGACGAGCTGGGCCCGGTCTCGCCCCGTACTTTCGGACCCGCGCCGGGGTGGTCGGTCGATGGGCACCGTGTCAAGGCGCCCCTGGAATACTCGCGAGGTCCGGACAAGATCTGGGTCTACGGATCGATCCGCGTCCGCGACGGCCAAGCGGTCACGCTCACCGCCGGCTCACGCAACAGTGTGAATTATCAGAGTTTCCTCGAGCTGATCGAAGAGGCAAACCCAGTCGGTGACATCTATGTGATCACCGACAACCTCTCCAGTCACAACAGCAAATCCACCCGAGAATGGCTCGAGGATCACCCTCGGATCAAACATGCCTTCATCCCGGTCGGGGCGTGCTGGCTCAACCTGCAAGAGCCGTGGTGGCGGATCTTTCGGCGAGAAGCTTTCGCAGGTCAGACCTTCGCAGACCACACAGAGATCGACCAAGCCACCCGCCAAGCCACCGCCGCCCTCAACGCCCGCGCACGACCATGGGTATGGGGTCGACCCGCCCCGAAACCAAGGACCCTACGCCGTCGTTTTATCTATCACCTTTGAGGAACGCAGCACTAGAAGAAGGAAGAGGCTGCCCGCCTGACGGATTGGGCGTGCTGCCGCCTGGAACCATCCCAGGGGAATAGACCGACGACTGCGATCGCTTCGCCGTGGATCCTCCCATGGGGCGATCACAACGTGAAGGCAGCTTCTATGGTCAGCTGACCACGAAGAAACCGCAGGTCGTCACAATTCCAATCTGTCGGCATTCCCGCCAGGGGCACGAACCTGCAGCAACCGAACCAGAACCGTCACGCCACCGCTATTTGCCGATGACCAGCAGTTTTCGGTGTAGCAGAAGGTTGGCGTACTGGTCGATACCCCTTCGGACACCAGTTGACGCGAAAGATGTTGTGCTGCAACATCTTTAGCGCATTCCATCGACTTGAATCCCTACGGAGTGGGCCCAAGGTGCGAGCAGGTGAGGCGCAGGGTCAGCCCATTGGCCGTATGACAAAACCGCGGGCAAACAGATTCTGCGCAAAGGGCTTTCGCCGTTAGCGACAACCATCAGCACCGAGCAATCGGCACCGGTGATCGCCGGGATGCGACTGCGCGCGGGCAAGACCGGTTCCGGGAAAGGCGCCGGACGCATGGTCGCGCAGGCGATCGCGACCGCCTGCGCTTCACCGACTCGGCCGAGCCCACCGCCGAAGCCGACATCACCCACCGCCGCCTTGCCGTGATCGAGACCATGTTCGCCGACCTCATCGACGGACCACTCACGCACATGCCCTCGGAACGGTTCGGCGCGAACTCCGCGTGGGTGCTGTGCGCGGCGATCGCCCACAACCACCTCCAGTGGGCACCGCGACCGGTTTGACAGGTTCCCGCCCTCCGGACACACTCAAACATCGCGTCGCACAGGGGGCGGCCGAGTTTCGGGGAGGGCCTTCGCTCATGGATATTCGTCACCGCCGCACGGTGCCTGTGTTGCTCGCCCTTCTCCTGGTTGCCGGGGTGGCCGGCTGTTCGCGGGGCACCGTGCGACAGTACAAAGCGGGATTCTCGGAGCTTCCCGCTCGCTGCTCCGACGCGTTGAAACCTGCCGAGCAGGCAACCAAGGCGTTCGCGGGCGAGGCGTACAGCTCCAGTCCCGAATTCCAGGACGCCGAGCGCAGAGTCGGGGACACGAGTCAGCATCTGACCTGTGCGATGAAGTTCGGTGGCTCAGTTCTGCGTGAACCCATCAAGCCTTACCGGACGCCGATGTGGCGAAACGTTTCGATCTCGTACTTTCTGTCCCTGTATCCCATCAGGGCGGACGAGACCCCCAAAAACCTCGTGGATTATGTCCCCGGATCGACTCTCCCCGACAGCCCGCGGCCTACACCCATCGCTGGTATAGGCGAGAACGCGATCACCTGGGTCAAGGAGAATAAGGGCGATCCGCCACGGGTCAGCGTGAAATTCAGCATTGACAACCTGATCGTGACAGTCGAGACGTGGGGCAAGGACTGGTCCGGAGTCCCCGAGACATTCCCTGTCGTCGACTCTCTGGAACTGCGAGCAGATTTGCGCACCGGTACCGAAGCGATCGCGAAAGCTGTTGCTCAACAAGCTCCGTCAGCACTACCGACAACAATGCTTACTCAGCCTTCGTTGACCAGCAGCACCAGCACGCCCACGACTACGAAGGCTTCCGATGGGCTGTGGGATCCCTGCGAGATCCCGGAGGAAAGCCTGACGGTTGCAGGGCTCGACGTGAAATCGCAATTCCGCGGCGACAAGCAGACCGGCAGTGCGATGTGCATGTGGCGCGGCGGATGGTATCGACTCCGGGTGGTCTACCAGGATGCACCGTTCGAATGGTCGGTCTATGAGAGCTCCACCTACGTGCGCCCGAAGCCAGTGACCATCGGCGATCGCCACGCGGTCCAGGTGCACTGGGACAATTCCGACAACTGGTGCGTCTTGGCTTTCGAGGTACCCCTGGAAGCGAATCTTCCTGATGCCGGCGGCCAAACGCTCACCTTCGAGGCCTCGTTGACCGAGGACCGATCCCAAACCGAGCTGTGCGACGAGCTGATCCGGGTGACGACCGCCGTAGCAGGATCCTTACCGCCGACCACCTGAGCGACCGGGCCCCATCGTGCTCGCCCTACGGCCGGCAAGCAGCTCAGCAGGTCCGCCCGAACTTACTTCTCCTAGGTGCGGCGCATCCGCGTGCACCACCACTCGTTTTCGTAGTTATAGGTCATCCTGAGCCTGAGTTGTCGGTGGATCGTCATCGTGGCCACCATCGCACCGCTGCGAGAACATGGCGCCGGCGCTGCGACCTACCTACTCGACAGCCGTCGCAGCGTATAGCCCGGCAACTGGGACAGCACCGCCAGTTTGCGGTCGATCTCGGCGGCGTATTCGTCGTTGAAGAAGTAGTCCGGCTCGACCTTGAAGAACTTTGCCGGGCGCGGCCACCGTCTCCGGGAAGGGTTCGGTTAGGTCTCCCGAACGCAGTTGCCGGATATACGGTTTCGACATCGGATGCCCGCGGCTGTCAGCGCTGCCGCGACCTCGGCGTTGGTGTGCGGCTTACCCCCGGCGGATACACGGTTTCGAACAGCTTGTTCAACCGTCCCGCAAAGTCCTTGCCTGCTCGGTCCATCGAACATTCCTCGAATTCCGAGCCTCGATTGCCGACAAGTCGGGGTAACCTTGCGGCAAATTCGGGCCACCGGCGCGGGCCGACCACGGATTCCCAACATGCAGACTTCCCACCATGGATACGGAAGGCAGCGGATGACCTACCGGACCATTGTCGGCGTTCAGATCCTGTTGATTCGTGACGGAGCCGTGCTGTTGGCTCGGCGACGCAATACCGGTTTCGCGGACTCGAAGTGGAACGCACCTGGGGGCAAGCTCGAAGAAGGCGAGGACGTCGTCTCGGCGGTGCTCCGGGAAGCCAGGGAGGAGATCGGCGTTCATCTCCGGCACAACGAGGTTCGGATGACCTCGTCGATACACATCCAGGCACCGAAGGGGCAGTACCGGGTGCTGTTCATCTTCAGCGCGGACAGCTGGACCGGCCAACCCTACAACCGGGAACCCGACCTCTGCTCGGAGCTGGACTGGTTCCCCCTGGAGGACCTGCCGGGCGACACCATCCTCAGCACCCGCGCCGGAGTCGAATTACTCCAGCGCGGTGAGCATTTCGGGGTGTACGGCTGGCCTGACCCAGAGCTGCAAACGCACGACCACCGCGTCGGCCAGATACCTGCTCCGGTGAGAGGCTAGTGCCTCGCCGGCTCGAGCATGGCCGCGGCGGTGAGTTCGACGGAGCGGACGCGGTCGTCGATTTCGGTGGCGTGGTGGGCGAGGATGAGTTCGTCGGCGTGGCTGGATGCACGCGCATTCTCACGATGCCGCCAATCCCGCAGTGGCACAGTCGAACACGCTTGTCTCTGGTCCGTTCACCGGATACTCGGCGTCTAACTTGTCCGTCGGTTCCAGCATCTTGGCCACATCTCCATCACAGGCTCACCTGGCCCGCGTCAGCACCTTTCGAGCTCGGACACACAGTGTCGGCACCGAATATCACATAGCCATCAAGTCGCTGCCCCGTCATCATCGACGTAGTCGGAGGTACCCGGCTGCGGCACGTCCAGCTCACGCAGACGCGCGAGGCGGCCGGAATCGCGCGAAGAGCATTCTTGGACCACGCCACCGCGCATCGATGCCCGTTGCGTTTGCGGTCGTAGGCAGACGGACACAGGATGCGGTCCGTGTAGCTCCCGGCATCATGCCGCCCCTCGTATTGCCGGCCGGCCGGTCGAGCTTCTCCGACTCCATGACTCCACGCATGGCCATACGCTGAGCGCGGCCGGCCGTCAGGCTGTGGGAAATGACACGTTGTCTCTTACAGCGTGTAGACCAGCGTGAGGACCTCCTGCTGGGCTTCTTTCGCGTGGCCCGAGATCCCCGCGAGCCCGCCCGTGCCGGAACTCGGGACAATGGACCCGAAGCTGCTCTGCTGGGCTCCTTCGGCCAGACCGCCGTGCTGGATGACGAAGGTGCCCGCACGCCCGTCGAGCGTGCCCTCGATCCGCTCGGAGGCCACATAACCGGCCCCGGCATCTCCCTGGGCTGTGAGTACCTCGACCACGCCCGAGCCTTCGATCGCGCCGTGGTAGCGCTTACGGATCCTGACTCTGGTCAGCTTGGGCCCCTCGTCCGGTTCCTCGTAGGCGATCTCGTCCCATTCGATGATCTCGAAAGACGCGTCTATCGTGCGGCTTATCTGCTGATCGGTCATGTGTTTCTCCTCCGTGGTGCTGGCGGGTGGGATGGTCAGGCGGCGATGCGGGCGAGTGCGCCGGTTTCCAGTGCTGTCCACAGTGCGCCGTCGGGGCCGAGCGTGATGCCGTGTGGCTCCGCGCCGGGGGTGGGTAGATCGTGGATGTCGATGACGCCGTCCAGGGTGATCGAGCCGATGCGGTTGCCGGCCCATTCGGTGAACCACAGGGCGCCGTCGCCGCCGGGGGTGATGGCGTGCGGTCGGCCGGCGCTGTCGGGCAGCGGAAACTCGGTGATCGCGCCGTCCGATGTGATCCGTCCGGTCTGGCCGGCGGCGATTGCGGCGAACCAGATGGCGCCGTCGGGACCTGTGGTGATCCCGACCGGCGCGGCTGCCGGGGTGGGTAGCGGGTGGACGGTGACCGTGCCGTCGGTGCCGATCCGCCCGATCGCGTTGGCCTGGTTCATGGTGAACCACATGTGGTGATCCGGCCGATCCGGTGGGACCGGTACTCGGTGAACCAGAGCGCATCGTCCGGCCCGGGCACGATGATCGTCGGCCCGCAGCCCGGCTCGAGCTGGTGATAGCTCAGTTCCCCGCCCGGCACCAGCCGGCACTGCGGACCATGGTGAACCACAGCGCGCCGTCCGGGCCTTTAGTGATCGCGTACGGGCCGCCGTCGGCCACCGCGTACTCCTCGATCGATACTTGCGTCATGCGGTCTGCTCCAGTCCATGATCGGCGGCGATGCATGCGATGTCAGCGGGGGTTCCCGCCATGATGGTGCGGGCGTGTTCGGTGACCAGATCGGCGGGCCAGTCCCACCAGGCGGCGCGGCGGAGCCGTTCGATGTCGGCCTCGTGGAAGCGTCGCCGGATCGGTTCGGCCGGGTTGCCGCCGACGATCGTGTAGGGCGGGACGTCGGTGGTGACCATCGCGCCGGCCGCGATGATGGCGCCGTCGCCGATCCGCACACCGGGCATGACGATCGCCTGGTAGCCGAACCAGACGTCGTTGCCGACGACCGTGTCACCGCGGCTGGGCATGGCGGTGACGATGTCCAGGGTCTGCTCGGCCCACCGGCCGCCGAACATGGTGAACGGGAATGTGGACACTCCCATCGTCGGATGCGCGGCGCCGGCCATCAGGAACCTGGTTCCCGAGGCGATTGCGCAATACCTGCCGATGGTCAAACGCTCCGGCCCGTAGGCGTAGAGCACGTTGCGGTCCTCGAAGCTCGTCGCGCCGTCCGGGTCGTCGTAGTAGGTGTACTCGCCCACGATGATCTTCGATGAGGTGATCAGCGGTTTCAGGAACACCACGCGGTCGTGCGCAGGCAGTGGGTGAACGGTGGTCGGATCAGGTGACAACGTCGGCTCCTTCGCGGGTTGCGGGTCGTGATACCGGAAACGGTCCAGGCCGCGCGCGTGCATGGTCGCCATCGGCAGGAACGGCACGTGTCGTGCCGAAAGGGATGGCGCGGTCAGTTTGGTGGGACGGTGCGACTTCTGTCAAAACGGCACGTGCCGTTCTACTAATGTGACGGTATGACTGCTAACCGGAACACCGGAGCCGCCGACCGGACCGAGACCATCATGCGGACCACGCTGGACATGGCCCAGGAGATCGGTTACGTCAAGCTCAGCATCGAGGCAGTCGCAGCCCGCGCCGGCGTCGGCAAGCACACGATCTACCGTCGCTGGCCGTCCAAGGGCGCCCTGTTCCTCGACGCGGTGCTGTCGGTAAACGAGCCCGTGCTCGACTACCCCGACACCGGCGATATCGTTGCTGACCTGCGTGAACAGATCCACGCTGCCGTCGATCTGCTGAGCCGGCCACCGTTGGGCCCGCTGTACCGAGCCCTGATAGGTGAGGCCCAGCACGACCCCGCAGTCGCCGCCGCACTCAATGACCGATTCATCACCCCCCAGGCGGACAAGACCGTCTCACGGCTGAAGGCCGCCCGTGACCAAGGGCAGCTGGCACCCGACTTCGATCTGGACCTGGCCATGGCGATCCTGTCGGGCCCCCTGTACTTCCGGCTTCTGATCACCCAACAACCGGTGACGCACGACCACGTCGACCGCGTGCTCGAAGCCCTTTTTGCCGGAATGAGGCCGAGGCGCTGAGGCGGGCAACGACTCAGCGCCTGCCTCCGTCCCGCGACCCGCACCGGACACCACTACATCGATCTAGCCCGCGCCCACCCGATCGTGCAGCAGCCTCGTCGGCCGCATCCGCCGCCGCGCCGTTCTTTGAGGCCGGCCGGTAGGCGTTCGGCAGGCAAAAACCATGGCGTGATCCGCCAATTCGTCGGCGTGCCGCTCTGCTGGCACGCCGGAGACCACCGTGCGCTCCCCAAGCGTCGGCTGGTTTGTCGCTCGGCACGCGGCTCTTCCGGATGTTCTGCGCCGCAGTTGATCTCAGCGGGTAGCCCGCTCGTTCAGCGGTATTGGAGTGTGTTCGCCGATAGACTATGCTTCGCTCCGCCCGACCGGGGATGAAGCGTCCGAGTCCCGGCAGTCGCTTTTATCCAATACTGCGACTCGACCAGCCTGGTTGCCTTGAACCTTGTGTTCGGCCACCGCCTGCACGTACTCGATTCATACTCGCCGACCGGCCGACCCTCGACATAGGAGACCTCTTGCCACCCAACCTGGCCCTGAAGGTAATGAACATCGCGCACCGCAGCCTGCTCCGGGCCAGCGGCGGGAAGTTGGGCAACTCCTTCAGTGGTATGCCGTCGCTGGAACTGACCACGGTCGGACGGAAGTCGGGACGACCGCACACGGTGATGCTCACCGCCCCGCTGATCGACGGCGACACGATCGTCGTCGTGGCGTCCCGCGGTGGTGATCCGGTCCATCCGGCGTGGTATCTGAATCTGCGAGACCGGCCCGAGGTCGACGTGTCGTTCCGCAGCAGCCCCCGTCAACGCATGACCGCCCGGATCGCGACCGTGGAGGAACGGGCCGAGCTATGGCCGAAAGTGACCGCGAGATATGACGGCTACGCCGCCTATCAGCGGCGCACCACTCGCGAAATTCCGCTGGTCCTGCTGACCCCAAGGGACTGAACAGATCCGACGCAGACCAACCGCAGGGCCCCGCCCGCGAAGCCGACGCGGCGGGCGACACCCTCGCATTGGCAGAACAGCCGCACAGAATTCGGCCGCACCCAACGCTCGACCGCCGCGGTGTGTTCGTGCAATGCCACACAACAAAGAAGCCGCAGGTCGACGACCTGCGGCTTCTTCAGTGAGTGGGCCTAACGCTCCACAACCCGAACATACTGACGGTCGATGGCCCAGAGATTCGGATCACGCCGGTAGGCGTTCGGCAGGTAGAAGCCAGGGCGTGACCTGCTGAAATCCGCCGATTTGTCGGCGTGCCGCTCCGCTGGTGCTTCGGAGACCACCGCGCGGATCCCCAAGCGTCAGCTGGGTTGTTCGCTCGGTACGCGGCATATTGCTTGGGCAGCCGAGTAACGCGCGCGGCTCGGTCTCATCGACTGTCGTCGATGCGGAAGAGCGGGCCGGGCCGTGTCGCAGCGGCATTTGCGGCCTTGCGACATGACGTGAACGAGGCAGTCAGGTTCGTGGTTACTGGAAAGAGCGCCGGAGCGGGCAGTGAGCTGGAGTCCTACACTCGGGGTGGTTCGACCATCCGGTAGGGAGTGCGGATCGTGTTGTGCGGCTGTGGGTTCGGTCGTGTTTCGTTCTTCGTGTGGGGTGGTGTTCGCGACTCTGGTGGCAGGTTCATGCGGGCGGGTGAGTCGATGCCGTCGGCGGCCACGACCAGGCCGTCGGCGGCCAGTACGTGCCCGTCGGTGCGGACGATGACGTGGTCAGGCTCCAAAAGTGTGGCGGGCTTCGTTGTGTACCTCTTCGGACAGAGCGACCACTGGCACCCCCTCAGCTGGTTTCGGGATGGACAGATGCCCGCTGTCGAGCAGGTCGGACACGACGATCTTCGCCACTGAGGGCGGCATGTTCAGCAGGGCCGCGATCTCGGCGATCGACATCGAGACCTCTTTGCTGCACAAGGACGTGACACGGCGGGCGTCGGGCGTGGCGGCCGCTGTGAGTTCCGCCGCGGCCACGACCAGGGTGACCAGATCCAGCTCCCGGGTGCTACTGGCACGCCCGCCGGTACGGACGTACGCACGGACCAAGTCCGGATCGGACCGGAAGACCCCCTTAGTCGTTGCAGGGTGCCGTAGTACCGTTTCGGGGTGGGTGTGCGCGGCGGTGGCCTCGTTGAAGCTGCTGGTGGCAAGTAGCTCCCGCACCAGGGCGCGGCGCGCGCGCGCAAGTGTGTCAGCGACCGGGTCGGGGCAAGTGTGGGCGGCGGTGGTCTCATTGGCGAGTTCACCGAAGCTGCTGGTGGCCAGTAGTTTCCGCATCAGGGCGCGGCGGGTCTCGTCGGTGTCCATACCTACCTCCTTCCTCGCCGCAAGACATCGAGTAGCGGGTGCGCGTCCATCAATCGGGACCAGCGCTGCCCGACCGCTTTCGGGGTGAGCCCAACCCGAACAGCGATCTCCTTATCGGATTCGGCGGCGATCTTGCCGCGCACGATCGCGTGACTGGTCGAATCCAGGCCCAGGAGAGAAAGTGCTTCCGTCACCGCCTGCTCGTCGCGACGCTTCTCGCTGGCCTGGTCATCAGCGACGGCCATCTGCACCACCTCCGCGACAGCAGGGTCGTCGAGGCTCACGGTGCCTGGCGCAGAACGATGATCCTGGCAGAACTCCTTGAATTCGCTTACGAAGGCGTACTTGCAGCCGTCTATGAACCAGGTGGCCATTAGGGTGCCCTGGTTGGGTCGCCATCCCTGGCCCTTCAGCCATCCGCCCTGAAGCCGGCTCAACGCCGTAGCCACAGTCATTCGGGCCAGTTCTTCACGCAACCCGGGGTCCTTGAGCAGCAGCAACTGCTGAATGCTGGGGCGCACAAGTATTCCGAGCATGGCGGTGTGGTAAAAGATGGCCCCGTTGCCGATCCAGGCTCGGATGATCGGCAAGGCCCGGCCCGCCAAGCCTTCGGCGAAGTCCTGCCACATGTCGCCGGTGAAACCAGCCTCACGCAGCAACTCATAGATCACGACATCGGTGGCCGCGGGCCGCATGGTCAAGACCGTGCCTTCACGCACGTCAGCACCGTCCGGTAGCGCGTCTGCCGGGTCAGGTACCCGCACTTCATAAGCTTCCAGCGCGTCGGTCGCCTCGGCTTCGGAGCCTGGCTTCGGCGGTACCGTGTAGCCGGTTCCGGACGACGAGTCGGTGCTTTCCCTATGTATCGGAGTCGGGGGAAGGTAGCTACGGATCGGAGTGATTCGCCGCAGCGTCGGTCGGGGCCGCGGATCCGAGTTGGTCATCGAGGCGGCCTCCGAGCGGCCTGTTTGCGGTCCAGGATGTGTGCGTTGCTCACGTTCAGGTGATATGCGCCGATCGGCCCGTCAATCCCCGCACGCAACAAATTTCTCGCTCACGACAGCAACGGGGATCTTTGCGAGGCGGCTGGCGTAGAACGTCCGCGATGAGCCCAATCCAGAAAGGACTGCTCATGACGGACACAATCATCACTCCCCAATCGGACGCGCGGTCGGCTGTCCCGAGTTGGCCGCAGGTCGCGCTGTACCTGGGACTTACCGCGTTGGCCTTCGGCTTCATCCTCGCCCATGGAAACCGAACCTCATACGGAGTCGCCTCGATCGCGATCGGGGTCATCATGGCGATCGGCACCGTCGTATTCCGCCCAAGCAAACGAACACTGTTGCGGGCCCGCAAGACCTTGGCGGAGAAGCTTGATCCTGGGAAGCCCTCGCCGACACCAACAGCGTGCACAATTACGTGACGGTCGACATTCGAGGGATACGACAGCAACCGATCGTTCGGTCCAGAGTCCAAGCACTGCTACAACGGGGTGGCAGACCGTGGCACCCGTAGTCGGCCGTGCCGCAGCAGCGCCACGCGGCCCGGCCCACCGGAACCGGTTCAGACGAATACTTGTCGTTCGTGCCGCCTCGCATCGGCTCGGCGGGAGAACCACCGGTACCACCGCGACCGGCATGTCGACGGAACCTGATCCGCGTGCCGTCGACATGGCAAATATCAGCGGAACGATTGCGTCGTTCGGCTGGACTAGCGACGTGCCCGGCCGATCTTCCTTGCGTCCCTTCCGACGCGCTGTAATCGGCGACTACGAGCGAGCGTTTGCCTCCCACCTGCCCGGAGCGCCGGGCCATGAAGCCCCCGGACAGCCCGGCTACGAACAGCACTCACTCAACCACCGCAATGTGTTCGGGCAATGCCACACAATAGGGAAGGTGCAGGCCGATGACCTGCGCCTTCCCTATTCAAGCCTAACGCTCCACAACCCGAACACTCCGACGGTCGATGGACCAGATATTCGGATCAAGCCGGTAGGCATTCGGCGGGTTGAAACCACGGCTTGACCGGCTGATTTCAACCGATCTGTGGCCGGTGGTCTCCGATACCGCGTCGGAGACCAACGCGCACACCCAAGCGTCAACTCGGGACATTCGCCCAGCTATGGGTGGACGTTCGTCTACTGCATCGCGTCCGGTGGCCACTATCAGCGCTCTTACCAGGAGAATCATCAATCACGAAGTCCGGCTGGATCGGTAGGCAGCGACTTCATGTAGTCCGCAATCTCGTCGTGCGTGACGACGATCGCCTCAGCGCGGCGGAACCAGTCCGACGCGGCGACACCGAGCGTGATCGCCAGCAGGATCACGTCGTGGACGAACGGCGCGGTTCGGCCCGCTAGCACAGACGTGAGTCCGTCCACCGATACCCCGGCTGCGGCGGCGATCTCCGGGACCGGGCGCCCATCGGCGGCGATGGCCGCGCGCATGTTCTCGGTCACCGTGGCGGTGAACTCCCCAGGGGCGGACTCGCTGATCTCAAGCTCCTCGGGCCGGTAACCGAGGTCGAACGAATCGTTATCCATGTTAACGACGACCTGTTCGGCCTCAAGCTCTACAACCGTCCCGTACAGGTCCGGTGCCGTGACACGCACCCGGTCGCCGGGACGAAACCGTACTGACGCTCCCTCAGGCCGCCGGTCGATATGGTTATCCATGAGCATTCCTCCCGTGATGTTGATGTTCTCTCAGCCGGTGAACCCGGGCGTGTGCTTCTGGCCACGCACACCCGCAACCGGCATAGCTGTACGACAACCGTTGTCGCCGTATCAGTTCCAGCAGATCGTCTGGGACGCCGGTCGTGGAGAGTAAGACAGTGAATTGATGTGCTGTAATTGCGCGGATAGCTCGCGCACCAGGATTGTCGGCGGCACGTCAATCCAGGATTGACGTGCTGTTGACAACGAAATCTGCTGCGCGACAATCGTATTGATTCACGAGGGTCACGCGGACGAACGTCTTGAACGAGCGGCGTATCGACATCGATGCTGAGTCCGTGAGCGATCCGAGACTCGGTAGACGGACCATCACCGTCATCGGCACGAACACCGGCACTGCGAGATACGTTGGCCTGAAATAGATTATCGATTCCTGACCGACAGGTAGCTGCCTCAACAGTGGCCGACGCATCGCGAGCGCTGACTGCCGCACGAATCCTTCAGTGTTCGTTCAATTCTCGAATGATCGACTCTTTATCCTGCCGACGAATGGCAAAGTTGCCGGACCGCGCCTGCCGCGCGGGCAACCATGCGCCGTCCACTCGACCTGGATCAGTACGATCTTCGGCCTATGAGCAACGAGCGAAGAGGGCCTGACAACGGCAACGACGCGGCGATCGAAACCATGAGCGAGGATCACTTGTCGCGGGCTGTGTTCGCGGTCCGGATCGCGCAACGTATCGCGCGAGCAGGCACCGGACCGAGCGCGGTGTTCGGTCTCGCAGGCCCCTGGGGAAGCGGCAAGACCTCGATGCTGAACATGATCACCGAAGCGCTGCGAGATATCCCGTCCGAGACCGGGATTTCGGCTCGTGGATGGTCGGTTGCGCATTTCACCCCGTGGGCCGCATCAGACATCCCTACCTTCTTTCTCGGGTGACTCGGGCCAGTCGTAGGGTCCTGGTGCCCAGGGGTGTCGGGTGTGGCTTTCAGACATCCGCCGCG